>JAZADZ010000015.1:0-9266 GCA_036123135.1 Bacteroidota bacterium | reverse complement strand
ACCAGCTCAAGTGCAGCAACTCTACCCATAACTATTGAATGCGTGAGAGATAGAATTGGTGTTTCAAAAGAAATAACAAGTTTTGTCTTGCCAATTGGAGCTACCGTAAACATGGACGGTACTAGTTTATATCAAGCGGTGGCAGCAATTTTTTTAGCTCAATATTTTGGAGTTGATTTAGAATTTTCTCAGCAACTTACCATTATAGTAACTGCAACGCTTGCCTCCATTGGCTCTGCTGCTGTACCAGGAGCAGGAGTGGTGATGTTAATGATTGTTCTGGAGTCTGTTGGATTAAATGCTGAGTGGGTTGCTTTAATTCTTCCAGTAGATCGTATTCTTGACATGTGTAGAACAGTTGTCAATGTAACTGGTGATGCAACAGTAGCTACAGTCATAGCCTCTGGAGAAAGCAACCTTAATGTAATTTCGGAAGAACAAATGCAAAAGTATTGATTTATGATTCGGAATATTTTTTTGCTTTCAGCTACATTTTTAATCTATTCATTTGTTGCTCAAGAAATAAATCCATGCACAGAAACATCAGATGCTAAGGTGCTTAAACTCCTATCGAAAGCAAAGAATTCCAAAAAATATGAATACAAAGAACGAGTAGCCTTTTTTAAGCAAGCCATTGAAATAGATGACCAATGTGTTAAATGCATGTGGGAACTAGGCAAGCTTAGCTTTCGAAAAGCTTCTTCTAAAGGTGAAAAGATGGAAATACCAAAAAAATACTTTCATCAAATTGAACAAATTTGTCCAGATTATCATGCAGATTTATATTATTATCTGAGCAGGGTTTATTATGCTGAAGTAAATGATTGCGAATCTAAAAAGTATTTTAAAAAGTTTCTTGATTTTCCAACTGACGACTATGAAAAGCTCTCTAGAAATTATTCCGATCAGGTCAACTCTGTAAAATTGACATTACCTGTTGCTGAATTTTATTGTGATTTTTATGCTAACCCTGTAAATTTCACCCCATTTCTGTTGAAAAATATATCTACAGCTTCCAAAAATGAATTCCTACCTGCGATTTCCCCAGATAATGAATTATTTTACTTTACTAGAGAATACATGTACAAAGCAAAAGGCGATGTTGTTGCTCAGCTTATACAAGATTTTACTGTAAGTAAGCGTCAGAATACCCAAGAGGATTTTGAAGGTGGAATGGTTATGCCTTCTCCCTTTAATGTAGGTCCTAAATATGGTGGCGCATCTATTTCTTTGAACAACAAAGAACTGTATATATGCGCATGCACTAAAAATGGGAATTATAATAATTGCGACATTTTCGTTTCTAATTTAGAGTACATTGAAAAAAAAGGACTAGTAGATACTTCATTTTATCAATGGTCCGAGCTTAAGAATTTAGGACCAAACATAAATGGTCCTCAAACTTGGGAAGCTCAACCATCGCTCTCTGCCGATGGTAAAACATTGTATTTTGCATCTGCTAGGCCAGGAGGAAAAGGAAGTGTAGATATTTACTACTCTGAAAGACAATCCGATGGTTCATGGGGAAAAGCTATGAACATGGGATATCCAATAAATACCCCTGAAAGTGATAAATCTCCTTTCATTCACACAGATAGTAAAACATTGTATTTTGTATCAAAAGTTTCTGAGTACAGGCTTGGTGCTGGTGAATTTGATATTTTTTATACCAAACAGGATAAAAAAACTGGAAAATGGATTGAGCCTCAAAATATTGGCCATCCGATTAATACGGAAGGTAATGAAGAGGGTATCATCGTAGCAACAGATGGAAATTACGCTTATTTTTCGTCCGAAAGATCTGACATTGGTTCTGGTGGAAAAGATATTTTTTATTTCTCCATCCCAGAAAAAGCCAAACCAGATAAGGTTGTATTGATGAAAGGAAAAGTCAAGACTGAAGACGTTCAATCGTTAAAAAATACAAAGCTTGAGGTCAGATTTAAGTCCGGAGACGTCTACGAACAAAATATTGACATTAGTGATGATGGTAGTTACGTTGCCATCGCTAATATTGGGAGTGGAGAGGAGGATGTTGTTTTAGAAATTAAAGAGGAGGGTAAAGCTTTTGAATCTAAACTGATTAAAAAGGAGGAATCAAATAAAACGTTCATTGAAGACCAAGAACTTGAAATAACTGACATTAAAAAGGGCAGTACTCATACCATTCAGGATATATTATTTGAAACCAATTCATCCACCATAGATCCTGCTTCAAAATTGGTACTTGAAGCATTTGCAGCTTGGATGAATGAGAACAAAGAAATTAAAATTGAAATTCAAGGTCATACAGATGATGTTGGGGGAGAGGATGATAATTTAGCTCTCTCTAAGGATAGAGCTTTCTCGGTAATGGAATTTTTGATTGAGCTCAAAGTTGTGGCTTCCAGATTAAGTTTCAAAGGATATGGAGAAAGCCAACCTAAATATGAGAATAGTTCCGATTCAAATCGTTCAAAAAATAGAAGAACAGATTTTTTAATTCTATAATTCAGTTTTTATTAAATCTTTTCAATGTCATTTTTACAACTTTCAATAGCCAGTAACTTCATATCTACTTAATTTTCAATATAAACTGAAACTCTTAATTCAAATTAATTTTTTAATTTAAGATTATACCATCAATACATGCTAAGAATATTATCTTATCTATTTTTAATTGCATCAATAGTATTATTTTCCTGCTTTTATTTTAACAATGATATTTCTTCTGTTAGAATTGGTGAGCAGGAATGGATGAGTAATAATTTAGACGTAATTGTTTACCTAAACGGTGATACTATTCCACATATTCAAGATGCTGAAGCTTGGTCTAATCAAACCAAAGGTGCCTGGTGCTATGTTGATGTAAATAAAAAATTTTTTGGTAAAGTTTACAATTGGTATGCAGTAGATGATTCTAGAGGATTAGCACCCATTGGATGGGAAATTCCAAACAAAGAACAATGGAGTGAGCTAATCAACTACTTAGGAGGATATGAAAAAGCCGCTAAAAAGTTGAAAAGTAGTTCCGGATGGAAAGGCTTTGGAGATGGAATCAATTCATCAAAGATGAACTGTTTTCCTGGTGCTGGAAGATCTTCGACAGGAATTGTTTTTGGAAGTATTGGAGGAAATGTTGGTTTTTGGACATCGTCGGATGTAAATCAATCAACAAGTGCAAAGAGCATTAATCTTGATTATTACAGCTCAAAGGTCTATAGTTATAAAGTCAATAAAAAAAATGGCTTTTACATTCGATGTGTAAAAAATTAATTATTTATTCATAATGAACACTGGAAGTGCCTCAAAAAAATCTTTTCCTTTAAATGAATGAACATTAATGTCTACAACATCAGAACTTTCGATTCTTACACTTACAGTTCCATCCTCATTTAAAGGAACTAGTCCAAATTCTTGAGGCTTTATATTGGGAGGCGAAGTTGAATTTCCAAAAGCTTTTGGGAATATATCGAATTGATTTAAAGAAATTAAGGATAGATTGATTGCTATCACAGCAAGTAAGATTTTAATTGTTCTGTCTTTTTTCATAATTTTTTTTGTTTGATAATGTGAAACGTAGTTTAGTTTTTTATTGAAGTTTAAATTAAAGATGGTTAAAAAGTAAATATCAATTTAGTTCTTTTTTGATAAAATAGTTTGGTTCTGAATAATCTATCATAGATATAGTTGCTGCAACTACCGAAATGATAGAAGCTATACTTGCTACAATGGCTCCAATTAAAGGAATTGAAAAGCAAATCAAAAAAACGAACCCTAGTCCGATTGAAAGACCTTTATTTTCCCTAATGTTTCTCACACTTTCGCTAATGCTAAATTTATTTCTTTCATTGGTATAGTCTATAAATGAAAAACCATAGAAATAGGACGATACAATTATATTCCCAAAAAATGAGACCACCCAACCAACTATCGGAATGAAACTTAAAATGAAAAAAATAATTATCCATACGATTTGGATGCACATATTTCGTATTACAATAACAATAGCTCTAATGACATCTCTTGTTAATTGGATAACATCAAATGGATTTTTACGTCCTGTGATTATTTCCTCTGTTTTTTCCGATAAATAGGTAAGTATTGGCGACAATACAATTAGAGAGAAATATCCACCAAAAAGTATGAAGACATACAGGAAAAGTAGTTTAAACATGATCCATATAAGCCAAGAGAAACTGTCTTTTGTCCATTGAAAAAGCATTGCCCAAATTCCAGTAATTGTACTATCGTTTAATTGGCTTTCAACCCATTCGATTGAAAAATCTGTCGCATTATTAACAAAAGAAATACCAATAAAAAATAGTAATAGGTTAATTATAACTGGGAAGAAAAAGTAATACCAAAGATTATTTTTGAAAATAAAAATGATGGCTTTCCAATATGCACCAACACCAATTGTAAAATCATCAAATAGTTTTTTCATTTTAAATAACCTTACATTTTTGAGCAACTGTTCAATTACAGTATATTTATTTACCTATTAAACTTAAAATTCACATTTAAATTTTACAAGAAATGTATTTATTTAGAACTTTTTTTTTGATTTTTTCTTTTTTTTTAATTCAAGATGCACTTGGGCAATCCAATGAGCTTGATACCAATAACAATTTCTCAAAGAAAACTGATAACACTGCAAAAGAGAATACCACTAATGTGGTTAATGAGTTAACATCAAAAGAGAAATATGCGCTTAAAATGCTAAAACAAGGATATTCAATTACATCCATTCAGCTTCAAACTAACATTGATAAAAAAAGAATAAAAGAAATTAAAAAGAGTTACCTGAAAAAGTAAGACTAGAAAAGTTCACAATATTGCATTATTCTTAGCAATAAAGAAGAATTGCTTTAGTTAGTTTTTTAAAATCCTTCTTATTTCACTAAAGCTTTCAGACTGTATGCTAATTAAATAAACCGCAGCAGAGTAATTTCTCAAATCAATTTTAACTTGATCTGCACCATTCTCGATGTTTTGCTGCCATATTAGTTTGCCATCCACTGAAAAAATCTCAACTGAAAAATTTTCAGAAATTGGGTTGGAGAAAATAATATTTGCTTGATCTGTTGTTGGATTAGGGATAATAATAACATCAAAGTCATCATTTACCTCGGTTATTGTTAAAGAAGAATTACTAACGCATGAACCTTCGTTTATTGTTAAGGTTACATCGTAAGTTCCTGAAGAAGAGTACACATGAATCGGATGTTGATCAGTTGAGGTAGACCCATCGCCAAAGTCCCATAACCAGCTAGATGCTCCATTTGAACTGTCGCTAAAGTAAACGATGTTATTCACTATTTCTTGGCTAAAATTGGTTTCAACAACATTTGCAATAACTTCTTGAGTGGGGCTTTCACATGGCGCAGTTTTAATTTCCCAATCGTAGAGATAATAATAATAATCCTCAGAGGCACCAGCCGATGAACCTGTTAGTGACACTAAACCAGCACTTTCGTAGGGGTAGGCAGGTCCGGAATTGTTTCTGTATAGGTCCATTTCATTTCCACCAATTGCATAGTCTCCTGCAGAGGGTATATCTAAATTTAAATCAATTCGCTGGGCACCATCGGCAATGGGTACCGTAATCTGATTGATTAAATTATTTGTGGGTTGATTCGCGCCATTTGCAACATTTCCCTCCCAAAGATAAAATGTTCTGTTTCCAGCTCCATCAGCATCTACCCAAGCAGATTCAATGGTAAAACTTGTATCAGCTGTAAAATTTATAATTCCATAGAACCCAGACCCATGGTAACCACCAGTTCCAAAATTATTATCTACTGGTCCAGCATTGACAGATGGTTTTTCAATGACATCTTTTACAGTGTAGGTTTGTTGGACATTTAAAGGTGGAGTAATTAGTGTATCCCCAACATATATTAAGTCGTTGTTCTGATTGTACCAATATAATGTCCCGTTTCCATTTGTTGCAGTTAATTCAACAGGGTTGTTAACGCATGCTTCTCCGTTTAAAACTGAGAAAATAGTTGGGTATTCAATGGTGATATAAGCATTTTTGGTAGTAGAATCTGATCCTAAGGAGTTGGTTGCAGTTAAGCTTACATTATATGTGCCACTATTAGAATAAACGTGTGATGGATTTTGAAGAGTAGAAGTTTCTCCATCCCCAAAATTCCAAAACCAATTGGTTGGATCATTTCCAGAAAGATCATCAAAATTTATTGCTCCTTCGCACGAATAATTAACATTAGATTGAAAATCTGCATACGGTGGAAGCCCAGAAACAGCAACATTAATGTTGTCAAGATAAAGGTTGTTTCCATATCCAGTAATATTGACAAAGCGAAGCGTTATGTTATTCCCTAAATAGTTGTTAAGGTCGATGGTTTCATTTTCCCAATCTCCTGCAGCATCAGGAGACCAACTTCCTGTTGATGTCTGTCCTCCCGAAAGTGTTGCGCCATTCATAAAAAGCAACTGATTATACGTTAATCCGCAATCGGTAGAAATATCTATTCTTAGATCATCCGAATAAGTGGCACTGTATAATACGTAGGCATAATCAAAACTAAGAATTGCAGAGTTTCCGCTTGTTAAATCCATTGTAAGAATTTGCATGATATCTTCCTGACCAGCAGCATTATAAGCAAAGTTGTTTACATAAACTGCATTTGTAGTATTTCCGTCAGGTCCAGTAACACCAATTCGCTGCCAGGTAATATCATTGTCAGAATTTAAAATAGAAATGTCGTTGGATGGAAAAGTTCCCGACTCAAAATCTTCCGCGTAAGGGAATGATCCGACAGGCTCCTTAACTTCAATGAGTTGAATAATGGTATCGTTGCATTTGGTACTATCATTTTCAAGACCGGTCCAAACTTTCAATGTGAAAATTCCAGTGTTATTGAAAGAGATAGAATTGGAAAAAGTGTAGTTTAATGTATTTCCAGGAGCAATAGCATTGGTTACAGTTTCAGAATTAATTGGTCCGTTGTCCAATTGAAAATAAATGGGAAAATTTGATTCAGTATACAAGCCTATGTTTTCAAGAGTAACTTCAATTGGAGTAGAAGATAATCCATTGCATTTTTCAAAAAGAGGAAGTGGTGTGACTAATTCGCTAATTCCAGCATCATTGTCACCTTCGCAAGAGAGAAAACAGCTGACAGAACCTCCAATAGACCCATTGTACTCAACTGCAATCTGTCTTAGACTTCTCATCCCATTGGAACCATTTGCACGTACTGAAAACCAGTAGTCTAGATTAACATCGGGAACTATTGCATCAAAGCTTAACCCAGTTGATGTTCCAATAGAATCCATAAATTTTGGACCGAGCATAAAAATATCATAACTAGTGGCACTAGGAACTGAATCCCAGGCAACTTGAATTAGACCTTGGTTGGGGCAAACACGATTTATTCTGATATTTTCAGGTCTATCCATAATTGAAAAATCAGCATCACTTTGATCTGACGCTGAACCTCTAGAAACTCTAATTCGTCCATTTCCTGTAAAGTTTGATGGAACCGTCCAATTCGTAAATCGGGCAGTACCAGGAACAGTTGTAACAGTAGACCAATTTAAACCTCCGTCAGATGAAAATTCGATCAAAAAGGTTCCAGTTGATTCAAATGCATCCCAGTGAATTCTATCCAACGTTCCAGGGATTAAACCCTCTCCACCAATAGGAAAAGTTACAGTTATATCATCGTATAAAAACTCATATAACACGTAGTATTCGTGGCTACCAAAAGGAAGTGTTGTACCTCTGACTTTTAGCTGGTAAGAACCTGCAGAGGGGTTGTTTATAGCAACTTGTTCCATGTTATTGAGGTGATCTTCTCCTCTTGTTGCAGGATCTGCTAACGCTACAGGATTTGGAGTGTGATCCAATACCCATGGAAAGTATACAAAATTAGCGGGTGATGTTATGGAGGCATCTAAATCATTTACCAAAGCATAGGAGGCAGAGGTGGAACCCTCTTGATCGGCCCAGTAGACCATCACTTTTGCTCTTTTAACACCAGCAGGAATCGAAATTGAGTGGAAATTGCTGTCTCCCTGAGAAACGGATGCTGAAAAATATCTATTTTCTTCAATCAATTTAGCTGCTTTTAGAGCATTTACTTTTCCCCAACCATAAATAAAATCTGGACCATCGTTTCCTAAATCATTAGCAGTATTCAACAGTGCAGATTTTAACAGTGCTGATGGAGCAACATTTCCTCCATTAAGTTCTTTATAGGCTTGATGTAATTGGGCCATAACACCACATATTCCAGGAGCAGCAGCAGAAGTACCTCCTCCAGGTGCATAGCCATTATTTGGATCAGTTGACATTTGACTGTTGCCATGTGCGCTGATGTCTGGCTTAATTCTTCCATCTGATGCAGGTCCTCTGGAGGAACTATTAAGAACCACATCATTTTCGTTTAAGTTTGCTGTAGCAATTACATTTTTACCAATCTTGTGACCTCCAGTAATATTACCCCACTGATCGCCAGCTCCGTAGCCACAATCGTTATTGTTGCTGTTACCTGCAGAAAATGTTTGCATTAAAGTTGGATTGTCAAATATTTCCTGATCAACTAAGAGTGTTGTGTTGGTGTACCCTGCATTACATCCATTTGAATAGGAGGAATTGAAAACCATAACTGCGCTGTCTTGGTGAAGAGCAAGTGTTCCAGACATGTTGGCGGTATATTGTCTAACATGAATGTATGAAGCGGGTGCCATTCCACGCATTGTAGGATCAAGATTACCAGCTCCACCTGCAATTCCAGTGGTCATGTCTCCATGAGTTCCTGTAAAGTCACCTGCAACGTTTTGTTGATTTAATCTTCCAGTAAAATCAATGTGAGGACCAACGTAACCATCATCGTTGATGGCAATGGTTACTCCATTTCCATCGTAATTTAATCCACCGAAGTAATCGTTATCAATTGCATTAGAGCGATGCAAGTTTCTCCCATCATCAGACTCAGCTTTTCCGGGCTCTGAAATTAAATCGACAAATCTGACAAACGGCAAAGAGATAAGTGCAGCTAGTTTTTTTTCTGAAACTTCAATGTTCATCATTGAAGTATGAGGAATTTTTAAGGTTACTTTTGCACCAAATCTTTCCAATAACTCTACTGTTTTCTGAAAAGAAAACGTTGTAAATGTTCTTACTGAAAGATTCAAAAGAGGACCATTGTATGCCCAATCTGGAAAATCTCTTTTGTCCAATCGTTTGCTTGATTTGTACTTGTTGTCAAAGTCAATAATTGAAAAAACACCAAGGGATGCTAAATTATTCT
>JAZADZ010000014.1:0-14226 GCA_036123135.1 Bacteroidota bacterium | reverse complement strand
TCGAAAAATTGATCAAAGTCTTTTTTGTATTCAATAATTTCTACGATGAGATAATTGGGATCAAACTCAAAGGAAAGAGCGGTTTGTTTCATGCTCGAAGACTTAGATTGAAAACGGAACCTGTGATACATAATAGAATTGCCATTTATTACTGTGTCGTTCACCAATTTTAACCTGGTAAATTTTCCAGGACGGTAATTTAAATTGTAAGCCGATGCTTCATTTTTCTTTATCCATTTTTTCACTTGACTGGCGCAAAATAAATCCGCATCAAATTGATTGTGCTTGCGAATAAATTTTACAATGTTAAGCACCTGATGAAAAACAGCTTCTTTATTGACGGTTTCATTGGCAAGCGCATCGCTCAACTGCTGGTGTAATTTGGTGTTTATTTCTTTTTGGATGTAAGGATCTTCGTCTTCTACAAGTGGAAACTGTTCAATGAAATACACAAATAAATCTTTCTTTTCTGCCGTAAGCTTTGTTTTAAGTTGTATGGAAACGTCTTTTATTTTTAGATTAGGATAGATTTGAAAATCAATTTCATAAAGGACATCCGCACCTTTTTTTTCTCGAATTATAAACAGATGATCTATTTTATAATAATGGTAGATTTTATTATTGCGAATTTCTTGTTTTTTTGAGGCGATTCGACTGTTATTTTCTGCAATTACAGAATCTAATTTTTCTCCATAATTCTCCTCAAGCTTTGGCAACTCAGCTTGTAAGCTGAGTAGCTGATCGTATTCGATAATTTCCTTGGGCTTGATGGTGACAAGCTCTCCAAAACTGTAGGGGGAATATGTGCCTATGGATTTAAATTTTTCAATGGTGTAATTGCGTACGGACTGCTTGATTTTTTTTAGCTTCTCTTGTTCAGTTTGAGAAATATCATTGGCCAAACAGCATTTGCTTAGTAGCAGAAGAGCAATCGATGCAATTAAGAATACATTAAGTTTCATGAATGATTTTAAATTCAAATTACATTTTTAAGGGATTACTTACTACATTTAATTCGAAACTTATCAAATAATATACCAAGAATCAACAATTTTTTATGACAACTTTAACTTATTTGGAAGATACTTATTTATCCAATTTAGAGGCAAATGCGATTGATTGTATACAAGATGAAATTGGAAATGCATTGATTTTAAATCAAACTATTTTTTATCCTCAAGGTGGAGGGCAACCCTCTGATACAGGTACCATCACTTCCAGTGATTTTACATTCGAAGTTCGAAAGGTTCGACTGTCTAAAGAGGGGTTGGTGTTGCATTATGGTGATTTTTCAGCAGGTCATTGGATAAGTGAAAAGACTGTTAATCTAGCAATTGATTTTGATAAAAGAATCCTTCATGCCAAAGTACATTCGGCAGGTCATTTGCTAGATTGCGCGGTATCTAGTTTGGAGCTGAACCATCTTAACCCTACGAAAGGGTTTCATTTTCCAGAAGGTCCTTATGTGGAGTACGATGGTGCTTTAGAAAATCCTTCTCAATGGATAACTCCAATCGAGCAAGCAATTAATTCCTTGGTGCATAGTAACATTGCAATACATTCAAATTCTCTTTCTGCTGAGCTGGCAAGTAAAATGGGAATATGGGCTCCTGAAGGGAAGTCTGCGAGGGTTGTAACTTTTGAAGGTTTTGAAGGATGTGGTTGTGGAGGAACACATGTGTTATCAACCAAAGAAATAGGGGAGATTACCATTCGTAAAATTAAAGTAAAAAAGGGAGTGACTAGAATTGCTTATTCCCTAAAATAAATAAAGCTCAACCTATAGTTGAGCTTTACCTTAAGTGATTGCGCCAGGATTCGAACCTGGGACCGCCTGCTTAGAAGGCAGGTGCTCTATCCAGCTGAGCTACGCAACCATTGGGCGACAAAAATAGAAAAAATGTTTGATTTACTCCCAACATTATCAAAACTTGGTGTTTAATTTTATACTTTAAAGGGCTTCAAAAAAATACCAGTGCTGTTGAGGAAACTTTTTCGTTCTTTAAACGTCTTAGGTTCGTTACTAATTTGGCTTATGACCTCATTCTAAAAATCACAACATGAAACAATTTCTACTCTTTCTTTGCGCTATTTGTTTTTCTACATTGTGCTTCTCCCAAACACCATCTGATCCAAACGCTAATTCGCAAGGTGGCTTGCTGAATATGCAACAGCTTGGTTACCTAGATTTAGTGAGCATGCACAATTCAGACTTATCCGACATATGGGGTTGGTCAAAAGGAGCCAAAGAATACGCAATTGTTGGGCTCAACGATGGTACATCAATTGTAGATGTAACGAATCCGTCCAATCCGGTAGAAGTTTTTTATGAACCAGGCATGAATTCAATATGGAGAGATATGAAAACCTACAATGGATATGCCTATATTACTACGGAAGCTCAAAACGGATTGTTGATAATCGATTTAAATTCTCTTCCAGGAAATACCAATCTCAATACCTATTATTACTTCGGACCCACAGGAAATGAATGGGAGTCTGCACACAATTTATACATCGACGAGAATGGTATATGTTACATTTTTGGAGCCAATCGTGGCAACGGAGGATGTATTATGCTGGATTTAAACTCCAATCCTACCAATCCTACAGAAATTGGTGAGGTAGACGATTGGTATGTGCATGATGGTGTTGCCAGGGGAGATACCTTGTATCTTGCACACATATCCGATGATTTTATGACCATTTGGGACATTTCCTCTGCTTCAAATCCAGTGATGCTTGGCCAGCAGCTTACTCCTGGTCTTTTTTCTCACAATGTTTGGATTTCTGATGATGGTAATTACATCTACACAACTGATGAAATTGCCAATGGATTCATTGGTGAGTACAACATATCAGACCCAGGAAATATGATTGAAACCGATCGAATTCAAAGTAGCCCAGGAATGGATGTCATTCCACACAATGTTCATTTTATCGACAATTACATTGTCACTTCTTATTACAGAGACGGTGTTGTTATCCATGATGTATCCAATAAAGGAAATATGGTTGAGGTTGGAAACTTTGATACCTCACCCAATTACGATGGAGATGGCTTTAACGGGTGTTGGGGAGTTTTTCCTTGGCTACCTTCTGGAAATATCATTGCATCAGATATTGAGGAAGGTTTATATGTTCTTGGAGCAAATTATCAAAGAGGGTGCTACTTAGAAGGTAACATTACAGATTTGTCCACTGGAGCTCCAGTAAATAATGCGGTAGTAGAAATAATAAATACTTCAGTCATTGACCAATCTACTATAGTTGGTGAATACGCGACTGGATATGCAACTGCTGGTACTTATGATGTAGTGTATTCACATCCTCAATATTTATCCGATACCGTTTATGGTGTTCCGCTAGTTAACGGAGTTGTCTACAACCAGGATGTGCAGCTGATTCCTCTTCAAGGATTCTCTTTTACAGTTTCTTCTGAAGATTTGCTCTCTGTTTCGGTTCCAGGAGTTCAGATTGTGATTGAAAACAGTGATTTTTCGTTTACTGGACAAACAAACGCTAACGGTCAAATTGTTTTCAATAGCTTTTATCCAGGAACCTATTCAGTATTTGCTGGAAAATGGGGTTTTCAAGAATATTGCTCAACTGCTGAATTTTTTGATGGAACGTCCACAACATATGTTGTTCAATTGGAAGAAGGTTACGCAGATTTATTCAATCTTGATTTAGGTTGGACTGTTTCTGGAGCTGCCCCTGATGGCGTTTGGGAAAGAGCCAATCCCAATGGCACTACTTTTCAGGGCAATCAATGTAATCCTGAGGACGATGGTCAAGATTGTGGCAATAAGGCATATGTGACCGGAAATGCCGGTGGAGGTGCAGGCGCAGACGATGTTGACCAGGCCTCTACAATTTTGACTTCTCCTTCAATGAATTTAACTACTGCTCCTAACTTGGTTTGGACCCTTACTATGGAACTTTGGTGGTTCAATTCTGGAGGCAATGGAAATGTAGATCCCAACGATACTCTAAGGGTTTCGCTGACTGACGGAACCAACACGATAAATGTACTGGAATACTATTCCGATGATAGTGGAATGCAGTGGGTGCCTGTTTCTGCAACTGTAGATCCTTCTTTAGTAGATATTTCTAACCTAAGCGTAGTCGTTTCAACAGCCGATTGGCAAGCTGCAGCAGGTCATTTGGTTGAGGCAGGAGTAGATAATTTTAAAATGACCAACAACACGGCTGTAGAATCACCATCTTTGGAAGTTTCTGTTTATCCCAATCCATCTCATGGGATTTTTATGCTATCAAATCCATCTTTAATTGAGTCCTATGAGCTTTTTGATGTCTCAGGAAAACGCATTGAGGCTTCGAGGTTAACTGATTCATCAATACACATATACAATAAAGGAGCATATGTTCTTTTGTTAAGGGGAATAAATGGATCTTCGACCACTAAGAAGATTATAGTTTACTAGACTATTTTTTTCCCAGTAACATTCTTGGTAGTTTACTGGTTCTGTTCAATACCCACTTTAATGCATCAAAGTACAGTGTTACAATTAACAATAAAGTCATCATCCAAATTACGATGATGTTGGCATAAAAAGTGTCAACGTAGGTACCAAATACTTTTTTCTTTGGGGCATAAAAGTGTGCTCTAAACCAATTAGAGTCGTAAGGATCTAGATAAATGGGGTCTTGTTTTTGAATGACACTTTTCCCATCTTCATCGGTAAAATTTAGTGTATTTGAATTGGTAACAAATTCTTCAAGTGCTTTGTTTTTGTGCTTATTTCTAAAGGCTTTGTAATTTTCTGATTTGATTCTTGAAATTAATTTTTTGGTCTTGGTGAATTGTGTTCGGGAGATTACTCCTTCATCTCTCTTTTTTTTGAGTTCATTTATAGTCTCAACAGAGGCTTTGTTTTTAGACCGTCTTAACTCGTCCCTTTTCTTTTCATTGATTTTGTAGCTCTTTTTATATCCGTTTTTACAATCGCTTAAGTAACGTGAAATTATGCTGTAAGCTCCTTGATCAAAGTTGCTAAGGGATAATTCGTCAAGCTTTTTGTACAGTTTTTTTGGGCTTTTAAAAGAACTAGACGTATTGTGACGGATTTCTTTTTGCAATTCATGAACAACAACTGATAATTGCTGATCAATTATTGCACTGTCTTTTTCCTGTTTGTTTTCAGCTTCGATGTATCTGTTTATATTTTTGAGCTTAGACTGGATGTTGCTTACCCATTGGTCTTTTTTCCAATTGGCAAAAGACATTACTTTTTCAAATTCATAGAAATCAGCTTCATAGGCATTGTCTTTGAACTGGGTAACTGCCAATGCTTCAAATGCCCACCTTGAGGCCATGATGTTTCCAATGGCAGGCACATGAGACTTTGAGGAAAAAAGAGGGTTAAGCTTATCAAATGGAACAATGATCCCACTAAATAAAAGTTGAGGAATAATGCAAATGGGGATGAGAATATAAATTACTTTGACAGAGTTGAAGCTTGCTGAAATATTCAATCCTAGAAGGTTAGCAAAGCAAGAGACGGAGAATAAAATCATCCAGTAGGCGAGATTCATTCCATGAACTTCTAATATTAAATTGCCAACTACAACATACAGAAAGGTTTGAATCAAGGAGATGACAAACAATAAAGTTATTTTTGAAAATAGATAGCTTCCTTTACTTAAGTTTAAAAACTGCTCCCGTTTTAAAATTTTAAGATTTCCAATGATTTCCTCTGCGCTAGTTGTTAGCCCAATGAAAAGCGCAACAATTACAGAGATGAATAAATATTGTGGTAGATTTTCACTGGAATAAAGTGTGTAAGCTGCATCGTTTGAAGCATTTTCTCCAAAATACTTTACAAAAAAGGCAAGTATCCCAGCAAGTATAGGCGCCTCAAAAAGCGTAATAACCATGTATTGTGTATTGGTCAGCTTCGACTTATAATCCCGAATGAAATAGGTAATTGATTGTTTTAGCTTACTTGGAATTTTAAAGATAGATTCAGGGATTTCTTCCTGATTTTCATCAATGATACTTTCTTCGTGCAGGTTTTCATAGTGCCTGTTCCATTCTTTAGGAGATATTTTTCTGTTGGGAGTAATGTTCCCATATTCATCCACCACTTTCATGTCAATGATGTTGAAGATTTGTTCTGGATTTACGTTACCACACGTTCCGCATTCACTTTGATCCGCATTCACATGATTCACTAGTTTTTTAAAGTACACCACCGCATCAATTGGATTCCCATTGTAAATTGGATATCCACCAACATCTAAGATGATGAGTTTATCGAACATCTTAAAGATGTCTGAGGAAGGTTGATGGATGACTACGAAAATCAGCTTTCCCTTTAATGCTAGAATTTTAAGTAAATCCATGATGTTTTCAGAGTCTCTAGAGGATAAACCCGAGGTTGGTTCATCTACAAACATTACCGATGGTTCACGAATTAATTCAAGGGAGATATTTAATCGTTTCCGTTGACCTCCTGAAATTGTTTTTTCCAAAGGGCTACCCACCTTTAAGTCTCTTGTTTCGTAAAGACCTATGGATTTAAGTATGCTGTCTACCAATTCGTTGATCTGTTCATCTGAATAGTTTCCAAAACAGAGCTTAGAGTTGTAAAATAAATTTTGATAAACGGTAAGCTCTTCAATGAGAAGGTCGTCTTGGGGGATAAATCCAATTACCCCTTCAAGCTTTTCGGGTTCTGTGTAGATGTTAATTCCATTGATGGTAACGGAACCTTCACTAGGGGCATAATTTCCATTGAGTACATTCAGTAACGTTGATTTTCCCGCTCCAGAGCCACCCATAATTCCAATTAGCTTTCCAGATTCTTCAGACAAGGAAAAATCTCTCAATCCCAGCTGCTTATTGGCAAATCGATACTGAATGTTTTGAGCATTGAATACGATTTTCGAAGTAATGTCACTGCTTAAGAACTGGCTAATGATATCGCTGTAATACACAGGGATGAGTCTAGGACAACGAATGGCTGAACCCTGGGTTAAGATTTGGATTCTATTGGCCGGAAGGAGTTGACCGTTGAGGTACATCTCAGAATTGCCATAATATCTTACAAAGTAGGTGTTTACTGAGGGTACTTGGATAATCCGTAAAAAACCTTGTATGGTTTCTGAGTAGATGTGTTTGGATTTAGCATCCTTATTTTTCTGATTATTGTCAACAACAAGATAGTTCTCAGAGCTTATGTTTGTATTTTCATCGGCAGTAACGTAGTTTAGACAGCTTTCAAATTCTTCTTTGCTAATGTTGAAAGTCTCCGCTACAGTAGCTGCAAATTCAAGCTCTTGAGCAGAAATTTCGTCATCTGAGTTGATGAATTCAATTATTCGAATAAGTACAATTACTTTTTGACGCTGCTTTAACTCTTCATTGATTTGTGTGCAAATTCGAAGTATTTTAACTGAATTAACAGAGGTTCTTTTTCGCTTTCCGTCTTTGCGCTTGGATTTTCCGTGATGGGTATCAATGTAATTATCGAACAGCTCTAAATAAGCTTTGACCATTTCTTGGTTCAGCTCTTGTTTTAAGAACAGACTTACAACTTTTCTGGACTTTTCATCAGAGCTAATTTCATTGGTTTGCTCATTGACCTCAACTTTTGCAATGATTGCAAAAAGTTGCATGAGTGCTTTCAGAATTCGTTCGCTCATTGATTGTATTTATAGGAATACTTTCTGAAGGTAAGAAAAAAGAAGATTAATTTTCAAAACCAATCATCATCACAGCACATCCAGATAATTTTTTAGTCAAATCTATACTGGTTACAATGTAACAGTCTATGGTATTTTCGATTTTAAAATCCCAGTATGGGCTGTTGTTGAATTCAGTGTTGGAAAATAATAGGTTTCTAGGTTGTTCTTTATCATATATTTCAAAGATAAAACTGTTGTCATTGTCACCTGTTGATCCAGCTATTCTGTAGTTGGAGCCACCGAAAAGGGTTACTTCAAACTCGGCTTTCTGATCTTCATTCAAAAATGCCTTATAAACCTGTCCGTCAGAAATAAATACACTTTGGTCGTCGCTAACTTTTGAAAGCAGCTGATTTACTGCTTCATCAACCAAATCGCATTCTGTTTGACTGAATAGTGAAATGCTAGATAATATTCCAATGGCTATAAGAGGTATGTTGTAAAATAGCTTCATGTTATTGAATAATTTCATTTCGGATTAATACTAATTTTTCGACAATAGCACTTATTTGATTTTCTGAAACGTTGATATCTCTTTTGCTTTTAATTGTAGTGGTTTTGTTGTTGTAATCGGTAACAGATGGGACATACTCTGATGAGAACTCTACACTGTCGTAAAGGTGATACAGCTCTTCAAGTTCTGCAGAAAGGTCCCAATAGTCATCGTTGGATCCCAGCTGCTCGAGCATGTTAATGAGTGTAGAAAGTGCATTTTTTTGTTCAATTAATCGTAGAGTGATTTCTTTATTTCCAGTCTCTTTAATTAGGACAGAAGATAGATAATTGGCTTCAATCCAACCCCCCGCAAGAACTAAGGCAGCAACGTCATCTTTTTCATTTTCCTTTAGGTAATTATCCGCCCCTTTATAGGCTTGTGATACGAGTACAAACATAGAGTCTCTGTTTGAAAAGTTGTTGCTGAACCGTTCAATCAAGTTTTCATCAAAAGCATTTTCTAAGTCAATATCAGCAGCAAGATTTCGAATGGTTGCAAGGTATTTTAGCGATAAGTCGTTGTTTTCATATGCGGCGGCATATCCCAAATCACAGCCGTATACGCCAAGGTTCAGGGCTTTAAGAAAATCAGAAGAATAATTGTCGATGTTTTCTTTTGGATTGAGCATATTTGGATTGAACTCAGCACCTACTTTATTCATGAGCATGGTAGACTGAATGGGTGATGGAATACTGAAAATGGATCCGCCAATGTTAATCATTGCATTTGAGGAATCAATTTCAGCTGGGGCTGTTGCGGTTTCTTGCTGATCAGCAATGGTTTCAGATTGACCGCAGCAAACAAATAGTAGGGTTCCAATACTTAGTGAAATAAATTGTATATAAAGATGTTTTTTCATACGACTAAGGCCTGTTTTCATTAGCTCAAAGGAACTAATAATGGATATAACTTCCAAAATTAGACTCCTCATTTTTTGGGTATTGTTATTAACTTGTACCAAAAGTTATTCATATTAACTGAACTAAACATCAATTAGCTTTTTATTTTTGAATGTTAGCCAATTCAAATCCACTTTGAGTACCAATCGAATTACATATTTTATCGATGTAGTATTGCCACTTGCGGTCCCAAATTACTACTCCTATCGGTTGCCGTTTGAGCTGAATGGAAAGGTCAAGATTGGTCAACGGGTAGTGGTGCCTCTTGGGAAAAATAAGCGCTACACTGCTATTGTTCAATGCATTCATCAAAAAGTACCAGATTACCCTGTAAAGTACATCGAATATGTGCTGGACCAGGAACCTATTGTTACCCAAAACCAGTTGTTGCTTTGGGAATGGATTGCTGGATATTACATGTGTCATGTAGGAGAGGTGATGATGGCGGCTCTTCCAAGCTCATTAAAGCTGGCTAGTGAAACTAGAATTGTAAAAAATGAATTTTATGACGGTGAACTTCCTGAGGATTTAACGGATGCTCAAGTATTGATTCTTGATGCCGTGGATGTGGCTGGGGTACTTTCTTTGGAAGACATTGGTCAGCTGTTGGATAAAAAAGTGGTGTATCCCATAATTAACGAGCTTTTACACCTGCAGTTGATCAAGGTTGAAGAAGAGATTAAAAAACTATATCGCCCAAAGCTTCAAAAACTTATTTCAATTAACCCCGATTTTTCAAATAAGGACGCACTTCAAAAAGCGTTTGAGCTATGTGGAAGAGCACAAAAGCAGCAAGATTTGTTGCTTCAATTTATCCAGCTTTCTCAACAAAATGGTACTTTTCTGCCAATCGAAAAAAAACAGTTGTTGCAATCTACAGAAGGGAGTATTGCAGTATTGGGCGGGTTGTTGAAAAAAAATATTCTTATAGAAACTGCTCAGCGCGTAAGCCGATTTGGTTCGTATCAGGGAGAGACGCAAAAAGACAAGGTGCTTTCCGATTTTCAGCAGAATGCATACGAACAAGTAAAGGATGGTTTCGCCGAAAACAAGCCCGTACTTTTACATGGTGTTACCGGTAGCGGTAAGACTGAAATTTATGTAAAGCTCATCAGAGATCAGATTAAAAAGGGGAAACAAGTATTGTATCTCCTTCCAGAAATTGCTTTGACCACGCAGCTCATTACACGCCTTAAGAAATACTTTGGCGATAAAATAGGGGTGTATCATTCCAAGTTTTCTCCCAATGAGCGCGTTGAGGTGTGGCGATCGGTGTTGAACGAGGAATTGCACAGCTACGATGTTATTTTAGGTGCAAGATCCTCTGTTTTCTTACCCTTTAATCGTCTTGGTTTAATTCTTATTGACGAGGAGCACGAGCCGTCCTTTAAGCAGTACGATCCTGCACCAAGGTACCATGCCAGAGATGTTGCTTTTAAGTTGTTTAAATTACACCATTGCAGCGTTTTAATGGGAAGTGCAACACCTAGTATTGAATCTATGCTAAATGCTAAAAATCACGTATTTAAATACGTTGAGTTAACCAAAAGATTTAGTAATATATTGCTTCCCGAGATTCAGTGTGCAGATCTGGTTTTGGCCACCAAAAAGAAACAGATGCACGGAATTTATTCCTCTCTTTTACTCAATGAAATAAAAGCAGTATTGGACCGAAATGAGCAAGTTATTTTATTTCAAAATAGGAGAGGATATGCACCAAAATGGATCTGTGAAACTTGCGGATGGAAAACCATGTGTACTCGTTGTGATGTGAGTTTAACGTATCATAAATACCCCAATACAATGAATTGTCACTATTGCGGTTACAGTACTCCAGTACCAAAACAGTGTGGTGCGTGCGGTTCCTCTAAGCTTAAAATGGTAGGTTTTGGAACAGAGAAAATTGAAGAAGAGCTCCAAGAGCTGTTGGGTAATTCGGTTCGAATACAGCGAATGGATTTGGATACTACTAGAAAGAAAAATGCTTACCATGAAATTATTCAGTCGTTTGAAAATCGGCAGATTGATGTGCTTGTTGGAACGCAAATGGTTTCAAAAGGATTGGATTTTGATCATGTAGCTCTTGTGGGTATACTAAATGCAGATGACATGCTTTATTTTCCAGATTTTAGAGCATTTGAGCGTTCTTTTCAGCTCATGGCCCAAGTAAGCGGTAGAGCAGGCAGAAAGAAAAAAAGAGGGAAGGTAATTGTGCAATCGTACAATCCAGACCATTGGATTCTCCAAAAGCTAATGCGCCATGATTATCAGGGTATGTTTGAACAAGAGCTGGTTGAACGTAAGCAGTTCAATTATCCACCCTTCACCAGACTCATTAAGCTTACCGTGGTTCACAAGCTTTCGGATGTGGTAGATGCTGCAAGTAATGAGCTGGCTGAACTACTCAAACAAAAGCTTGGTTCCAGAGTGCTTGGTCCGGAATATCCGTCAATTGCTAGAATTCGAAACTCGTACCACAAGGTCATTACCTTAAAGTTTGAAAAAAGTGCATCAGTGAAAAAAATCAAAGCATTCTTGTTGGACGCCATAGTTAACTTAAAGCACAAAAAACCCTATAAGTCTTCAAGAGTGAAAATTGACGTAGATCCAGTTTAAAATCTAGTTTAATCAATTATATTTGATTTTATAAATTCGGGGTGTAGCTTAGTCCGGTTAAAGTGCGCGTCTGGGGGGCGCGAGATCGGTGGTTCGAATCCACTCACCCCGACATTTAAAACAGCCTCACTTTAGATTAGTGGGGCTATTTTTTTAGTTAAACAGAACTTAAATTCTCTAAAACGTTTTGGTTTTTAATATATCGAATCATTAAATTTAAATTAACCTTCAACAATGCCTTTACGCACTTACGAAAAAAACGCTAAGAAAATTGATAATGTAAACGATTTGGAAGAAATCGTAAAAGATAAGCGTGAAACCTATCGTGCAAATTCAGCAAAAGTAAATCAACGCCAGCGCAGGTATAAAAAAAGATTGGTAAAGCAGCTTTTGAAAATTAAAAGTTAATACTCCCATTCATTAAAGACCTTGCATTTTACTTAATTTTGAGGGTAAATCTTCATTCATTATTAATGAATTTCCTCTACTGTTATCTTTCTATCGGCCTAATCTGGTTCGTTTTAGTAGTTCTATACAACCGGCCTAAATTTCATTTTTTTAAATTCTTTTTTGGAATGCTGGCCTACATATTTCTATTTCCTTGCTTTTTTTACTTGAATTATAAAAAATATAGAGTTTTCAAAAAAACACTAAAACCTTTTAGTACTTATAAGCAACTTTTTTATGGTGTGTATGAACCGATAGAGGAAAGCTAAACTTACTTAATAGTCTGCAGCAGATAATTTTCTTTTTTTGCTTCAAGGGCAATTTTATCCAGGGTTAATTTCTACAATCTTCCCAAAAAAAATCGCTCTCTAAAGGCTTTTAATCCTCCTCTACAGTGCTTTTCTACTTGTTTTTTAGGATGAACCAAATTGGAAAGATGGATGTATAGTGGCATGGGTTTTATTTTACACACAAAAAATTATTTTATTGAAACGTAAAACTTTTATGTTCTGCTTACGTATGTTTACAACGTTAGCTCAAAGTGAGCTTTGTATTGCATCAAGAAGGTGAATAACCTGCCAACCGACTGGACCTAGCACGGTGGTTAAAAAGATGTGAGGCGACCGCCTAAATTAAAGGTCACTCCAATTATATATTGATGCAGTAGTTATTAATTACTTAATACTATTGTGATGGAATATTTATTAGTCCTAAAACCCGGTTCACGGGAAACGCTTTTTACAATAAAGCAGCAGTTAGAAGAAAAAACAATTGACGAGCTCATTACAGCTTATAACCGCCAAGTAGAGATTGGTATTGTAGGTGTTTACAGGCAAGCCTTGTATTTGGCAACTTTAAGAGCAGAGTTTAGAGAGCGAACTGGGCAAAGCCCAATTATCCTCGAGAAGGGAATACTGTTGCGCTTAACCGATCCTGTGAAAAGAGCAGGAAATACCCTTTATTATTTGAACGACCAAGCCGTTGAGTCCAATTGAAACATCATTTGAAATGGAAGAAAACACTGTAAATAAAAAATACCCATTTGATGGAAATAAGTGGTATAGAAAAAATAAGTACGGCATACTTGAAGATTTGGAAGATCAATGTGAAAATGAGACCTGTAATTGCATCAAAACACATTGTCTTTTCGAACAATACTTATGGGAAGAGCATTATATGTTTCAAGCTTATAAAAAAAATATGCTGGACGGAAAACCCAAAAAAGATGAGGAGGGCGAAACATGAGTGAGCATCTAGAAAATCTTCAGCTTGATTACTACACCCAAAAGCTTAAGCAATTGGCTAAAAAAAGAGCGTGTAGTACTTGGTATACTGCCCAGATTATAGAGATCCGAACTAGTAAGGTGATTTTTGGAATGCGAAAGGTTATGGGAAGGCTAGTGGTGTCCAAAGAAAAGCTCAATGCTTTAGATTTTGATTTATTAACTAAAAAAACAACACAATGAAAAAAATAGTATTATTAATAATTTTATCCTACTCCCTACAACTCACATCTCAAACTAGTGACTTAATTCCGGTTTTATATGAAGAAACTGAGGAAGCCTGCGAGACTGGTGACTATAAAAAGGTAATAAGTTTTTTTGAGGGGTTAGGTCAAAAGAAAGAAAAGTTTGATCAGTATATTTTATTAAAGGATTCCGCTAATACTGATATAAATTATATTCTTCCAAAAGTAGTTAAGTCTGAAATAGACTACTACAAGCAAGTTACCTATGCTATTGACAGCATACTTCATCCAAACATTCACATTGAATACCAGGTTAGAAAAAAATATACAGCGGTTATGCAGTACCATGACAGTGGAAAAATTGTAGCTGTATACATTTTTAAAACTAAGAAATTCAATTAGTAAAAAACAACACAATGAAAAAAATAGCATTATTAATAACTTTATTTCACTCTTCACAACTTACATCTCAAACTAGTGACTTAATTCCTGTTTTATACAAAGAGACAGAGGAAGTATGCGAGACTGGTAATTATAAAAAGGTAATAAGTTTTATTGAAGGTTTAGGTCAAAAGAAAGAAAAGTTT
>JAZADZ010000013.1:0-14000 GCA_036123135.1 Bacteroidota bacterium | reverse complement strand
GAATGGAACTTTAACTTTACTTTCAGTTCCTAACAATGATAATTTTCCTTTAGCAATAAACGAAGAGTCCACAGATAAAATTTCTTTAGATTTGAAGAAAATACTAGGATACTTTTCAATATTGAAAAAATCCTCTCCTAGTAAATGTTTGTCTCTTGTCTCGTTTTCAGTAAAAACAGAGTTTGCTCTGATGGATACATTTAAATAGAGTGAGTTGTCTTTCGGATTTCCGTTGAGTTCAATACTAAAGTTATTGAACCTTCCTTTTGTATCACTTAGTCCATCAATATAAAAGCTAATTTCTGAAGACGTTATGTCAGTTCCAGGCTCAGAAATGTAGGTGCCATTCAATTGGAACAAATCACTTGAAAAATTTTCTACAGTTGATTTTTCTAATTTGCTTTCAGGAACTCCCCAAACTTCTTCTTCGAACCAACTGCAACTTGAAAAAAAAAGCATAAGAATTGCGCAAATAGAGTAGTATTTCATTGGTGTTTTTTTTCTAAAAGTAGTAATTATTTGATTATTCAGATGCAACTTTTGGGCTTCCATCATTGTCTAGATGTTCTCCAAACCAAATAGTAGCATACCCTCCATAGATTCCTACTCCAATTGCTTTCCAGTCCACATCTTTCCAAATCTTTTTATTGATGATTACATTGTTATGAGGAGTACTAGATTTCCAACCATCTAATGCGATTGGTGCAGTGGCTACATACCCACCTTCACCACCGTGTGCACATTCATAGCCGATTGAGTTGTATGAGGTAAGCTCTTTTGGTTTATCCCACATACATCCATAGGTTTTCGATTGATTGTTGCTGTATTTACAAGTGGACCAAGCATGGGTAAGATTTTTTAAATTAAGCTCTAAATCCTTAGCATGCACTTTAGCGACATGGCACAACGCTTTGGACAATTTGATTTCCGAAAGCTTTTTTTCTTTTCTGTAAGCATTAATTAATTCATATAAAACAAATTCTTCTTTAGAAACAGTTGCTTCTTTAGGATTGTATTTTTCAAATTTATATTGAGCTTTCGTGGTTGCTATTAAACCAACAAAAAAGAGTATAAATAAAAAGAGATTTTTCATGGCTAAAAAATATTGAATAGCATAAATTTAAAATTCACAATTTACCATTTTGTACATTTTTTTTGTTGGTGGTTTATTTTTTTTAGGAATGAATTATTGACATACTTATTGTTACTGCTTTTATTTCTTGCATAAAGTGTATTTGCACTTCTTTTATTGTTGTTTTGTGAGCAAGACAATTTTGAAGTCTTACAGGATGATACAATACCTGCTAGGATTAGAATGGAGAACATTACTTTTCTCATGTAAATGGAAATTGGTTTAGTAGACTTTTTCCTTAACTAGTAAAATACCAATTTTCAGAAATGGAACACATTTTAAAGATTACAACTTGAAAATTTGATATTGCCTGGCAATATTGAATCCCTCTGAAATCACTTCTTTTGTTTGTAAACTGTTAGAATCTAAGAGTGGGTTGGTATGGTTCAAGTGAATGAAATGGATTTTATTTTTCACATTTAAAGGATGGTTTCTGAACAATTCCATAGTCTCAATAACAAATGGATGAGGGATTTCAGAGATTGATCTGTTGTTGATTTCTTTGTTATCAAAGAAGGTTCCATCAATAAATGCGTAATCTACCTTAACTAACTCTTCAGCTAAATTTAAATTCCATTTACTCCATTTGTCGATATCAGGAATAAAGAGTGCCGATTTATTAGGCCCAATTATCTTGTATCCAACTGTTTCTGAAAATTCGTCACGGTGAGGAACTAAAAAAGGTTGAATGCTAATGTTCTCAGAAAGCTTCAGAATTTGATCGTGGTCTATGTTAGAGATTTTAATATTGTTTGTATGAACCAATTGGCTCCAAGGACCATTTTGAATTAGGAAACCTTTCATTCTTGTCATAGCATAAATAGGTACATCAGAAGAATTCATAGATTCTTTTCCTAAATACATCAGTCCTGAATAATGACCAATGTGTGCATGAGTTAGAAAAATTCCATTTGGATATTCTTTTTCATATCCAGAACAATGTTCCTTTAAAATTTTTGCTTGTCTTGGGAAATCTGGAGTTGCTTCAATCATCCAACACATGTTAGCAATTGGGTCACTAATTCCAATGGATACCACCATTCTAGTTTTATCAGGGTTTTTAAATAGTTCCTTGCAACACAATTTATCACATCCCATGTGGGGAGATCCTGCATCTTGAACATTTCCCAATATCAATAAATTTGGTGAATCAATTGATGTCCTTGTATTTTCAGTTTTGTATGGTTGAGAGTAATACGAACTGCAGGCGAAAAAAATAAGAAGAAGTGAGCTATTTACGCTAAAGCTATATTTTCTATTCATAGGAAATAATCCATTGATTGTCTTTAAAGATGTACTCATTTACAGAAAGATTATTTTCACCTAGCAATTTTCTTGAATCGCTAATAAATACATTCATTTTTTCAAAATCTTGTTTTTTTTCAAAAAATAGCGAATCATTTTCAAATTTTGAGCAGGGAAGAATTTGATAATTGTATTTTCCTTCTTTTCTTGTTCTATATACCCAGGTGAGAAGATATCCACATTCTTTGATGAATACTTCTTCGCTGTCTTTTTGTAAAATTAGTTTCACCATACAGCCACCATCTTTTCGGCGATCTCTTTGATTAGACACATAATTCCCCATTGAATAAACAATGAAAGATTCCTTTGTTTTTTTGAGTGTATCGTTCTTTGGCACGTAAATCATTTTCTGCAAGACATGAGGGTGAGAACCAATTATAATATCAACATCTTTAGAGAATAAAAACTGAGCGGTTTTAAGCTGGAAGCTATCGGGTTGCTCTTTATATTCACCACCCCAATGCGTAAAAACAATTAATTTATCTATGTCAGTTTGTTTTGCCAAGGCAATATCTTTTGACATAAGTGCTGTATCAATCCTATTGACGAAAACAGAATCGCCAAAAGACAATCCATTGGTTCCATAGGTGTAATTTAGAACACCTACTTTAATGTTGTTTTTAGCAAGAATCATTAGATTAAGACTATCTCTATTTGAAATATTTTTGAAAGTCCCTGTATGCAAAAGGTTTAATTTTTCTACAACCTCAATCGATCGGATTATGCCTTTGTCTCCTCTGTCACAAGAGTGATTGTTTGCCATCACAAAACCGTCTATTCCATTATTTTTACATGCCAAAGCGAGAGCGTCTGGAGAACTAAATTTTGGATATCCTTGATAGGGCTTCCCAGCAAGAGTAACCTCTAAATTTGCAATGGTAAAGTCAGCATCAGAAACTTCATTTTTAATATTAGAAAACATATTGTCGTAGGAATAGATTCGTAAAGAATCTACAAAGGCACCCTCAATTTGAGGACCATGACCCATTATGTCTCCAATGAACAGTAGAGAAAGCTCATTTTTTTCGGTTTCATTTGTAGTATTGAACCAAGAAAATAATAGTACTAGAGTGAAGAGAAAACTTGTCATATCTAAAAATAAAGGATTTAATCTTTAGATTTTTTAAAACCATATGAAATTTGGGTCAAAAAGGTTTTAGGGAAGTTTGCTATATTTTCAAATCCAAGTCGATTGTTTCCTCCATCGTAAGGGATATAATTTGTTTTAAAAACATAGTCCCATATGCTTAATGAAATGGCAAAATTAACTCCAGTCTTGAAATTTTTGGGAAGGTGTTTTGAATGGTGCCAAATGTGCATTTTTGGATTGTTAAATATGTATTTTAATGGACCATAATTCACATTAATGTTCGAATGATTTAAGTGCCCAACAGCTATGGTTAGGTAATAAACTATAAATGCATGATTTGGTTCAAAATTTCCTAGAACAATAAGAGCTATATATTTTGATGGGGTGTAAACAATCGTTTCCATCCAGTGAAAACGAAAATGTGCTGCAAATCCCATTTGCTCAACAGAGTGATGAACCTTGTGAAATTGCCAGAGAAATTTGTTTTTATGAAGAAGGATGTGTGTCCCCCAAGAGATAAAATCGATTAAAACAAAAAATAAAAGCAGTTGGAGTGTTGGGTGAAGTGATTGTACATTGAACAGAAATAGACTTTGTTCGTTGAGTAAATCCAAAAATAGCCTTTCAATTGTCAAAGATAAGCCAATGAAAATTATAATTTTAAAGATGTAAAAATTAAAAAGGATGTAAAACAAATCCATCCAAAAATCTTTTCTAATAATTGGCTGATTTTTTCTCCATGGAAAAATAATTTCTAAAGCCCAAACAGTAACTGAAAGAAAAATCAACCACCAAAAATAATTGATGTACCAAGGGCTAACGTTGAAAGTAACTTCATTTAAAACATAAAAGAGAAAATCCTTTGAAGCACTAAAAAAAAACGTAAAGTAATCAAGAAAAAATCTCATTGTTTTGTAGGAATTTTTTCCATGGCTCGTTCCGCAATTGCAGTTATCGAAAGGGAGGGATTAACTCCAGGATTTGCAGAAATCATTGCACCATCAATTACAAACATATTTTCGTATCCAAATACGCGATTATTTTTATCAATTACACCTTTAGAAGCATTTTCCCCCATTACAGCTCCTCCAAGAATATGAGCTGTTGATGGTATTCCTGCCAGGGGTTCTAAAGCAAAAACAGTTGCTCTACCGTCTACTATTTTAGCATATTTTTTTGCTAATTCCGAAGCTCTAGGAATGTATGCACTTGGTTTTTTTCCACTTGTAACTCTGGAGGAAAGTACACCGATTTTATTTTTTTTAAATTTTATTTTACTCTCCAGCGTCTGCATAAACAATAGCGTTGCAGTTTTTTTAGCCCAATCCTTTACTAAATACAGTTTAAGGTAAGTAAGAGGTGCTTTAAAAAAGTTGTAGATTATTTTTAACACGTTAAGTATTGGGATTTTTCCTGTTGTGTAAGGAAGATGTGTCCATTTCCAAAATCCAGAACCTGAGGAGTATCTACAAATTTCTAAATGACTGTCTTTGTCGGTATCTAATATTGAACCTATGGCGACTCCCTTTGAAAAATCCTTTTTATCTCCAAGATGTGTAATACTAATAAGGCTTTCGTTGTTGGTGCGTATATCTTCGCCAATTAAATTTGAAATTTTGGGTAAAGAAGTATTCCGAAGTTTAAGCAGTAATTTTACTGTGCCCAAAACTCCTCCTGAGAAAATTACGCCCTTGGTGCTCAGTTTTTTTCTGTTTTTAAACAGTTTGGTACTAGATTTGAAAAAAACTTCGTATCCATTAGAGCTGTTTTGATTGATGGGAAGAACATCAAAAACTTCGTGCTCAGCAATTATATCTACACCAAGTTGCTGGGCCAAATACAAGTAATTCTTATCCAATGTATTTTTAGCTCCATGTCTGCATCCAGTCATACAGCCTCCACAATAATTACAACCAGTTCTTTCAGGACCTTTCCCCCCGAAGTAAGGATCTGGCACTTTTTTATTTGGATCTCCAAAAAAAACCGCAACATTAGTTGGACTAAACTTGTCTTCTCTTCCGATATTTTGTGCAAGCTCTTTAAGCGCTAAATCACCATCAAAAAGAACAGGGGTTTTTTTGGCTCCAAGCATTTTTAAAGCTGTTTCATAATGCGGCTTTAGTTCGGTTTCCCAATCTTCAAGATTTTGCCAGCTTCCAGAGTTAAAAAATTCTCTTTTTGGAACTGGTAGTGTATTGGCATACACAAGAGATCCTCCTCCAACTCCAACTCCAGAGATTACACTAATGTGTTTGAAGAAGCTCATCTTCATAATTCCGTGCCATCTCAATTTTGGAACCCAAAGCCATTTTTGAAGATTCCAATTGGATTTTGGGAAATCTTCATTATTGTACCATTTTCCTTTTTCAATGACAAGCACTTTATATCCCTTTTCAGCAAGCCGAAGGGCGCTGACAGAGCCTCCAAATCCACTGCCAATAATAATATAGTCGTAATCGTAATTTTCCAAGGGAAAAATTGATTTACTAATTTAATTAAATCTTTCCTTAGTGAAAAGCTGTTGAACTAGAACCGTATTAAAATTAGTTTTTAGCTAATCCTGTTTTGTACGCTTCTAGAGCTCTATTTCTTGCCCATTTGTGTTCAACAATAGGAGATGGGTATTCGAAGGAGTTCAAGTTATCAACCCATTTATTTATATAGGAAAGGTCTTTGTCAAACTTCTTTGTTTGTTCGTAGGGATTGAAAATTCTAAAATAGGGGGAAGAGTCACAACCAGTACCAGCACACCATTGCCAGTTTCCATTGTTGGATGCCAATTCATAATCTAATAGCTTTTTGGCAAAATACGCTTCGCCCCACCTCCAATCGATCAGTAAATGTTTGCATAAGAAACTTGCTGTAACCATTCGCACTCTGTTGTGCATAAAACCAGTCGTGTTCAGCTCGTTCATTCCAGCATCTACAATTGGATAGCCAGTTTTTCCATTGCACCAATTTTCAAAGTCTTTTGTGTTGTTGTTCCAAACAATGGAGTTGTATTTAGACCTAAAGTTTTCGGTTACTACTTTGGGAAAATGGTGAAGAATTTGAATGAAAAATTCTCTCCAAACCAGCTCTGAAAGATACACTGAGTTCAGACTTTTTACTGATTGAACAATTTTTCTAATGCTAACAGTACCAAAACGTAGATGAGGTCCAATCTTAGAAGTGCTGTCGAGGCTTGGAATATTTCTTGTGAGATCGTAGTCAGGGACGTTATTGATGTTGAATTCAGGAACTTTAATGGTAGCTACTTTAAAACCTAGTGCCTCAATTTTTGGAAGTTTATGATTGGATTGTAAGAAATTTGAAGACTCTAATTTTTCGTTTACTGTAATCTTAGATTCTTGATATTTTTCTAACCATTTATTTTTGTAAGGTGTAAAAACAGTGTAAGGTAGGCCATCTTTCTTTACCACTTCACTTTTTTCAAAAATGACATGGTCCTTAAATGATTTGAACGCAACGTTTCTTTTAGAAAGAAATTCGGAGATGGAATCATCTCTCTTTGTAGCGTAAGGTTCGTAATCTCTGTTGATATAAACAGACTCGACATTATTTTCATTAAGAATTTGCTTGAAAATTGTTAATGGATCTCCAGCGTAAATTTTCAAGGATGAGGAGAAAGAAAGGAGTTTGGAATGAATGGATGTTAGGTTTTCATAAATGAATGATATTCTAGGATCATCGGTCTCAAGTTCACCAGTGATGTTGGTATCAAATATGAAAATGGGTTGTACGTCTTTTCTTTCTTTTAAGCAATTGAATAGCCCAGTGTTGTCAAAGATTCTTAAATCTCTCCTAAACCAAAAAATATTCATTGGTTATGTTTTTAACGTTGATAAACCTCCGTCTACTCGAATTATTTGTCCAGTGATGTTGGTGTCTTTCAATAGAAACACTGCTGTTTTGGCTATGTCTTCAGCGCTATTAATCCTTTTAGAGGGGTGTCTTAAATTAGCTCGCTCAATGGCCTCATCATTTCTAAGTATTGGAGATGCAAGTGGTGTATTTGTTAGGGTTGGAGCAATACAATTAACTCTAATTTTTCCTGCAAATTCTGCGGCAAGAGATTTAGTTAAACCTTCAATTGCACCTTTTGCTGATGCAATTGATGCATGAAATGGCATACCTTGATATACAGCAACTGTGCTAAAGAGTAAAATTGAAGCATTTTCTTCTCTTTTTAGTCCTCTAAAAAAATGCTTAATGGTTCGTACAGCACCAAAAAAATTAATTTGCATGTCGTTGAAAAAGTCTTCTTCTTTTAGAGATCCAAAAGGTTTTAAGTTGATTGAGCCTGGACAGTATATTAAGGAAGCAACATCATTGATTTCAGGAATTTCATCTTTTATAACATCAACTTGATAGTGTTGATGGTTCTCATAATTATTTACAGCACTGTTTCTGCTGATGGTAACACAGTTTTCATTTTTAAGTAAGCTCGATATACTTTGACCTATGCCACTGTTACCTCCAATTATGACTGTTTTTTTCATGCTTTTGTGTTAAATAGATTTTTTAATTTTTTTTCTCGGTACTGGAATATTTTTTTGAGTTGTGGTTTAACTAAAATAGGGTAGGCTAGGTGACCTAATATTCCTAGAGGTATTTTAAAAGAAACTCTGTCTATCATTTGAGTTTGATTTCCATTTTTTATAAAATGGTGTTCGTGGTGCCACATAGAGTAAGGGCCGTATCGTTGTTCATCCACAAAAAAGTTGGGGGCGTCAACATGTTTAATTTCAGTTACCCAATTTGTTTTTAGGGATAATATGGGCCGAACAATGTAAGATATTATTTGGCCGGCAAACATTTTTTTAGGTGTTTTAGAAGTAATGTTAAATCCCATGTACTCAGGTGTAATTTCTGCTAGATTTGCTGGGTTTGAAAAGTATTCCCATGCTTTTTCGATTGGTGTTTGAACAACTGTTTGTGCCTCAAGTGTATAGATTCCTGAATGCTTTTTAAATGAAATCATTGCTACAGTTTAATGTGTGATTAATAAATTCATTTTTTACTGATCTACTTTTGAATTTACCACCATAATAGGAAGTGATTGTAGTAGATGTATTGTCTTTTATTCCTCTTGATGAAACGCACAAGTGTTTGGCGTCGATGATTACAGCAACATCTTTCGTATCTAATATATTACATAGTTCGTCTGCTATTTGATTGGTTAGTCTCTCTTGAACCTGAGGTCTTTGAGCGAAATAATTAACAATCCTGTTAATTTTAGATAATCCTATTACTTTTCCATTGGAAATGTATGCTACATGAGCCTTTCCAACAATTGGCACAAAATGATGTTCACAATTTGAATAAAAAGAGATGTTTTTTTCAATCAGCATCTCGTTGTATTTGTACTTATTTTCAAAGAGTGAAATTGATGGTTTGTTTTTTGGATCTAAACCACAAAAAATTTCATCAATGTACATTTTAGCAACTCTTTTGGGCGTTCCTTTGAGGGAATCATCTTCAAGATCTAACCCCAGAGTTTCCATAATTTTTCTAAAATGAAACTCGATGGTTTGTTTTTTTTGGGCATCGGTTTTATCAAACGCATTTTTACTTAGCGGAGTATCATAAGATGTTGAGACATGATTATCTCCTATTGTATCAATATCATCGCCGATTGTAGGGTAAAGAGATTTTGAATTGCCGTTATGCTGGGTATTCAACAATATTTCTTTGTGTCTCATATAGTCTGATTTTTAAATTTAAATTATTGGGTAGTTTTAAACTAATTCTATTGTGTATAACAAATGCAATATTTTCTGCTGTTGGATTTAAATTTTTGAACTCATCAACTTCAATGTTCAAATTCTTGTGATCCATGTAATCTAGAACTTCAGATTTGATTAAACCAGACAGTAATTTCATATCAATTAGATACCCTGTTTTGTGGTCGATTTCACCAGAGACCATTACATCTAAGTCATAATTATGACCATGAAAATATTGATTGTTGCATTTGCCAAATATTTTTTTGTTGGTGGCATCATCCAAATCTGGGTTGTGCAATCTGTGTGCAGCATTAAAGTGCTCTCGTCTTATTACTGTGACAGGTTTCATTTAGTTTTTGTTTAACAATTTTCATTCAAACTTAAACAAAATTTGTTTAACTTTCAAATAGAAAGATTAAACATTTTAAAAATTGTCAGTTTTCCTTTCCCTTTTTTTATTACTTGATACATTTGCAAATTAAACGTTATGGAAACTGTTTTTACATTAGAAATATGTGCCGTCTCAACAGGAATATTGAGTGTTTGGTTTGCAAAAAAAGAAAATATTTTGGTTTATCCAATCGGTATTTTCAGCGTGCTTATTTGGGTCTATTTGTGTTGGTTGGGTGATTTATACGGACAGGCTTTGGTAAACATTTTCTTTTTTGTGATGAATGTGTATGGATGGTACAATTGGCTAAGAAAAGAAGAAGATGATTCAATTGCAGTAGCAGTTTCATTTAATACCAAAAAACAAAATTCGCTTTCTATTTTAGCTACTACACTTCTATGGATGATATTGTATAGTATTCTACTACCTTTTAAATCAATTGAAGAGATTCAATTCTATGTGATATTAGAAGCTCTAATAACAGCGATGAATTTTGTTGCAATGTTTTTATTGGCATGGAAAAGAATAGAGAATTGGATTTATTGGATCATCGCTGATATTATGTGCATACCATTATTTGTTCACAAAGATTATTACCTTGGAGTTGTTCAGTTTGGTATATTCATTGTCATTGCATATTATGGATATCAAAACTGGAAAAAACAAACTGTAGTTCACCAATGAAAGTAGTAATTACTGGAGCTGAATCCTCTGGAAAAACCACCCTTTTTAATTCTCTTGAAGATTTTTACAACATTAAAGGTGCTAAAGAATATGCCCGAGAATATTTATCTAAGATTGATAGAGAATATTTTAAATCGGATTTATGTTCAATTGCCCAGGGTCAAATTAAGTATGAATTTGATGTAAAGGATTCATTCCCAAATTTAGTTTTATGTGATTCGGATGCATTGACCATTAAAATTTGGAGTAATTATAAGTATGGAGATTGTGATAAAGAAATTCTTGAACTGTTGTCGAGTTTCCCTGCCGATTTGTACTTGCTTCTAACCCCAGACATTCCTTGGGAAGACGATCCACTAAGAGAAAATCCAAACAACCGAGAAGAATTATTTGCCCTTTACAAAATGGAAATAGAGCAGCTAAAAATCCCCTATTTTATCATTTCAGGAGACAAACAAAATCGATTGGATTCAGCAATTTCAATAATTGATAATTTTATTTCAAATAAATAGTTTTTTTTTAATTTTATGCCCATAACTCAAGGGGGTGCCAAAGTAGGCTGAGATTATACCCATGTTCTGTTCCACAGAGCGAGACCTGAACCAGATAATGCTGGCGTAGGAAGGTTAGTTAAATGTAAATAAAACTCGTGTTTTTCTTACTCCCTGTAAGACACATTTAACATACAATAAAATGAAAAAATTTCTTAAGTTTTTGCCTGCTTTTTTGCTGGCCAATCAAATTGTTGCACAATCATTTTCTGATACAGTTCCATCAAAAGAATTGGACGAATTTGTTTTAAAGGCTATTCGAGTTACTGAAAATAGTCCAGTAGCTCATGAGGATATTTTAAAAGAAGAATTAGAGAAAATCAATCATGGAGTTGATATTCCAATTTTATTGGATCAAGCAACATCTGTTGTAACTACTTCAGATGCAGGTGCTGGTGTTGGATACACTGGTATTCGTGTAAGAGGTTCAGACGCTACTAGAGTTAATGTGACCATTAATGGAATTCCATTGAACGATTCTGAATCTCAGGGTACCTTTTGGGTTGATTTGCCTGACTTGTCTTCTTCAACCAATGATATTCAGATTCAAAGAGGTGTTGGTACATCAACAAACGGAGCAGGTGCATTTGGAGCATCTATAAATTTAAGCACATTTAACACTGTTGACGCGTCCTCTCCATACGGAGAAATATCAAATAGTTTTGGTTCATTCAACACCCAAAAAAATACATTAAAGTTGGGTACTGGACTAATTGATGGAAAATGGAATTTTGAAGGCAGACTATCAAGAATTGTTTCGGATGGTTTTATCGACCGCGCTTCTGCAGATTTAAATTCTTACTATCTCTCTGGTACGTATTTAGGAAGGAAGTCCTCAATAAGAGCAATTGCATTTTCAGGTCATGAAACCACATATCAGGCTTGGTATGGTGCTCCAATGAGATTGATTGAAAACGATCCTACGTACAATCCCTATGAATACGATAATGAAGTAGATGACTATACACAATCGCATTATCAACTTCATCTTTCACATAATTCAAGTGAAAAAATTAAGCTAAACGCTGCATTTCATTATACAAGAGGAAAAGGATACTATGAACAATATAAGGGAATAGGACAAAATGCTTTGATCAATTATTATTCACAAGAAAATTTAGCAGATTATGGATTAGACACCATTTTTACTGACTCTGGAGATACTATTTCACAAACAGATCTCATTCGAAGAAGATGGCTGGACAATCACTTTTATGGCTTGGTATTTTCTGGTGAATACAACTCTGAAAAACTACAGCTTACCGTTGGTGGTGGTGCCAACCAATATTTGGGCAAACATTTTGGTGAAGTAATCTGGTCACAATATGCGAGTAATGGTTCAATCAGGCATCCGTATTATGATAATGATGCTACCAAAAATGACATTAACATTTATGCCAAAATGAATTATAAGTTACAATCAAATCTCGATTTGTATGTAGACTTACAACAACGCTACATAAATTATGAATTCTTGGGATTTGACAATGAACTCAATAATGTCAATCAAACAGCTGAATTATTGTTTTTCAATCCAAAAGCTGGTGTAAATTATCAGATTAACAACAACAATAAAATATACACTTTTGTTGGCATTGGCAATAAAGAACCCAATCGAAACGATTATACCAATTCAACTCCAAATAGTCGACCAGAGCATGAAAGTATGTTGGATGTAGAGCTTGGATATGCTCTTTCAATAGATCGATTAAAAATGAACGTGAACTTCTATAATATGAGTTATCAAAATCAGTTAATAGTTACAGGAGAATTAAACGATGTTGGGGCTGCTATTCGTCAGAACGTTGAAGACAGCTACAGAAGAGGAATTGAGATTGCTGGAGATGTTAAACTATTAAAAAATTTAAATTGGAGATTTAATGCCACGTTGAGTGAAAACAAGATTGCTTCTTTTCATGAATTCATAGACGATTGGGACAATGGTGGCAAAGTAGATTCAATTTATTCCAATACAAATATTGCTTTTTCACCCTCAGTTATTGCAAGCAGTCAATTGGTTTACAATCCATTAAGCTCTGAAAAATTCGGAGATTTAGAGCTAGCATTCATTACTAAATACGTTGGCGAACAATTCATTGACAATACGTCGAGTGAATACAGTAAGCTAGATGCGTATGTGGTGAATGATCTTAGAATGAGTTACACCATTAAGAATAAGCTATTCAAAGAAGTAGTTTTGAGCACTTGGATTCGAAATCTTTTCAATCAAAATTACATTTCAAATGCTTGGATTTATAGATATAAATATGATGGTTATGATCCAGCATACGGAAGCATTTACGACAATACAGAAGGAGAGGGTACAGGTAGGTACAATCAAATCGGAGCGTTTAACCAAGCTGGAATAAACTTTTTTGTAGGACTAACTGTTCGATTCTAACAATAAATAAGCTAGCAGATGGGCTAGTGTTGGCTCATCTGCTCACTAAACACCACAGCATTAAACGCTTGGGAGATATCAGAAATAATATCCTTGTAGTGTTCAATTCCTACAGATAAACGTATCATTTTATCGGTAATTTTAAGCTTTAACCTAAGCTCCGGGTCAACCCCAGAATGGGTCATTCGATTTGGGTGTTGAGCAAGCGATTCAGTACTTCCAAGGCTGACAGCCAGTTTAATTAGTTTAAGCTCGTTCAAAAATTGGAAAGCTTCTTTCTCTCCTCCAATAATATCAAAAGATATCATCGCACCAGCGCCAGAGCATTGCTTTTTGTATACTTTGTAGTCCCGGTCACTTTCTTCCAAAAGTCCCAAATAATATACTTTCTCAACTTTAGGATGATTGGATAAGTATTCAGCAACTTTTTGAGCATTTTCTGCTTGTTTATCCATTCTAACTTTTAGCGTTTCAAGACTTCTCAACAACAACCAAGCTGTGTATGGACTAATCATATTGCCCAAAAAAGTTCTTAATGTTTTCACTCTAGTCATCAATTCATGGTTGCCTAGTACAGCTCCGGCAATTACATCACTGTGACCTCCGATATACTTGGTAGCTGAATAAATAATTAAATCAGCTCCAAATTGTAAAGGATGCTGCCAAATTGGACCCATGTATGTATTGTCTACGGCAACTAAAACTTCTTTTTTATTG
>JAZADZ010000012.1:0-14785 GCA_036123135.1 Bacteroidota bacterium | reverse complement strand
TTACTATTTAACGAACGCAACTCAACAGAAACTTTTTTATTGTTTACAACAGATTCAGATTTACCGAATCCAGTCATAGATTGAAGCATAATGAATTATTTCTGGTAAAAATAACAAAATAGCTGCTTTATTTCGAAGGTTTACTAACCAAGTACACCCCAATGAATATTATGATGCTACTGATTACCATCATAATTGTGATTGTTTCTGTTCCAGAAAATGCTGCTATAATTGACGTTAAAATTGGTTGTAAATAGATGTAAGAACTTACTACAGTTGGGCTCACTCGTTTAACCCCGTAAATATTGAATAGGTAGGTAAAGAAGGTTGTAAATACTACGACAAACCCAACTTTAAGAAGTATGTCATTTGGCATTTCCCAAACAATCGTGTCAATCTCAGTTAATCCAAATGGAGTTACAATGATCAATCCAAATGTAAATACCCATTTAACCACCGTAATGGGTGAATATTTTTTCATTAAAGGTTTTACAAGAACCAGATACAGTCCATAGCTTGTTGCATTTAAAACGATTAAAAGATTCCCAATAAGTGATGCTCCTTGATTATTACTTTCGCCCTGTAGAATAATGAAGCAAGCACCTGTTAAACCAAGAAGAATTCCAACAATTCTAGTCGCCGAAGGTTTTTCTTTAATTAGTACAGCCGAAAAAAGTGCAACTATGATTGGGCTTGCAACCATGATAATGGAAGCATTTATTCTGGTGGTTTGATCTAAGCCTTTAAAAAATAACAATTGGTTTGCAGCAACTCCAAAAATTCCACACAGCAGAAGTTTCAACTTATCCTTATTTTCTACACGTTCACTAAAAAAAAGGGAAACAACCCAAAAAAGTAATGTTGCACCTATTGCCCTAATTAATATGAAAGCAAATGGTTCTAAATACCCACCTTCCATTACATCTTTTGCCCAGCCATAATTAAGAGCATAGATGATATTGGCGAAAAGTAGGGCAATGTGAGCTTTATAATTTTTACTCATTAAAATGGGTCAGTATCAAATAAAAATTAAACAGTTTCGTACATATCAAGGTTCAAACCTAATTAAATTTTTAATTTAGACTCAGTTAATAAATTCAAACTATGAAATTCAATACTAAAGTTATTCATGCCGGAGTTGAACCAGATCCTGCAACCGGAGCAATCATGACTCCAATCTACCAAACATCAACCTATGTACAGGATGAAATTGGCAAACACAAGGGGTATGAATATTCTAGAACAGGAAATCCAACTCGTTCTGCACTTGAAAGTAGTATTGCTCATATTGAAAATGGGAAATATGGTGCATGTTTTGGAAGTGGATTAGCAGCAATTGATTGTGTAATTAAAATGTTGAATCCTGGTGATGAGGTCATCTCAACTAATGATTTGTATGGGGGAAGTTACCGAATTTTTAGAACCATTTTTGAGAAATATGGCATCAAGTTTCATTTTGTTGACATGTTGAATATTAACAACGTAAAAGATAAAATCAACGATAACACAAAGTTAATTTGGATAGAGACACCGACCAATCCAATGATGAACATCATTGATATTAAAGCTATTGTACAACTGGTAAATCATTCAGATGTAATGGTTGGAGTGGACAACACCTTTGCAACACCTTATCTTCAAAAGCCACTGGATCTCGGTGCTGATATAGTAATGCATTCAGTGACAAAATTTTTAGGTGGTCATTCAGATATAGTAATGGGCGCACTTGCAACCAAAAGTGATGAAATTGCTGAAGAAATGTATAGGATTCAAAACTCAAGCGGAGCTGTTTGTGGACCTATGGATTCATTTTTAGTTTTAAGAGGAATTAAAACACTTCACCTTAGAGTTCAACGTCATAGTGAAAATGGTAAGGTGATAGCAGAGTTCTTGCAATCTCATCCTATTGTTGATTGTGTTTATTGGCCTGGATTTGAAACACATCCAAATCATGATGTTGCTAGGTCACAAATGAGTGGGTTTGGTGGAATGGTGTCTTTTACTTTAAAGGGTGATAGCCTTGATAAGGCAAAAGAGGTGGTTTCAAAAACTAGATTATTTACACTTGCCGAATCTCTCGGTGGTGTTGAATCGCTAATCGGTCATCCATCAACAATGACTCATGCTTCAATTCCAAGAGAGGAGCGACTTAAAAGTGGTGTAAAAGATTCTTTGATTCGTTTAAGTGTTGGAGTTGAAGATGCAGAGGACTTAGTTAAAGATTTAGAGAACGCACTTTCATAAAGGCAACTTTTTGGATTGAATTGTGTTCTATTTTAAAAACTGAGTTATCTATTTCCATGTTAACTATAGGCTTAATTTAAACTTATTTTGAATATATTTAGCTTCCTTAAATTATTAAAATGACAAAACGTTTACGTTACCTTACACTACCCACACTTTTTTCTTTAATTACTTCCTTCTCTTTTTCTCAAGCGACCATTGATCCAACAAATTGCCGGGATGGAGAAAATGTTGAGTATTGTAGAACGCACCACAGAATGAACGAGCTAAAGCAAAATCCTGCTTTTTTGAAAATGTTTCAAGCTGAGCAAGCATCTTTAAAACAACGGCAAGAACAGTTGAAAAAGTCTTCACATAAAGGAACCGTGTATACTATTCCTGTTGTTTTTCATATACTTCACAATGGCGGTGTCGAAAACATATCTCAAGCTCAAGTTTTGGATGCTGTAGATATTTTAAATGAAGATTTTAGGCTTTTAAATTCTGATGCAAATAATGTACAACCTACGTTTCAGGGCATGCCGTCAGATATAGAGATTGAATTTGCTTTGGCTACAAAAGCTCCTAATGGTCAATGCTTTGGCGGAATTACTCGTACACAAAATGCTCTCTCAAATGATGGATCAGATGGCTATGATCAAGTTGTGGCAATTGTAAATGGAAATGACATTTACAACAATGCCTGGCCCGGGGATGAGTACATGAATGTTTTCATAGTGAACGACGCCGGCGGGGCTGCAGGATACACGACCAATCCTTCTGGATGGTCAGCAACATCTATGACCAATGGAATTTGGATTCTTCACGATTATGTTGGTTCCATTGGTACTGGCACTACAGGTAAAAGTAGGGCATTAACACATGAAGTAGGACATTGGTTAAATTTATCTCATTTATGGGGGCCAAATAACAATCCTGGAAATTCCTCTAGTTGCTCTGATGACGATGGTGTTGACGATACGCCTAGATGTATTGGAGTAACTTCTTGTAATTTGACTGCTAATACTTGTTCCAATGACGCTGTTGATGGATACTGGAATACAGACGTTGTCGATAACGTTGAAAATTTCATGGAGTATTCTTACTGTTCTAAAATGTTCACCAATGATCAAAGATCAAGAATGAGAGCGGCAATAACTTCAAACATTAGAAACAATTTGTGGCAACCAAGTAACTTAAATGCAACTGGAGCCAACACCACTCCAACTGCTTGTGTCGCACAGTTTATTGTTGATAGACAGGTAGTTTGTGCTGGTGATGATTTAGTTTTTACTGATGATTCTTACAGTAATATTTCTTCATGGAATTGGTCTTTTCAAGGTGGTTCTCCATCTTCAACTACATTTCAAAATCCCCAGGTAAATTATGCAAACCCAGGGCAATATGATGTTACACTTACGGTTACTGATGTTTTTGGTAATTCTGTTTCTCAAACCTTCCCAGATTATATTACAGTTCTTGGATCTCCTGGAAATGCACTCCCAATTAGTGAAGGATTTGAAAATACGATTTTACCCAACAGCGATTGGTTTATAGAAAACAGTGGAGGTCCAGGCTTTGCAATTTCTTCACAAGCAGCATTCAGTGGATCTAAATCTCTAAAACTAAATAACTCTGCAGGTTCAAATTTAGATAAAGATGCTTTTGTAAGCTCAACAATTGATCTCGAAAATATTACTGCTGCATCACTAACATTTAAATATGCATTTGCTAAAATTTCTCCTAGCAATAGTGATTTCTTGCAAATTTTTGCAAGCAGCAACTGTGGTGAAAGTTGGGCTGTTAGAAAAAGTATTTCCTCATCGCAACTAGCTACGGTGAATAATACTGCATCGAATTATACACCAGGTCCAGGAGACTGGGAGACGGTAACAATATCTAATTTTAGTTCAGCTTACCAAGTAAATAATTTAAGAATTAAATTCTTGTTTACAAGTGGAGGTGGAAATGATTTATACATTGACGACATCAACCTTACGGGTCCTGTAGGTCTTCAAGATAATGAGACCATTTATGACTTTTTTGTTTTTCCAAATCCAGCCAATAGTATAGCGAATGTTCAATTTTTATTACCCAAAAGTCAGCAACAAATGAACATCCAGTTACATAATATTATTGGTGAGCAGGTAAAAAATATATTTAGCGGGAACTTATCTTCTGGTCAGCACAATTTATCAATTGATGTTTCTGATTTGGCACCTGGAGTATACTTTGTTACCATCTCAAATCCAACCCGAAAAGTTGTTCAGCGATTTATTGTAGAATAAACTAAAAGTGGTCATTTTTTTTGTTTCATTTTGACTAATTTATTTAAATAGTAATGAAAAAGTTTTTAGTGTTTTTTTTGGCTCTTTCCTATTTTATTTCAATTAATCCCCAAGGTTTTGGAGACACCATTACAGTTCAGACCTTGGAGTTTTCTGATATAACCAAAAGAAGAGGTTGGTACGTTTTTCCATCTGACACCAATCAATACCACAAAATTTTAATGCTTTATACGCTAAAATGTGATCCCGCAACTACGCAGGATAATTTTAATTGTGGTGAATGGGATTATACAACATATACCAATTTATATCAACATAAAAACTTAAATACACCTTACTATTTTCTTCAAAACTCCACTCCTGATACCATTCACTACAACACCAATCCAAAGTATGATGTATTTAATTCTTACGATACTTTTATTGTTTATGACACAGTTTTTAGCGAGGACTCTTTAATTTTAGGTCAGGGTTCATCTTCCACAAGTGATGTGTTCAATACATTAGGTAAAAGTGGAAAAGCGCAATATTTAATTTCCGCTGCAGAACTAAACTCGATTGGATTGTCTGCTGGTTCCATTGATAATTTAGCTGTAAAAGTAGAGTCTTTAGGAACAACATTAGATCATGTTGTGATTCGAATGAAAAACTCTTCTCTTTCTCAACTTTCTTCAGCTTCATATGAAGTTGACAGTCTAACCCAAGTGTACAATTCATTTACCAATAATCTAACTATTGGGTATAACACGTTTAATTTTACACATCCGTTTGTTTGGGATGGTGTTTCTAATGTTGTTGTTGAACTCTCTTTTACCAACCAAGCGACTGGGTTTTCAAATTACAGCTTATCTGCTGATAATTTATCCAATAGCTCAGGAATTTATATGCCTCAAGATGGGTGTTTGGATTTTGAAGGAGATGATATTGTTGATGTACCGTCTAGTGTTTTTAGCAGTGTAGATAGTGCCATTACAATTTCGTTTTGGTGTTTTGGTGATCCTAATTTGATGCCATTTAATTCATACATATTTGAAGGTCGAGATGCAAATGGATATAGAGTGGTTAATTGTCACCTTCCTTGGAGTAACTCCAGAATATATTGGGATGCTGGTAATTCAGGAACGAGTTCTTACGACAGAGTAGATCAATCCGCTAGTGCAACTGATTTTTCTGGAAAGTGGAATCATTGGGCTTTCACAAAAGATGCTTCAACAGGTGAAATGAAAGCCTTTTTGAACGGTGACTTGTTTATGTCTGCTACTGGAAAAACTCGTTTAATGGATGGCATTACTTCATTTCGAATTGGAGGTACAGCGTCCTCTGGTTTTAATGGTGTTTACGATGGGAAAATAAATGAATTTAGAATTTGGGATTCAGCTCTTGATCAGTCAACCATTCAATCCTGGATGTTTCGTTCTTTGGATAATTCTCACCCTAATTTTTCCAGTCTTTTAGCTTCCTATTCCTTTGATGAAGCAAGTGGAATAACCGCTAATAGTTCCTTCACCAACGGTTCTACCGCTCAACTAATGGGGTTACCCTCTTGGGAGGTAAGTCAAGGAAAAGATTTATTTTTAAATCCTACTCCAACCAATATCAGACCTAAATTTATTTTTACGCAAGGAGTTTACAGCTCTCATTTAGATTCTATTTTAGTATCAGATACAATTTATTACGATCCAATTTCAATTGTGGAAACTCAGCCATACATTGACATGAATTCATCTGGAATTTCATCGACTATGGTGGATACCATTTTTGGCTATGAGTCTGGATGGGGATTTACCTACAACCATCTTGGAATTGCTATAGATTCTACTAACTTTTCAATTGACAATACATTAATCAATAGTTATAAACAGGTTACTCATCAGCTTCAAAATTATGTAACACCATATGGAATTGGCTTAGATCTTGGTCCTAATGGATTTAGATGGGTGTATGATGTTACAGATTACATGTTGCTTTTCAACGATACAATTGAAATATCTGCTGGAAATCAACAGGAACTGATAGATTTAAAATTTATGATGGTCAAAGGAATTCCACCTAGAGATGTTGTAGATTTTGAGACCATTTGGCGAGGTGATTATTCTCACGCCAACATTGCAAATGATGTTTCTCTCCCTGCAGTAGACATTTTAATGAATCCAAATGCCTCACATTTCAAGGTTAAAACAAGGACAACTGGACATTGGTTTGGAGGTTTTCAAAACTGCGCTGAATTTTGCCCTAAACTTCACAATTTAAGTGTTAACGGAACCCAGCAATTCGAATGGTTAAATTGGAAAGAATGTGCTGATAACCCTGTTATAGCCCAAGGTGGAACATGGATATATGATCGAGCTGGGTGGTGTCCAGGCACTTTTGGAGATACTTACGATCATGACATAACTCCTTTTGTAACTCCAGGAACTACTGCATCTATAGATTATGGGATGGAAGTTACTAGTGGTGGAATGGAGGGTAATTACAGAACTACTGTTCAACTGGTTTCTTATGGAGACTATAATTTTCAAAACGATGTAGGTGTCATTGATGTCATGGCCCCCAACAATTGGGAATATCACAACAGATATAATCCAATTTGTGATAATCCAAAAATTGTCATTCAAAATAATGGGGAGCAGCCAATAACATCTGCTGAAATTCATTATTGGATTTGTGGAGGTCCTCATGAGATTTACAATTGGACTGGAAATTTAGCATTTGGCGAGTCAGTTGAGGTTGAGCTGCCAATTGTAAATCCATCCTTTTGGGATCATGCATATTATTGTCAAAAATTCACTACTGTTGTTACAAAAGCAAATGGAGTTGCAGACGACTACCCTGCAAATAATGCATACACTGTTGCTTTTGATGTTCCTCCTATGTATCAGTCTGATTTGATTATTTGGACTTCAACCAATAATGCTGCTTACGAAAATGAATTGTACATAAAAGATGACCAAGGAAATGTTGTTTTTTCAAGAACTAATTTCCAAAATGCAACTTTGTACAGGGATACAGTAAACTTAGATCCAGGGTGTTACAGATTAGAGTTTCTTGATAGTGATGAAGATGGAATTTCCTTTTTTGCCAACAACGATGGAAATGGTTCATTTCGAATAAAAGCAGTCGGAGGACCAACCCTTGAGATTTTTGAAGGCGACTTTGGAAAAGATATCATACATTACTTTACTGTTGGATATGCTCTTGATGTTGACGATAGAACAAATACTATTTTGAATGTTTCCCCAAATCCAAGCGATGGTTTATTTGTTGTTGATGTTGATGGATTTGCTGTTGGTGTTGAGCTAACCCTTTTCGATTCATTTGGCAAATTGGTGCTCAAGGAGAATATATCCGCTACTGATTATCCTTTTAAAAAATCAATTGACTTGAGCCAACTTTCCAATGGAGTGTATTTGCTAAAAGCAAGTGATGGTACTAAGGAAAAATTTACAAAACTCATCAAAAATTAATTTTTGCCGTTAATTGCTAGAATTGTGCCATTTGTTTATTTATTCATAAAAAAAGTTGTTTAAATAGTATATTTGAATCCTCACATGAAAAAATTAGTAACATACATCGTTGGTTTTGTTCTAGTTGGATTAGCTTTTCTTTCCTGTAAGACTGATTTTGACATCAATGCTCCTTATAAGCCAATTCCAATTATTTATGGTTTGTTGGATCAATCTAAGGATACTCAATTTGTTAAGATAAACAAGTCTTTCATCGGAGATGGAAACAATGTAGATTATGCTTCGATTAACGATAGTTTATTGTTTTCTAATGTTTCTGCTAGAGTAGAACAATATGCTCCTGGTCTTTCCTCTCCATTCAAGGTATATGATCTTCAGGAGCTTTGGGTTGGCAACTTACAAAGTGGTATTTTTTATGAGGACTCACAGAAAGTGTATTATTTTGTTCCTGATGCTCCTTTAAACGACGAGCATTTGTATCAATTGGTAGTTTCGGTCGATGATGTACAAGAGGACATAACTGCACAAACTCGTTTGTTAGACGGTTCAAGTCTGAGCTTTGATTATTTATTTAGCTTATCGCTTGGAATCAATGGATTGAATTTTGCGGATGTTAATTTGGGAACTTCTGATGTTTTTTATAGTCCACAAATAAAATGGAATACTGCCCCAAGGGGCAAAAGATATGAGCTAACTATGAGCTTTAGGTACAATGAAATCACTTCCAATAGTTCAATTCCTAAAACCATATATTGGAGTCTTGGAACTCAAACCGCCATAGGAAATGGAGATGCTTTAAATGATTCAGAGAAAATGTTTGTCAATCTTTCAGGTGAACAATTCTTTGAAATGGTAAATAGTAGGTTGATGGATTATCCTAACGAAGCTCAAGTTTTAAAAAGAGAAATTGTTGCTGTAGATTTTATTGTAAGTGCTGGTAATGAAGATTTGAATACATACATTGAGGTTAATGAACCTGCAACAGGTGTTGTTACAGAACGTCCAACATTTACTAACATAAGTGGTGATGGAATTGGTTTGTTTGCTAGCAAGTGTGAAGTTGCCATTACTGGGAATTTTTCAGATGGTTCCATCTTGGAGTTGTGCAAAGGTTCTCTAACTTCACAATATAAATTTTGTATTGATTCAACTGATCAGATTACTGCCATATCAAATCTCACCGGTGGGGTCAACGTAGGGTGCAATTAGTAGCCACAGTTGCATGATTTTGAAAAAAAAACTTTTGAGTTTGGAAGTAGCTGTTTTATTCTTTCCTTTTCTTCTTCGCTAAATAAAATCACCCTAAGATCCATTTCGTCAAGTCTTTTTAAGTGTCTAATATTTTCAGAGACGTAGGATATGTTGTTGGACCACAAATCCAAATAAACAAGATTTTCAAGTTGAGCAATATTTTCTGGAATTGAGATTATGTCATTCTGGTTAAGAACAAGACGTTGTAAGCTTTTAACACTTAGGATTGCCTCAGGAATTGTTTCGAGAAGGTTTTTACTAAGATTTATTTCTAAAATATTTTTTGGGAAAGAAATTGTTGAATCAATTGATGAGAGTTTGTTTTTCGATAGATTAAGTATATGAAGATTTTTAAATAAGGAGATTTCTTTTGGGATTTCTTTAAGTTTATTTTTGGAAAGATTCAAAACAAATACGGAATCTGGATTTTTTAATCCATCCTCGATGGATTTGAATTTTTTACAATCCTTTAGCTCAGCATAACTAAATTGTTGACAAAACAAAAACTGAGAGTATAGACAAATTGGAACAAGAATTGCCAATTTAAGCCAGATGTTCGATGGATTTCTTTTTATCGTCAATCAATTGCAACTTTAGTGCGTTAATATCGTCAAATTTTTTCTCATCCCTTATTTTAAAAAAAAATTCAACTTTAATTTTTCTATTATATATGTTTTCAGAGAAATTGAAAATATTAACTTCATAAGAAGTGTAATTTTCTTTTTTATTGAAAGTTGGTCTTGTTCCAATGTTCATCATTCCTAAATATGAGCAGCCATTTACATGCACTTTTACAGCATACACACCATTTGCTGGTCTAATTTTGTCAAAATCAGTAATATCAATGTTTGCCGTTGGGAAGCCTATTGTTCTGCCAATCTTATCCCCTTCAATAACCTTACCTTCTAATGAAAATGGATGTCCAAGGTAGGTATTCGTTTTAAGAATGTCACCTGAGGAAATTGCATTTCTGATTTTAGTTGAGCTAATTTTAATTGCATCAATTTCTTGAGCAGATATTTCATCAATTTTAAATCCGTACACATTGGACAATTCGATCAAGAGCTCTAGGTCTCCCTCTCTATTTCTTCCAAATTGATGGTCGTATCCAATTACCAAATGGTAGGCATTTAGCTGGTTTACAAGTAAATCTCTTACGTATGCTGTAGGTGAAATTCTTGAAAATTCTTTAGTAAAGGGATGAATGACTAAATGGTCTAGTTTGTATTTTTCAAGTAGGGTTATTTTTTCATTTATGGAATTGATTAGTTTTAAACTGGAACTATCATTTAATATAACTTTTCTAGGATGCGGTTCAAATGTGAGTAGAACAGATTCTCCATTACAACGCTTAGCAATTCTATTGATTTTATTAATGATAGTTTGGTGACCAATGTGAACTCCATCAAATGTGCCAACAGTGATTACTGGGTTTTTGATGTTTTTATATGTGTCGATGTTATAGTGAACTTTCACTTAGAATAGAATTGTTTTAAGAGAACAATGTTAGTAACGCAAACTTATGATTTTACAGAGAAAAAGCACTAAAAAAAATACATAAAAATTATTTTACTAACACCTTTAGTAATTCCAATAAAATGTGTTAGTTTTGCCAAAAATTTAACAAAATAAAATTAAAATATATGTCTCAGTTAAAGGGTAAGATTTCTCAAATTATTGGTCCGGTTGTAGACTTAAGTTTTGAAAACGCCGAAAAATTGCCAAAACTTCTTGATGCGATTGAAGTTCAAAAAGAAGATGGTTCGAAAGTTGTTCTTGAGTGCCAAAAGCACATCGGAGAAGACAGTGTCCGAACCATCGCTATGGATTCTACTGATGGATTAACTCGAGGAATGGAGGCAATCAGTTTGGGATCACCTATTGTCATGCCTGTCGGCGATCAAGTGAAAGGTAGATTATTTAACGTTGTTGGAGATGCTATTGATGGTATTGGAAATTGTCCAAAAGAAAATGGCCTTCCAATTCATAGAGAAGCACCAAAATTTGAGGAACTATCAACTTCAACTGAGGTTTTGTTTACTGGAATAAAAGTCATTGATTTAATTGAGCCGTATGCAAAAGGAGGTAAAATTGGTTTATTTGGCGGTGCTGGTGTTGGCAAAACCGTATTAATCCAAGAGCTAATTAACAATATTGCTAAAGGCCATGCAGGACTTTCTGTTTTTGCTGGTGTTGGCGAGCGTTCAAGAGAAGGAAACGATTTGCTTCGAGAAATGTTAGAATCGGGCATTGTGAAATACGGAGATGCCTTTATGGAAGAGATGGAAAAAGGAAACTGGCCTTTGGACAAAATTGACAAAAAAGAATTGGAAAGTTCGCAAGCTGCTTTTGTTTTTGGGCAAATGAATGAACCTCCCGGAGCACGTTCCAGAGTTGCTCTTTCAGGTCTAACATTGGCTGAGAATTTCCGTGACGGCGATGGTGAGGGTCAGGGTAGAGATATTCTCTTTTTCATTGACAATATATTTAGATTTACTCAAGCTGGATCTGAAGTATCTGCTTTACTTGGAAGAATGCCTTCTGCTGTCGGATATCAACCTACTCTTGCTTCTGAAATGGGAGCAATGCAGGAAAGAATTACTTCTACCAAAAGAGGTTCTATTACATCTGTTCAGGCAGTGTATGTGCCAGCAGATGATTTAACGGATCCTGCACCAGCTACAACATTTGCGCATTTAGATGCAACAACAGTTCTTTCAAGAAAATTAGCCGCAATTGGGATTTATCCTGCAGTTGATCCTCTTGATTCTACCTCAAGAATTTTAACTCCACAAATCATTGGTGAAGAGCATTACAACTGTGCACAAAGAGTCAAGATGTTATTGCAGAGAAACAATGAACTCCAAGACATTATTGCAATCCTTGGTATGGAAGAGCTTTCTGAAGAGGATAAATTAATTGTTCATAGAGCAAGAAGGGTACAACGTTTCCTTTCACAACCGTTCCATGTTGCTGAACAATTCACTGGAATGCAAGGAGTTCTTGTAAGCATTGAAGACACCATAAAAGGATTCAATATGATTATGGATGGAGAGGTTGATCAATATCCTGAGGCAGCATTTAATTTAAAAGGAACAATCGAAGAAGTGATTGAAGCTGGCCAAAAAATGTTAGCTGAAGCCAAATAGTAAATTATATGGATTTACAAATAATAACACCTGATAACGAATTGTATTCCGGAGAAGTTGATTCGGTTGTTGTTCCTGGAAGCGACGGTTTAATCGGTATACTAAACAATCATGCCCCGCTGGTGAGTTCTTTAAAAAGTGGTAAAGTTAAAGTTAGTAACGGTGATAAAGAACAATTTTTCGAAGTTAATGGAGGAGTAGTTGAAGTATTAAAGAATAAGGTTATTATTTTAGCTACTTAAAGTTTATTAAGATAATATGAAATAAAAAAGCCCGTATTACGGGCTTTTTTATTTATCTAGATCGGAAATTATTTTGAATTTTCATCAATAACTTTGGCCTCTTCTACATTTTCTTCTGCTGTTTTTTCCTCTTTAGCTACTGTTTCTTTTTCCATTTTTGAAAGTTCGTTGATTCTATCTTCAAATTCTTTAATAAATGGGAACTTTTCTTCCAATTTATTTTTCCCTCTTGAAATTTGAATTTCTATTTCTTCTCTAGTTGAGTCAACAGTTTTGAAAAAATCTGATACAAGATTTTTACCTTCGTTATCAGCTTTTTTTCCTGCTTCAACTAGCTCATCAAATTGAGTTTTCATTTTGTCGTTTGTTTGCTTGGCCAAACCTAGTCCAGCATAAGCAAATGTTTTTATTAGATCCATAATTTTTTATTTTTTAGTTGTTTTCTCTTTTTTAGTTGTTTTCAAATCAGAAATTTGGTTTTCTAAATCTTTGATTCTTTCTTTTAAAGAATCAATTTCTTTATCGTTTTTATTGAAATCGAACGTTTCTGAGATTTTAGCACTTGTTCTTTTTAGCTTACTTTCGAATTCATTTCTTTTTTCTTCAGTTGTATTCAAAAAGTCTTCAATTATTCTTTTTCCTTCAGTATCAGAAATTTTACCCTTCTCAACTAGGTCATCAATTGTTTCTTTTATTTTATCTGTTGTTAAGGTTGCCAATCCGACACCTGCATAAACGAAATTTTTAATTAAATCCATTGGTCTAAATTTTATTGTTTGCGAAATCATGTTCAAATAGTGTACCAAAATAATATAATTTTAATTTAATTCGATTATTTTTTACATAATGTACTGAAAATCAGTATTTTATTTTAAATTTATAAGGTGAACTATTTTAAAATATAAGTTCATTTCTTTTGTTTTTTTCTGACATGAGGTGTTCTTTTTTCTATTTCTGGTTCAATGGTGTGTATTTTTGTTAGCTGTTATGTGTATTAAATCCCATTATATAATTACGGGTCCACCCTCATCTGGAAAAACATCAATAATTAATCATCTAGAAAATTTGGGTTATTGCTGTTATCCTGAAATGGCTAGAAGAGTGATTAAAGAGAATAAAATGAGTAATTCAAATTGTTTTCCTTGGAATAACATGAAAGAGTTTAGTAATCAAGTTTTTAGAAGAAATGTCGAGCTGCTAACAACATTGAACGATAACTCATTGTGTTTTTTTGATCGATCTGCGGTTGATGTAATTGCTTACATGGACGTCTCTAACATTAAAAGGAATACCTTATTTAGTAATAAAGTGAGTGAATTGAGCTATAACAAAATGGTTTTTTTCATGCCTTTTTGGAGTCAGATTTACCAAAATGATAATGAGAGAATTGAGACCATAAACCAGGCAATTCAAATCGAAAATAAGTTGAGGCTTGTTTATTTAGAATTTGGATTTGAGCTCGTTGAAGTCCCAAAGCTTAATATTTTTGATAGAGCGAATTTCATTTTAAAACGAGTCCAGAAAAACAATTAGAGTCTATATTAAAAGCTTGAAACTTTTTCGATGATGTGATGTAACTCCATATTTTGAAATAGCCGTTCTATGTTTATTTGTTGGATAGCCTTTATTTTGCTGCCAACAATAATTAGGAAAATCTTTCCCAATAGATTGCATAATATCGTCTCTGAATGTTTTGGCTATTATTGAAGCAGCTGCAATGTTTAAAAATTTACCATCACCTTTTACAATACAATGGTGCTGTATATTTTTATAAGGATTGAATCGATTTCCGTCAATTAGTAAAGCCTCAGGCTTAATCTTTAGTTTATCGATGGCTCTGTGCATTGCAAGAAAAGAAGCATTTAAAATATTTATTTCATCAATTTCTTCATTTGAAACGATGCCCAATCCCCAGCACACAGCATCTTTAATGATGATGTCTCTTAATAAATACCTTTTTTTCTCGGAAAGTTTTTTTGAGTCGTTTAGTGAAGAATTCTTAAATGTTGGTGGTAGTATAACCGCCGCAGCAACAACTGGTCCTGCTAAACAACCTCTTCCAGCTTCATCACATCCTGCTTCAATAACTCCTTTTGTATGAAAAGCACTTAGCAAGATGAATTATAAAAGTGTATGAATGGATACTTTTTTATCAATTATCGAATGTA
>JAZADZ010000011.1:0-66780 GCA_036123135.1 Bacteroidota bacterium | reverse complement strand
GAGGATTTAAGACCACTATCAATAAGAACTTTAAAAGGATAAAGCTCTACACTATCCATTCTTTTTTTGTCATGATATATAGTCGGTAATGTTTTGTGAGAGTCACTGTCTGTATCTCCGTGACCAGGAAAATGTTTTGCAGTAGCTAGAATTTTTTGAGCGTGCAGACCTTTCATATACATCAGAGACTTAAGAGCTACATTCTTCGGGCTTTCACCAAAGGATCTGTTATTAATTACCGGATTGTTGGGGTTGTTGTTCACATCTGCTACAGGAGCCATATTCATATGCACTCCCATTTTCTTTAATTGGATACCAATTTCATTTCCCATTTGGTATATTAATCTATCATCTGTGATTGCTCCAAGTGTCATTTGTTTAGGAAACAATGTAGAGCTATCCAAACGCATCGCTAAACCACATTCAGCATCCATTGCAATCAGAAGCGGTATTTTACTAGTTTGTTGGAATTTATTTGTAAGACTGATTTGTTTATGAGGGGATCCTTGAAAAAATAGAATGCCTCCAACATGATAATTTTTAATCAAATTTTCAATTGATTTTTCGTGAGCATTATCCAAATTTGAATAGGCTGGAATCATGAAAAGCTGACCTATTTTTTCCTCTAAAGTCATCGTTAGAAGAAGGCTGTCAGCCCAAGGTGTTAAAGAATTGGCTCCATAGGTTGTATAAAAACCAATGGACATTAATAGCAGTAAAAAACAAAATCGTTTAAAGATTTTTCGAATTAAATTTTTAATTGCATTCAACGTCATATTATAAAAATAACATTACCCGCAAATGAAAGGAATAACGTTTTTTTTTATTATTAACGCGGCACTGTGAAGTGTATTATGCAGCTCATTTTCTTTATTCCTAGGCTTAATTATTTATATTGTATTAACAAAGTTTATAGTTATGAAGTTTAGACTTTTTGTTGTTGCCATAATTTATTTGATGCATAATTACTATAGCGCTCAACAAACTAATTTTGAATATTTCAATACGCATCCTGAGGGTTTAAGTCAATCAGTCGTAAATGAAATAATGCAAGATTCAAAGGGATATCTTTGGATTTCTACTTATGATGGATTGAACCAGTTCGATGGTGATGTTTTCAATTGCTTCTATAGAGAGGATGGTCTGTATGGGCATGAAATTGAGTGTACAAGTGAAGACAGATTTGGGAGAATTTGGGTAGCAACTAGAAGAGGGTTAAATTGTATTGAAAATGATAAGGTAATTGCAACACCAGCTGAACTGCAAAAAACTGTCTTAAGTAATCACGTAAGTAAATTGTATTATTCTGGTGATGATAGATTGTACATCGCGCTCAAAACAAAAAGAAAACTTTCACAAAACAGGTTTTATTCCTCATTATTATATTGGGACCATATTAACACAGTTGATGTAAAACTTCCCTCAGACACAACAGAGATATTTCAAATCATTGAATTTGATAGTTCAATTTTTTTAGCCTCAAATTTAGGACTTATAAAACTTTCAGCTGATTCCAGTTTTCTTATTACTGAATCTTCCATTGAACAATCAATATCGGTAAGTTGTTTATCCACATTTAACAATAAGCTTGTAATTGGAACGAACAAAGGATTGTTTTTTTATGAAGACTCAATTTTTCGTGATACTACATTTTCTTATTTTGATACTATTTCAGTAAATCAACTTTATTCAAACGATAAATATTTGTTGATTGGAGAAAAAAAAGAATTTTTCCACCTTTATTCACCTACTAAAATAGAATCATTTGGCAGATTAGATGGTGCTCACACTTCAAGAATAATTTCAGTTTTCATTGATCGAGAGGAATCTTTTTGGATAAGCTATTGGGGGGATGGATTAATTAAATACAGAGAAAAGCCTTTTGTTACTTACACAAAACAATTTAATAGATATGTTGGTGGTACTGTTCATGCCATTTATGTAGACGAAGAAGAAAATTTATGGGTGGGTGGCTCCAATGGTATGTTTTTCAAGCCAAAGGAGGCAAGATTTTTTAAGAGGTATTTTCCTAAAAGAGATTTTGTCAATTGTAAAATGAATTCCAACTCAATATGGGGGATTTTAAAAGATTCTAAAGGAAGAATGTTAATTTGTAATCCTAGATCAAATCTTGTAATATTTAAAAATAATTCGTTCAGTCAAATTTCTTTTTCTGAAAAGAATTTATTGCTAAATGGATTCAATAAAAATGAAATAGATAATATAAAAAAAGGAATTAAAAATTCCAGATCAATTTCTATTGACCATGAAAAGAATATTTTAATTGGAACGTTCAATTATGGTTTGTTAGTTCTAGACGAAAATTTAAACTGCATTAATTATTTTAATACTACTAACGGTCTACCCTCAAACAATATTCAATCGCTTATGGTCGATCAAGACAACTGTATTTGGGTTGGAACATCATATGGTATAGCAAAAATAAAAAATGACTCTGTTTACTCCTTTTTGAAATTTCCTGAATTAAAGAAGTCTACCTATTCAATTAGGAAAGAGAAAAATGGAAATGTTCTTGCAGCAACAGATTATGGATTATATAGATTGGTTTTCAAAAATAAAATTCTTTCGAATATTAAGCACTTTGATATTAAAAATGGTCTTGCGTCTTCAGTAATTTATTCAATGGAAATTGATAGTTTATCTAATATATATCTTGGAACCACGCTTGGTGTAGATAAAGTTACCGAAGCTTCACTGAATCGATTAAACATTGTTGAAAAGCATTATGGTCCCTCAGAGGGATTTACAGATGTTGAATGCAACACAAATTCAAGTTTTGTTGATGAAAAAGGAAATATTTGGTTTGGAACAGTTTCAATTTCAAAATTGAGGCTGAATTATGATCGAATAGATTTAGTTCCGCCAAATCTTTACATAAATGACATACGCCTAAATTACAGCAAGGTCGGAGATTGGAAGCTTATAAATGGCACCACTAAATCTATTATAGATTTTACTAATCCTGTTTTTTTCCACTTTCAAAATCATTTAACTTTTGATTATAAAGCAATTACAAATGTAAGTCCGAAAAACATCAACTATTCTTTTAAGTTAGAACCATCAGACACATCATGGAGTCCTAAAACAAAACAAAGTTTTAGCACATATGTAAATTTGTCGCCTGGTGATTATACTTTTAAAGTTAAAGCTGAGAACATTGATAAAACACAGAGCAAAGTGGTTAGCTACTCTTTTTCGATTGCAAAGCCTTATTGGAAAGAAAATTGGTTCATTTGCCTAGAAATTTCCACTCTTTTGGTATTGATATACGTTGTTATTGCTGTTCGTACTAGTAGACTCAAAAAAAATCAATTGGCTCTTGAACAGAAAGTGAATCAAAGAACAATGCAATTGAATGATGAAAAGCAAAAGGTAGAGCAGCAAAATAAAGAAATCAAAAAAAGTATAAATTATGCTCGAAGGATTCAAAATTCAATATTACCTGAGCAGAAATTGATGAAAAAATACTTTGATGACTTTATGGTCTATTATCAACCAAAAGATATTGTTGGAGGTGATTTTTATTGGTACAGATGTTTCGGAAACATTTCAGTCATTGCGACTGTAGACTGTACTGGACATGGAGTTCCTGGAGGGTTCATGAGTATGATGGGAAGTTTATTATTGGATAAAATAATCCAAAGAAATAATTTAAATTCCTCCGACATTTTAAAGGAACTGAATTCTGAAATTGTTAGAGTTCTCGATCAGCAGAGTGGTGGTGAAATTCAAGATGGAATGGATATTGCTTTGTGTGTTGTTGATAAAGAAAATAGTAAACTAGTCTTTAGTGGTGCTAGAAATGGAATTACTATAGTTGGTAAAAATAGAGTTGAAAAAATTGATGCTGACCTGTTTTCTGTTGGTGGGTCATTCACTAACAGGAGCAAAAAATTATCAAGAGATTTTATGAGCCATGAAATTTTATTAGAAAAAGAAGATTGGGTATTTATGTATACTGATGGCTTTTATGATCAGCTGGGAGGAAATTCAATCCGTTCTTTAGGCTTAAATAAGTTTGAAAATATTTTAAGTTCAGCAACTAAAATTTCTTTTAAAAGAGATAAATTTTTTGAGAAAAAGTTTTCAGATTGGAAAGGTAAATTACCTCAAATTGATGATGTTCTAATAATAGGTTTCAAGCTTTAAATCCCTTTAAATTCGAAAGGGACATCGACTAAAATTTCTAATTCTCTTCCTCTATCAAACATGATTTTGTGGTCCTTTGGGTATATCCATTTTACTTTTCCTCGACCATTTTCAACAATAGATAGTAATTGAACAAACTGCTTAGCCGAAGAAGAATTAAAATAAGAAAGTTCAAATTCTATGCATAAATAGTTACTTGGCTCTGCAAGGTAAGTGGATACAGTTTGTTTCAGTTCACTGTAAAAATCAATTGCATCTTCCATCATTGAAATTCCTGAAATTTTGAGGATTCCTTGATCTTTATTTAGTTCAATATTTGTTTGTCCAAAAACTTCCATAGTTTTAAATTAGTTAATTGTTAGTTGATAAACTTACTCCGATCAATAAGAATAATCCAAGGTCATGGTTTTGAATCTCATAATCAATTTCTGACTCGTTGTACCTCCTAACATCAATTAATCCTACTCCAGCATTGTTATCATTGTTCTTTGAGCTTTCTTTGAGTGTTTCTAAATATACTTTTTTTAATTCTTTTTTTGGAACGTTATTAATCTTGTTTAGATGATTTTCAACACGCGTAAAATCTCCGCTTTTTAAATAATTTCCTGTTCCCATATAATATCCATTTTTTGTTTCAAAAATACATAGAACACCTTCAAGAAAATTATTTCTACTTTTGCCATGTCTGGATACGTTTTGTATCAATTCCACACCAGTGTGGAATATCCTATAATTGTCAAAATTCTTTTCATTGGATTCTTGTGGCGTATTGGCTTTTAATAGATATAGTAAAGAATTAACGTTACTTTTTGAAAAATTTCCTTTATAAAAAAGTAAAATTTTATCTTCATTGAACTTTGAAAATACTTCTAAGTTTTCTTCAATTTTTACGTTATTAAATTGGTCCAAATTTAAGTTCTTGTGAGTCGAAAGGTCGAGCTGATAGCTGAATATGGACGAGTTATTATCAATTTTACCAAAATGATATTGAATCGAATTTTTTGATTTTCTTGCCATTTGAACTAAACCTAGTCCTGCTCCTCCTTTATTACTAACTTGACCGTTATACAAAATTTCTTTGTAGAGCTGACTAAGTTCCTCTGAACTTAGGCTGTTTATTTTTTCAAGGTTTTTATTCAAAAACTTTTTAGTTGGTGCATCAACGATATTTGAGGAGAAAATATGCACTCCTTCTTCAAGGCTACGAACACTAAAAAAATCAAAATTGGATTCATTTTGAGAGTGGCGAACTATATTTTGAAAAACCTCAATCATTAAAAAAGAAAGTCTTTTTTTTATTTGATTGTGTACTTCATCCTCTGCCAAGGAAAGTATGAATTGTGAGTAAGCGTCTGAAAAATTTCCTTTAAAATGTAGACTTAGTTTATCAATTCTGAAATCACAATTGTAAAGAAATATTTTAGTTAAATGTTTAATACTTAATTAAATTAGTTTTGAAGATGATCATCACCATAAAGTTCAAAGTAATCATCTGGTTCACTTTCAAGATAATCCAATTCATTTGAAAACATCCGATTTAAAATTTGTTTGATTTTTCGTTCTTCGAAAACAGTGATTTTATTTCTATTTTTCTTTGAATAATGCTCAATTAGTTTGGTACAAAGCTTTTTGTATTTGTTTAGATTTGCGGCTTCAACGTCTACTTTCCAATTTTCCATTTTTTCGATTGAGTCTAATATTATTTAATCTAAAATAAATGAATTACGAATTTATTTCGCTTCTAATCTATACAATCTTTAGTAATGTTAGAAATCTTTTTAATAAAAAAATAATAGGTCTAATTGAGAGCGACTGAAATGTATTATTTATTGATTACACTAAGCGTATATAGTTCATTGTTTTTGTCCTGAACTACGATTAAACACAATTCTTTAGGCAGTTTATACTCAATTTTTAACTTTTTTTCCAGATGATCAGATTCAAAGAAAAGTTGTTTTCCAATGCTACTGTAAATAGTGATTGAATAAGGTACTTCAACTTTTTTGCCCAATTCAATATTTATGAATTGATTAGATGGATTTGGAAAAACCTTCAAATTTGTTGTACTAAATCCAATGCTTTCTTCAATGGTGGTTACAACTTCATTGAGCTGATTGACAACATCATGAGCATTGCCAAGATCATAAAAGTCAACAGTTATAAAATTAGGGAACTTATTTTTTTCTTGTTGGCATTGTAAAACTCTGTTCCAAAAAAATGGGTTGGAATTAGCAGCTAGAGAAGCATTTTCATCACCAGTTCCAAGTGGTGTGGTAACAAAATGATTGAATATAAATAAATCATTCAGAGAATCTCCTCTGTTAAAATCACAAGTAAAATCGTTTTGGTTGTTTACAGAGTAATGCGTTTCAACTGCATAATCCCAAACGTAATGATACCACTGTTGATTTGGTCCTGCATCATTTTCATCTGAAAAAATCACAAGTCGCTCGTTGCTATTGATCATTGTTTGAAGGGACGGCCACCCTTGAATTGAATCATGAGTATATAAATAAGTATTCAAACCAGATTGATTAATCACATTTTCTATAGAATTAGCATCCGCATAACATTCCAAGATAAGAACTACAATCTCATTGGAATTATTTGAAAGAAAAGTGTTGATTTGATTTAAATAATCAATAAAGGGCTGAGAACCTAAAATCTGAGATCCATGGTACACTAAAAGTGTTCCAAAACTATCGTAAACATCAATCATCAAACCTCTTACACCATTGTTTAATTGAGTGACTATATTAAAATTTTGATTGGGTAAGCTAAAATTCCCTTGAGATGAATTGTATGCGTTGTGGGTAGTTAGAAAAGCAACTTCATTAAATTTTTTATTGCACAAACTCAATGATCCGTTGCACTGAGTGTGACAAGGCCTGAAATGACAGAACAAAGAAAATAATAGTATGTATTTTATTTTAAGCAAGATTATATTTCAATACCAATTATTAATACGTCGTCTACCTGTTCTTGATTTCCCTTCCAAAGATTAAACTTATTGTCAAAGATTTCTTTCTGTTCATTCATGGGAAGATCTTTCATTTCGATGATTTTGTCTTTAAATCTTCTGAGTAAAAATTTCTTATTTCTTTTGCCACCAAATTGATCAATATAACCATCTGAGAACATGTAGATTCGATTTCCCTTTTCAATTTGAATTTCTAGTTCAGTTGGTTTTTCATTCATTGTATGAATTTCTCCAATCGAAAATGGAATAGAGTTGAACTGCTTAATGTCTTTCCCATCGTAGATAAGAATTGGTCTTCTAGCACCAGAAAATTTAAGGGTATTATTTTTTCGATTGAACGTGCAAAGAGATAAATCAATTCCATCCTTTTGAAATGATTCACCACTTCGGTTAATAGCATCATATATTCCTTTGTCTAGTAATTCAATTGCTTTTGCAGGAGAATTTTTTGATGGATCAGGAATAATTTGGTTCAGAAGTTCACTTCCTAACATCGAAAGAAGAGCACCTGGAATTCCATGACCTGTACAATCTGCACTTGCAATTACCAAATAATCACCCTTTTGTTTAAACCAATAGAAATCTCCACTTACAATATCTCTAGGATTATAGTAGATGAACGATGCATTAAAAAATTCATTGAGTATTTTGACATTAGGTAGCACAGATTGCTGAATGTTTTTTGCATAATTGATACTGTCGGTAAAATTTTTATTTTTTTGTTCTATGATTTCCTTTTGTTTTGTTACCCTTACTTTCTCATTGTTTAGCGCAGTGGTTCTTTCAGCAACTTTTTTTGTAAGAATTTTTTTATCTCTCTTAATTTTTAATGTCCTGTAGCTTAAGGAGCTATATACAATTAAAAGAATTGTAGATAGAGATAAGAAGTAAAACCAGTCAGTTTTCCAAAATGGAGCAGTAATTTCAAAATCAAAAGAATAAATTTCGGATTCATAGTTATCCCCATTAGCCGCCTTTAATTTGAAGGTATAGTTTCCTGGAGCAAGGTTTGCATAAGTTGCACTTTTTTGTTTACTCCATGGAGACCAATCATTATAAGTAAAGTTTTCTAGTTTGTAGCTGTATTGAACCTGGAAAGGGTTGGAATAGTGTAAGCCTATGAAATCAAAGGTGATGTGATTTTCTTTATGATTAAATGTGGATTTAAGCGGGGGAATCTCATCTTTAAGAAATAATTTCTTTCCAGTAAGGTGTAAAATAGGACTTACCGTATCATCTTTAATTTCCTTAGATTGACAGCTAATGAGTCCTTTTACAGTACCGAACCATAACCTTCCATAATTGTCCTTAAATTTTGCATTCTGGTTGGTTTCAACTCCGTTAAAACCTTGATTGATTCCGTAGTGTTTAAATATACTTTCGTTGTTAATTTCTTGATTAAGTGAGGTATTTTGATGCATTACATCGACACCTGTATTTGTACCAGTCCAGATTTTACCAAAATCATCTGCAATTACTAAATATGGATTGTCAGCACTTAGTCCATTTTTGGAATTGAATTGTGTAAATTTCTTCCCATCGTATTTATAAATTCCGCCTCCAATTGTTCCCGTCCAAATGTTTCCATCAGAATCTTCTGTAATTGTACCGGCTCTTAGATTAGTTAATCCTTCATTTTTCCCAAGAGTTGAAAAAGTGTTGTCTTTCCATACAGAAATACCACCATCATCCGATCCAAAATACACATCGCCATTAGATGCACTGAAAACAGTCCAAAATCGATTACTACACAACCCATCTTCTTTGAAAAATCTAGAAATTTCGAAGTTTTCACTTTCATTTTGGGAAATTTTTGATACCCCATTGGTATAGCTTGCTAACCATATGTTCTTATTAATGTCTTGAGATATACTTTTAATCGTATCTGATGATAAACCGTCTTTTGTAGTAAGGTGCTTGGAAATTTTTAAACTTGAATCAATAACATAAGCTCCATTATTACTAGCAATCCAAATATTATTTAAATGATCTTCATGGACGTCGTTTAGTCCTGAGATGCTAAATTTTAGTTTAGAATTTAGGTTCAACACTTTATTAACCCTTGAAATATCCGAAGAGTCGAAATATATTAAGTCAATTGATTTGTTGTCTCCAATAACCCACATACGATTTTTGGAGTCCATCATTAAAGATGTAATCAAATTATTTTGAATTCCAATTTGTTTTCCATAAGACTGGAATTTAGCTTTCACAAGCTGAGATGCTCCAGATCCATCAAAACCAAGCCATAAACTCTCTTCGTTATCGAAAAAAATTGTATTAATGTTATTGGAAAGTAACCCATTGTCAACAGAAAGTTTTTGAAACCTAGAACCATTTATGATTAATGCTCCATTTGATTGGTGAGTAAGATAAATCGTTTCTTTTTCAGAAATTGCTATCCTATTATATTCTTCGTTTAAATTAATCTTTTTCAGTACTGATTCTTCATTAGTCAAGAGAAGTTTATTGGAAAATAAAAGCAACATGTTTCTTTCTTTATCCCAACAAAAATCCGTTATTTTTTTGCCTTTAAAAAGATGTTTTTTAATTGATAGATTTTTATCAATTTCCAACAGTCCTTCGTCAGAACATACGTATATTGAGTTGTCTTTTATTTTAAGCTGATGAAAAGATGAAGAAGTCGTGGTTTTCAGTAATTTTTTATTGATTAATTGTATGGTATCATCTACGAGCTCTAATTGGAATAAAATGCCATTTTTGGTTAAAGCAAGAATTCCTTTGGAGTATTGCTGAACTGCACATATACTTGAAGAAATTTCTTGGTCATTAAAAACTAATATTCTATTTTTTTTTATACACGATATTCCGTCATACCTGTGACCAGTCCAAATATTCTGCTGGTTATCCTCCCCAATTGAAAAAACATGATTATCAGCCAATTTATCTTTTTGACTGTAATTTTTAAATTCAATGCCGTTGAATTTAGCTACTCCTCCTTGCGTTCCTAACCAAATAAACCCTTTACTGTCCTGAAAAATTGTATATACTGTAGATTGTGGAAGACCCTCAGCAATTGTGTAATTTTTAAAATTGAAGTTTTGTGAATATAAAGTTTGATAAATGAAAAATTGTAAAGCTATGATGAAATATTTACACATTTTTTAAAAATTTTTGGCAAATATATTCACTTCTTAGTATTAGATTTTATCAATTTCCTAACGTTATTGTTTTTGTCAATATGCCTTTATTGGTGTTGATGGATAACAAGTAAATTCCTGATGGTAAATAGTTTAAATCAAGTGTGGGTGAGTTGGATTCAGAATGTTGAATTGTAGCTATATTTTTCCCGATTAGGTTGTGTATATAGATTTCACTAGTAGAAAGAGAAGAGCTGTAGGTTATGGTAACAATTCCGCTACTAGGATTGGGAAATACAGACCATAAATTATCTGTGAAATTATCTATTCCAACAGTGTAAACATAATTAGATGAGGTGTAAGAACATCCATCTGGATTAATAATTGTGACAGAGTAGTTCCCACTTCCAGATGGAAAATAAACATTAGAATCGGCTCCTGCAATTGGTTGATTGTTGTTGTTCCATTGGAAGTTCCATCCGCTAGGAGCTGTTGTATACAATTCCAAAGTAGGATTGATATCAATTATTGGAGCAGGAAAGTTTGTATCGCAATATGCTGCAAAAATAGTGTCAGATGAAGAACCACATCCAAAATTATTAAATGCCACAACATGGTAATAACCTGATAATGATATCGTATCTGTAGAAAAGGTATGACCTGCCATAATTGTATCATTAGCATACCATTGAAGGCCATATTGAGCAGAATCTGTACTGAGTACATATTGGGAGGCATCATAGGAAATATTTGGTTGGCCTGGGTAACCAAACACTTCGATCGTGTCGATACTTTGAACAGATGGAGTAGGAAGTATTTGTAGATAATCAGTAGTGTAAGCAATATCGCAAAAGTTTCCAGCAGAACAATTATTACAGCCATTTAAATTGATGTTGTGTGCTCCTATAAAATCATCACTTCCATAGGTAAATTCAGCTATATCATCTTGAGCTGCAGATTCATCAGCATCAAAAACAGAAATTTCATAGGTTTTATTTGGATCAAGATTAATGTTCATGGTCCATGTTATTGGCCCACTGTTGTTGTACTGGTAATTAGATTGATAAATAAGGTTTCCATTTTCATAAAGGATGAAATAAGGATCTGGTTGGTTGCCGTTAAATATTTCCCATCCCCATGGAGCACCTGTCCAATCTTCAGTTACATCTTCAATCGTTACACTTGTAAGTGTGTATACATCTATCGTGTCTAAATTGGGATATCCTTCGTAGTATATAATGTATTCTCCTGGAGCGTTAAATTCTTGTGTACTTGGGTTTTCTTGATTACTCGAATTTCCATTTCCAAAATCCCAGTTGTAGGCAAATAAACCAGGATTATTGTTTGTGAAGTCAATTGATACTGGAAAACATCCTGAGGATGCACTCATTGAAAATCCAGAATTACCAGAGCCCGGGCTTGATGCGCCAACTTCCATAAAAATATAAAAGGATATCGGAATGTTGTTTATAGTTTGACCTGAAGCAATAACATCGCACAGTATACTAACTTCAACATCATAATTTCCAGCAAGAAGTGGTGTTCCGAAGATATTAATGCAACCATATATATTACTTTGAGGGTTGTAGTTACATCCTCCAGAGGAATTGTCGCAGTCCCATGATAAACCGACGGGAAGAGCAATATTTACAATTTGAAAATTTGTAATTGTTGCTCCCATTGTGTCTAAAATCATTACAAAGGTTACATCCTCACTATATGCATTGCTGACATATCCTGTTGGAAGAGTGTCTGGATAAACTCCAGGTTGAGTGTAAGAATAATCAACTGTACATACTTGGGAATAGCTAGAATTAAGAATACATAAAAGTAAAAGCGATAATGCTAAAGAATAATATTGTTTCATCTGGCTTGTTTATTCGTTCTATCTAAATTAGTAAAATAAAGAATAGAAGATAAATTCAACAAAATGTCTTTTCCACAGATTTACATGTTTTTAGTCTTGATGTAGCCTTTAGATCCCCTGGATTTAAAAAGAGCATTTCTTGTATTTGCCCATTGAAAGGATATCTCAAAACCACCATAGCTTGCTTGATTTATTTGTGAAACGGCAAGTTCATACAATAATCCAATTTTACAACTTCCGAATTCTAAAAGAACCTGAGGAGCAATCGCATCTTTTAAACGATGAATAAGTCCAAATCCGAAGTAAGATTCAGTATATATTCCAGTGTATTTTGTTCCATTTTTTAGTCTAGCCTTCATCATTGCATTTATCAAAAGTTGTTGGTGCGGTCCCTGATTTATGAAAAGGATGGAGGCTTCAGAAGCCCACTCTGTTTTTGGAATGTCTATCTGAGCTCCAGTATGAAGAATTAATTTTGCTTTGAGCTTGTCTTCGTTTCCTAATGCGTATTTTAACTTCGGTTGAGTTAGATGAAAAACAGCTATTCCACCATATAGTTTTGTAATTTCATTTCTAACTAAAGCATTTTTTTTACCAGTATAATTATAGTAAACACCTGCACCGAAATCTTCATGAAAAAATGACGTATTCCCAGCAGGTTCATTGGAGTTAATATCTTGATCGAAAGCACTTCCATTGAATTGATTCCCCCAAGTTAGATTTGATGTGTTTCCGCTTCTCTGAACTCCTCCAATTTGAACAGCTGCTGAAACAGTCTGTCCTTCAGCAACTGGAATGATGCCTGAAACAGAAAAATTGAGATGATTGATTCCAAATCTGCCTTCTCCTGCAACATCATTGTAAAAAGATATTCCTAGTCCTAAATAGCTGTTTTGTTTTCCATTGTCATTTTTGAGAAGATTCATGTCCAATGAAAACTGAGAAGTAAGATAAGATTTGTCAATTCCTAGCCACTGATTTCGGTTCGATAGGGTTACTCTTTCCCAACCATTAAACACTCCTACAGTTGCTGGATTTATTAGCTGGGGAATAAATGAACTTTGAGCAAAATGAACGTCTTGGCAAAAACAATTTGCAAATGAAAAGTAAAAAGCTAAGTAAAGAATAACTCGTCTCATTTATCTAACTATTGTAACAGTACCTTTTTTAACTTCTGTATTTCCGTCAAAGTAAAAAACATTCAATTTATACACGTAGACACCAGAAATTACTGGTTCTCCTTTAAATGTTCCGTCCCAAAGAATTGAGGGAGATTTGGTGCTAAACATGACTTGGCCCCATCTATCGTAAATCGAAAGATTAAAATTTTGAACATCTGCGCCTACAAAAACATCCAATAAATCATTATTAAAATCTCCATTTGGGGAAAAAGCAGATGGTATATTTACACCGTCATAAGTTGGGGTAGGAGGATCTTCTTCAAGTCTAAAGTGAGCTGTTATGGTTTGAGCTCCAGATGGTATAAAATTGGTTTCTACAGAGTCTACCGTTGGGTTAATTGTTTCAGAGATTGAAGATTCCCAGTAATCAAAAGAATAACCGGTATTTGCATTTGCTCGAAGTAAAACATCAATATTTCCGTAAAATGATCCAGTGAAGGGATAATTAGGTAGCCATACTGAGTTGGCTTTAATTTGGCCTGCAGATGGAGGATCTACCTCAAAAATGAGATCATAAGGACCTGTAAGATTGTAGCAATCAATCATTCCTTGAGATATAGCAATGCATCTGTCGTTGATAAAATCTTTTAAATCCTGAACGTTATTGTTCCATGTATTCATACTGCCTCCCCATTTAGCAACCTGACCGGGCATTTCAGGTGCAATAATTCCAATCAAACTATCCAGATGAGCAATCATGTAATCACAGCTGTAAACGGTGTTCCCAAGATCGATAAATCTAGAAATGTAAAATTGCTCGAAAGTAGGATTCTCCATTAATTTTATTAAAATTTCGGTATGTCCTTGACCTCCTGGATTTGGAAGAGATTCGGGGTCACAAGGGTCAGCATTCGCTGATTCGTCTGGTATTCCAGTGTAATTGATGTAATGCCCAAAAGTTGCATCCATATCCCATAAGGCATATCTCCATTTTTTTTTGTCACCAGTTGGATCTAAACCTCTCCACCATGCTGTATTCCAATTTAACCAATCCATGCAAACTGTATAACTATTTAAACAGAAATAGTCCACCAAACTTTTCCAGTTGTATAAACTATCAACGTAATCAAAATTTGCTTGAATGGACATGTCATTGGATAAAATGTAATTGAGTAGGTTATCCCAATCAGATTGAGCATTTGGAGCACCAAATTGTTCCCAAGTTCCCCCCCAAGTTTTTAAAAACTGTATGTACTCTGGACTATTTGCATATTTTTCATCTTGGCCATAGTACCTACTAAGAAAATCATCATCGTCTACTTTTTCTCGAACTTCATATAGCCCCCAATATTCTCCATTGACATAGAGAATGCAGGGTTCATATGATCTTTCGTCTATACGTAAACCTCCAATTTGTGAAAGTGAGTGAACATATGCATCCCTGATGTGAGCGCCGCCATTTTCAAAAGAAATGTTATCATTAGCGGCTGCTTTTATAATTAACCGCTGATATTTATCTCTGTCCTTTCCTCTAAAAATAGGATGTTTGATGGCATAATTGTATCCAAATTGATCTTTCATTATAAAATCAACCCCTCTTTGATCATATGCCCAACTATCATTTCCGTGTTTGTTGTATACGCCAGTGCCCTCATCAATTAAAATCCCATCACTACCAAAATATTCAATTGCTCCTTTAAAATTAGCAGTGAAAGCATTAGGGTGTTGGTCAGTAATAAAACTCATTATATTGTTGCCGCAAACTGCAATAATTGGGACAGTGTGTGTTGATCCGATGAAATAAGTATTTGTTTCTATGAAGCTATTTGGGGTATTTGATATAGAGCTAATTGAAATTGCTCTAACAGTAGTGGTTGAAGAAATTGGGATTGGACCATTAGCAATTGGTGAAGCTGCGTCTGGTCTAGATCCGTCTGTTGTGTAGTGGACATTCGTACTTGGATCAGGACAAGAAATTGTTATTGAAATAGCACTAGAATGGTATCCTGGATCTACATCAAATGATGGTTGAGTAGCATATTCCTCGGAAGGAGAAGAATTTGATGCATTGGGAGAGGGAAGTGTGAAAAGTGACCATGTTGTAGCTCCATCTGAAGATCTTCCTCTAGAGTGGTCCAATTGACAAGGTACCATTTGAATTTGGTCGATAATTATAGCTGCAGTGTCTGACAAAATAATTTCCTCAGGTTTTGTTTGGGTAAGTTTAAATGAAGTATGGATAATGCCACCAGAAAATTCGTCTCTTCCAGAGCATACAATCATAATTTTACCACCAGCAGCAACTGTTCCAGAGGGAATTTGAAATTTAATTAAGTTATTTGGTTTATCAGTGAGATACCAACCCGTCAAATCAACAGTGGAAGAGGATGTATTGTAAAGTTCAATCCAGTCTTCGTTTTCGCCGTAGTTATCTGTATAATTTGATAGATTAGATGCTGAGTATTCATTTATAACAATTTGACCAACTGAGCTAACTGAACCTAGTAAAAAAAAGATAAGAACTGGAAAATATTTCATTGATAAATTTTGGAATGATAGGGTATTCATGAAGGGATATGTGATTTCTCTTTTATGTAAAGATACTATTAATTTGAGATAAATTTAATTCGGAAAAATGCGCATAAATTTTACATGTAGCAAGGCATTGATGTACTTATGCCCTTTGATTTGAAATAAAATAGATTTTAACAATTGGTCCAATTGAATGTCAGAGCATTGGTTTAGGTTATCTTCAATGTTAAACATTTTCCAGAAACTTTGTATGAAAGCTATTTTCTCAAATCTTGACATTCAATTACATATACGATATTTATACAAAAAAGATATCTCTTTGTTTTCAGACCTGTTTTTTTTTAAACTGTTGTCTGAAAAAGACAATTAAATATTACAGTTCATTAAAAAGTGACGAAACTTTTTGCTGTGTTAGTTTAGCGATTTCCTCTGCCGAATAAGTTGGATAATCGCCAGGATCGATGGGAGATCCAAAATTAATTTCAATTTTGGCGGGTCTCAGCGTAAAGTTGTTAGAAGGGTTAATTTGGGAGGTCCCTTTAATTGCAACAGGAACAATCTTGATGTTACTTCGAATAGCAATTATGAAGCTTCCTCTTTTGAAAAGACCGATCTTTCCATCCTTTGAACGTGTACCTTCAGGAAAGGTAACTACATTTCTGCCACTCAAAATAAGCTTTCCAGCCTTATCCATACTTTTCATCGCTTTTTCAGAGTTGGATCGATCTATGAAAATCATTCCAGCAGCAGTTACATACCATCCAATGAATGGGATATTTTTAAGTTCTTTTTTTGCTATGAAATGTATGGGTTTTTCAAATGAAAGGAATAAGGCAGGTACGTCATACATGGATTGATGGTTGGCACAATAAATAACAGGTTCTTTAAGATTTGTTAATCTATTTTTGTTGTGCGTTTTAACAGATGAAAAAACAATCGCGCACAAGGACCTTGACCAAATATTTTTCGCAATCCAGAAGGAAAATTGTTTAGAAAATAAAAGGGCTATGGTTGCTAATATTCCAGAAATTGATGTAATCAAGGGAATTAACATCCATTGAATTAAATTTATCAATTTCCACATGGTAAACGATTCTTACACTACTCGGTTAGGCATTGGTGTTCAGTACCTTGTCGGAGTGATAATGACCAGCATCTAGCTTAATTTTGATCTCTTTAAAAACCTTAATTGTGTAATTTACATCATCAATGGAGTGAGAAGCTGTCGGAATTAACCTCAATAGTATCATTCCTTTAGGAACTACAGGATACACAACAATAGAGCAAAATAAATTGTGATTTTCTCTTAAATCAAAAGTTAAATTAGTAGCCTCGCCTAGGGTTCCACTAAGCATTACAGGGGTAACACACGAATTGGTATTTCCTAGGTTAAAGCCTGCATTTTTTAATCCATTTTGTAACGCGTTGGTAATTGTCCAGAGTTTATCTCTTTGCGCTGTACCTTTGAGAAGCTCTAATCTTTTAAGCGCACCAACAACCAGAGGCATTGGAAGTGATTTAGCAAAAATCTGAGACCTCATATTGTAAGCAAGGTAATTGATAATATCATCATTACTGCAGACAAAAGCACCAACACTAGCCATAGACTTCGCAAAGGTTCCAAAAAGTACATCAATCTCATCTTGAACGCCTTGGATTTCTCCTGCACCTTGTCCTTTTTCACCAAGAGTTCCAAACCCATGTGCATCATCAACAAAAATTCTAAATTGAAATTTCCCCGATTTTCTATACTCTATAATTTCTTTCAGCTTACCCTGATCTCCACTCATTCCAAAAACTCCCTCAGTGACCACCAAAATACCACCACCTGATTCTTCAGCAAGTTTTGTAGCAGTTGCCATTTGTTTTTCAAAACTTTCCATGTCATTGTGTTTGAAAACTTTACGTTTTCCTTGGTGAAGACGAACGCCATCCACCATGCAAGCATGAGATTCACTGTCGTAAACAATTACATCATTTCTGTCAACAAGTGCTTCAATGGCAGACATACAACCTTGGTAGCCAAAGTTCAAAAGATAACAAGCATCCTTATCCATAAAATCAGCCAATTGTCGTTCTAATTTTTCGTGTTCACTGGTTTGACCAGACATCATTCTAGCCCCCATAGGGTAGCCTAATCCCCATCTTTGAGCTGCATCTGCATCTGCTTTTCTAATTTCCGGTAGGTTGGATAGTCCAAGATAATTATTGATGCTCCAGGTTAGCACCTCTTTTCCCTTAAAAGTCATTCTTGGAGCAATGTCACCTTCAAGTTTTGGAAATGTGAAATATCCGTGAGATTCTTTGGCGTGTTGACCAAGTGGTCCTCTGTTGGCTTTTATTTTATCGAAAATATCAGTCATGATGTATTCTGTAATTCGTTTTTTTGATTTTCTATATTAAAGGGGCAAAAGTAGTACACTTAAATATGATGCACAATACAAATGCTGTTTTTTATTAACATGTTTATTTTTAGTGTGTTATTACAATTTTAAATACGTGTCATCGTTACACTAAAAAATTTATATTTGCACTCGTATGAAACGATTCTTATTTGTGCTGTTTTCGATAGTTGTTTTATCAGGTTGTTCCGAATACAATAAAATTGTTAAAGGGACAGATTACAACCTAAAATATGAAAAGGCAGTTGAATATTATCAAAAGGGTGATTGCTTTAAAGCACTTCCACTTTTTGAGGAGTTAATGTCCTATTTCCGAATGACAGACAAGGGTGAAGATGTTTATTATTACTACGCTAAAACTCAGTACTGCATGAAGGATTACTACCTTGCTGGTTATTATTTTAAGCGGTTTACTAAAAACTTTCCCAACAGTATTCGAGCCGAAGAATGTGCTTTCAACAGTGCTTTGTGTTACATGAAAAATTCTCCAGATTTTTTCTTAGACCAATCCGATACCTACAATTCTATTGATGAATTTCAATTGTTCATGAACAAGTATCCTGAAAGTAATTTAGTGGACAGCTGTAATTCGTTGATCAAGGGGCTGCGTTCTAAATTGGAACTTAAAAGTTTTAAAAAGTCCAATTTGTATTTTAAAATGGAAAAGTATAGATCTGCAATCATTGCATTTAAAACAACATTAGAAAAATTTCCTGATACTGAATACAAAGAGGAGATTCTTTTTATGATAGTAAAAGCTAATTTTATGTTTGCCTCAAATAGTATAGAATCAAAAAAAGTTGAAAGATTTGAAGCAACTATCGATTCTTATCTTACCTTTGTGGACTCTTTTGAAAAAAGTAGCTTTCTCAAGACTGCAGAATCTTACTACAACTCTTCCATTAGAGAAATTGAAAAAAAGAATAATTTAAATTAGTATGGCATATAGAGATAACACCGCTGAAAGAACCACCATTACTCGAGACTTGAGAGACATGGAAAAACCTCTTGGAAATGTCTATGAAACAATTGTTTTACTTTCCAAGCGGTCGAATCAAATAAACTCTGAGCTTAAAGAAGAGCTTTCGCAAAAACTTGATGAATTTGCTTCGACTACCGATAATTTGGAAGAAATTTTTGAAAACCGAGAACAAATTGAAGTTTCTAGATTTTATGAGCGCTTGCCTAAACCTGGAGCAATTGCCATTCAAGAATTAGAATTGGATTCCCTTTTCTGGAGACAGCCTGAAAAGGAAGAAAATTAAATCTCCCGCTATGCTGAATGGGAAGAATGTGCTTCTCGCAGTTACTGGCAGTATTGCTGCATATAAGTCAGCACTAATCGTAAGAGAATTTATTAAAAAAGGCGCTCAGGTCAAAGTCATAATGACAAATGCTTCTTGCGAGTTTATAACACCCTTAACACTTTCTACCTTATCTAAAAACCCTGTCACAAAAGATTTTGTTAAAGACACCAATTCAGGAGTTTGGAACAATCATGTTGATTTGGGAATTTGGGCAGATTTAATGATAATTGCTCCCTCAACTGCCAATACTTTAGCCAAACTAGTAAGCGGAAATGCTGACTCTTTTTTATACGCAACTTATTTATCGGCCAGATGTCCAGTTTTTATCGCTCCAGCCATGGATCTGGATATGTTTAAGCACCCCTCAACTCAAGAAAACTTAAATGTGCTATCAAGTAGAGGAAATCAAATAATTCAACCTGAATATGGGGAATTGGCAAGCGGTTTAGAAGGTGAAGGTAGACTTGCAGAGCCCGAAAATATTACTGAATACGTAAATAATTATTTTCTTGATTTGGCAACACTCCGTGGAAAAAAAATTATTGTTACTGCTGGTCCAACTCACGAAGCTATTGACCCTGTACGATTTATTGGAAATCATTCCTCCGGTAAAATGGGTTTTGCTATTGCTGAAATAGCTGCTCAAAGAGGTGCAGAAGTGGTACTTGTTTCTGGTCCGGTTTCTTTAACCACACCTGAAGGTGTTGAGCGAGTTGACATTACTTCTGCTCAGGAAATGTTCGATTCAGTTCTTAGATTTTTCACTGAGTCAGATATTGTCATCATGGCGGCAGCTGTTGCTGACTACAGCGTTAAACATCCTTCTACATCGAAAATTAAAAAGAAGACAGCTGATTTAGATTTGAAGCTTGAAAAAACCAAGGATGTGTTGCGTCACCTTGGTGAATCAAAAGAGCATCAGTTATTGATTGGATTTGCGTTAGAAACAGACAACGAGGTTGAAAATGCAAATGAAAAATTAAGGGCTAAAAATCTTGATGCTATTGTTTTAAATTCATTAAAGTCTGAAGGTGCTGGTTTTGCAACAGATACCAATCAAATTACCATTATTAAAAGAAATAATAAAATGATTAGTTTTGAGTTAAAGCATAAATTAGATGTTGCAAAAGATATTTTAGATGTAGTGGAGACTATGCTATGATGAGAAAACTTTTTCCAATACTTATTTTTCTTCCAATTTTTTCAGCTTTTACTCAGGAGTTGAATTGCGAAGTTTCTGTGATTGCTCCAACCCTTCAAAGTAATCCTGCAAACCAGGAAATCATTCAGTCGTTACAATCTTCAGTTTTCGAATTTGTAAACAACACAAAATGGACCAACGATCAGTTTAAACTCCACGAACGAATCGAATGCAATATTCTAATTAACATTCAAGATAAAATTTCAAGTGATGAATTTAGAGGAAGCATTCAAATTAGCTCATCAAGACCAGTATTTAATTCAAGCTACAAAAGCAGACTCTTCAATTACAGTGATCCCAATCTACAATTTCGATATTTGAGAAATACTGCTATAATTTTTAAACCCGACAATCATTTTGACAATTTAGCGGATGTATTGGCCTTTTACATTTACATGGTAATTGGGTATGATTACGACTCTTATTCAATGGAAGGTGGTACGCCATTTTTTGACAAGGCCATGCAAATTGTTTCAAATTGCCAAAATGCTCCAGAACCTGGTTGGAAGCCAAATGAAGGAAGTAGGAATAGGTATTGGCTAATTCAAAATGCAACTCAAGCACTTTTTAAGCCTTTAAGACAATGTTATTACGATTTCCATCGTAAAGGCTTTGACAATGCGTATCAAAATAGGGAAGAAAGTCTTCAAACTATTTTTAATGCTTTACAACTTCTTGAATCCATTCACAAAGCAAGACCTAATTCATTCAACATACAATTGTTTTTTACTGCAAAAAATGATGAAGTTGTAAGTCTTTTCGCACCAGTTCAAACAGATCTCAGAATGAGAGTATACAATTTATTGGTAAAGCTTGATCCAGGAAATATTTCTAAATACAATAAAATAAAATCAGGAGCTAAAATATGAGAAGTTTTGGAGGTTTAGGAGTTGCTCTGGTCACTCCGTTTAATACTAACGGGTCTGTTGACTTTAGGGGACTCGAAAAGTTAATTCGTTTTCAAGTTGAAAATGGTACAGATTATCTAGTAGTTCAAGGAACAACCGGAGAGTCTGCTACACTTTCTAATGATGAAAAAAAATCTGTTTTAGATTTTACGATTGAAGTCAACGAAAATCGTCTTCCAATAGTCCTTGGAGTCGGTGGAAACAATACTGTTGGTGTGTCAAAACAGTTGGAGGGGTTGAAAAACGATGGAATTGATGGAATATTATCAGTTAGTCCATATTACAATAAACCCTCTCAAAATGGAATTATTGAACATTATAAAGCAATAGCATCAGTTACCGATTTACCAATTATATTGTACAATGTTCCTGGAAGAACCTCAAGCAATCTTTTACCTGAAACTACCTTAGAACTTGCTCATGAAATCAAAAATATTGTTGCGGTCAAAGAAGCTTCTGGAAATCTAGAACAAATTATGACTATAATCAACCAAAAGCCTAAAGATTTCTTAGTCCTTTCTGGTGACGATGCGCTCACATTGCCTCATCTGGCAATTGGTGGAGACGGTGTAATTTCAGTTGTAGCAAATGCTTTTCCGAAACAATTTTCAGATCTTGTTCATTCTTCGCTCGCAGGTGATATAAAACTTGCTAGGCAAAAGCACTATGAGCTATTTGAAATTATTCAATATTTATTTGCAGATGGAAATCCCTCTGGAATAAAGCATGTATTAAAACTTTTATCCATTTGTGGTGATACTTTAAGGCTTCCTTTGGTTAATGTGAATTCTCAAACTGCTGAGCAGCTTGATAGACTTTCAGCAAATTTAATGGATTAGCACACTTAATTCTCTGTTATTTGAAATGTAATGTCTTCTCTAGTGAGTATATTTTTCATTGCAATTTCAGTTTTAAAAGGACATTCTAAACGAATCATACACTTTTCCTTAAGTTCTTGATGCAATACATTAAGTTTTAATTTTTTTATCATTCCCATAACTAAGTTTATTTGAGCATAATTAAAATTAATTGTTACTTGCATGGTTCTTTCCTTTTGGATTATGTAATTGTCTTGAATTGCTTGTTTGGAGACTTCCTTAAAAGCTTTAATTAATCCACCAACTCCTAATTTTACACCTCCAAAATAGCGGACCACTACGCATGCACAATAAGTTATATCAACACTATCAAGCTGTGCTAAAATTGGTTTACCAGCGCTATTAGTAGGTTCACCACCATCATTGTATCTAAAATTTGATCCATTTGGAAGTGTTTTGTAAGCATAGCAAAAATGTTTTGCATTGATGTATTTTTTTGTTAGGTGATTGAGTTTATTTTTGAAATCTCCTTCACTTGCAATAGGGAATAGATGAGCAATAAATTTACTGCCCAACTGTTTGTGTACGCTTATTGATTCTTTTTCGATGGTTTTGTAGCTATCCAACATCCAAAAACTTAATGAAATCATTTGAAAATGTAATCAATGATATCGCAATAAGTGCAAGAAGAATTCCCATCCAATTACTTTTCGAAAGGTGTTCTCTGAAAAGAATGATTCCCATAACAGCAGTTAATACAATTACCCCCATGTTCACAATTGGAAATACTTGTGAGCTTTCAAAAACTCTGGCGGATAAAGCCTCTACAAAAAAATAAAGTGTGAAGTAATTTGGTATTCCTAGAATAACTCCCCAAAGTAAACTTCTCAGAGTTACTGTAATTTTTCTTAGTTGAATCATCATAAATAAGGTTCCTGAAAATGCAGCAGTAAAAAATGTGGTTGCAAAAAACACATTATTATTGGATGCATTGATGGCAAATTCTTGTGCCCATTTTAATGTACTGTCGGCAATTCCTTGACCAATAAAAACTAAAATAATAATTGGAAGGTATTTCTTGTCGAAAGATAACTTACCATTTTTTGAGCATGAAAAAAATATCGCCAAGATTGCTAGTACAATTCCAATAAGCTTTAAAAAGTTTTTGTCTTCTTTAAAAACAAATAAACCAATCAAAACTGGGATAATCATGGACATTTTGTTGGAAACAGTTGTGATAGCTATGCCAATTTTTTGTGTTCCAAATGCTATAAGATTGAATGTAATAATGAAAAGAACCCCAATGATTAGTGCATAGTATATGAATGTGGATTGAAAAAGGTTTGTAATAGAGAAATTGTTTGTTAAAACACTTCCGTCTGCAACAAGAGCTAGTACCCCTGCTGTAATGTAATTTACAATAATTGCTTGTAGATTGTTTACTTTGAAAATCTCAAAGTACTTAAAAATTATCAGCATTAAAGAGAAAGTAACAATCGTTAGAGTAATCTCAATCATGTATTTTTAAAAATAGTGATTTCGTCTTCGCCTAAATATAAATTCGATTCAGGTTGCATGGATAAATTTGGGGCTTTTAATCCATTTGTGAAATATTTGTTCCCAGTTAAAACTCTTGCCTCATCCCAACAATCTGTATTGATAAAATGATTTATAGTAGTTGCTCCTCCCTCAATTATGACAGATTGAATGTTTAAATTATTAAGTAAATCTAAAATTCCTTCAATACTTTTTTCTGGGTTAAATTTTAAATAGTTGATTTTCCCTTTTGATTCGTTTTTTTGGCAATTCAAAACATAAAGAGGGTGTTCATCTGTAAATATTTTCAACTCTTTGTTTAGAGTTAGACTTGGATCTATTATAAATCGAGTAGGATTTTTCCCAACAACCTCTCTTGTCGTTAGGGAAGGATTGTCATTAAGCACTGTATTTTTTCCAACCAAAATAGCATCCTCCTCAGCTCTCCAGGAATGTGTCAGTTGTTTTGTAGTTTTTGAAGTTATCCAATTAATTCGTTGTTTTTTTGAGGTTCTTTTGACATCAATAAAATGATCTTTAGTCTGAGCCCATTTAAGAATGACATATGGTCGCTTATTTTTATGAAAAGAAAAAAATCTTTTATTGAGTTCAATGCATTTTTTTTCAAGTATATCAACTACAACTTCAATGTTAGCATTTTTTAATCGAGCAATCCCTTTTCCATTGACTTTAGAATGTGGGTCTTGGCAGCCTATGACTACTTTAGGTATTTGATATTGTATAATTAAGTCAGAGCATGGGGGTGTTTTCCCAAAATGAGAGCAAGGTTCTAAAGAGACATATAGTGTAGAAAACTTGAGCTCAGCTTTATTTTTAACGTTATTTATTGCATTGACCTCAGCATGATTTTCACCACATTTTTGATGATATCCTTCGCCAATAATTTTCCCTTTATTGTTTACAATAACACATCCAACCATTGGGTTAGGTGAAGTAAACCCAAGTCCAAGTCTAGCTAGCTCCAGACATCTAAGCATGAACTTTTCATCTAAATTCATGGTGCTAAATTAAAACTATGTAAGAATATTTTTTTCGAGAAATTCAATTTTTTTGAGTGAATTTAAAGGATAGATTTAGAAAAGAGACGCAAAATTTGATTTTCATCGTTAAAACACTACATTTGCAACCCAATTTGTACACCTGACGGCTCAGGTATGTTAATCGCTCTCGAAATTGCCGTTATTCGAGATACAATAAAAATAAGCCAAATGGCCGAATCAAAAGAAAAAAAAGCTTCTGCAGAAGATTCTAATTCTACAAAAGCAACCTCAGCTAAAAAATCTACTACAGCTGCTAAAAAAACCACAACTTCTAAAAAAACTGCTGCTAAGTCAACTTCAGCTAAGAAAACCACTGAAAAGAAAACTACAGCAAAAAAGACTACAACTACAGCCAAGAAAACTACAGCGGCAAAAAAAGCTGCACCTGTTGCTGTTGAAACATCTTCTATTGTTCAAGAAGCTCCAGTCGAGGAGAAAGTTGTTGATGTTGTTGAAAATATTTCAGATGATGTTGTTCAGTCCAGCTCGAAAGATGCCGAAAAAGCTCCAGTTAAAGAATTTGATTGGGATGCATTTGAATCTGACCTTGATACGTACTCCAAGGACGAAAGAAAAAAGCTTAACGATATATATGATGTAACACTTACTCAGATTGAAGAAAAAGAGCTGATTAAAGGTTTTGTTATTGCTATCAATAAAAAAGAAGTTGTAATAAACATCAACTACAAAAGCGAAGGTATTGTTCCTAAGAATGAATTTAGATACAATCCTGATTTAAAAATAGGAGACGAAGTTGACCTCTACATTGAAAGTATGGAGGATAAAACTGGTCAGCTTGTCGTTTCTCACAAAATTGCCAGAACACATAGAGCTTGGCAAAGAGTCAATGAAATTCTTGTTTCTGGAGAAATTGTCACAGGATTTGTTAAATGTAGAACCAAAGGAGGTTTAATTGTTGATGTTTTTGGTTTAGAATCATTCTTACCTGGTTCTCAAATCGATGTTAAACCAATTAGAGATTACGATCAATACGTTGGTAAAAACATGGAATTTAAGGTTGTAAAAATCAACCATGAATTTAAAAATGTTGTTGTTTCTCACAAAGCATTGATTGAAGCTGAAATTGAAGAACAAAAGAAACAAATCATGTCTGGCCTTGAAAAAGGTCAAGTTCTTGAGGGAACAGTTAAAAACATTACCTCCTATGGTGTGTTCATTGATTTGGGTGGTGTAGATGGTTTAGTACACATCACTGACCTTTCTTGGGGAAGAGTGAATCATCCTGAGGAAGTTGTTACACTTGATGAAAAAATTAAAGTTGTAATTCTTGATTTTGACGACAACAAAAAAAGAATTGCTCTAGGATTAAAACAATTGAACGAACATCCTTGGGAAAATCTTGATCCAAATGTAAATGTTGGAGACAAGGTTAAAGGAAAGGTAGTTGTATTGGCTGATTATGGAGCTTTTGTTGAAATCGCTACTGGCGTGGAAGGTTTAGTCCATGTTTCTGAAATGAGCTGGAGTCAACACCTAAGAACTGCTAATGATTTCTTGAAAGTTGGTGATGAGGTTGAAGCTGTAATTTTAACTCTTGACCGCGAAGAAAGAAAAATGTCACTTGGGATCAAACAATTAATGCCCGATCCTTGGGAGAATATTGAAACTAAATACCCAGTTGGTTCAAAGCACAGTTCTAAGGTGAGGAACTTCACCAATTTCGGTGTTTTTGTTGAAGTTGAAGAAGGTATTGATGGTTTAATTCATATTTCAGACCTATCGTGGGAGAAAAAATTCAAGCACCCATCAGAGTTTTGCGCTGTTGGAGATGAACTTGAAATCATTGTGCTTGAATTAGACAAAGAAAGTAGAAGACTGAGCCTTGGCTACAAACAACTTGAGGAGAATCCTTGGGATGTTTACGAGACTTTGTTTGAACTTGGTTCTGAGCACGAAGGAACAGTTGCAAAGATGAAAGATAAAGCTGGAATTATTTCTCTTCCTTATGGAGTCGAATCTTATTGTCCTGCAAAACACATGAAAAAAGAAGATGGTTCTGATTTATCTCTTGACGATAAGGCTCCTTTTAAAGTCATTGAGTTCAATAAAGACAGCAAAAAGATTCTAGTTTCTCATACTAAGGTTTGGGGACAGGCTGAAGATAAAAAGAAGAAAGCTAAGTCAAAATCTACAAGCAGAGCAGTGAAAAATCTAAATGAAGCTGCAGAGAAAACTACTCTAGGCGACTTAGGTGCTTTGGCTGATCTAAAGAAAGAAATGGACAAAAAGAAGAAGTAAAATTCTTTTATTAACATTTACATAAAAACCGCTCAATATTTGAGCGGTTTTTTTAGTTATATAACACCAAATATTTACATTAGCACTTTAAAATTTGAAAGCAAAAAGTCATGAGTGTACTTATAAATAAAGATTCAAAAGTAATAGTTCAAGGGTTCACAGGGAGCGAAGGTACTTTTCATTCTGAGCAAATGATTGAATATGGAACTACTATTGTAGGTGGTGTCACACCTGGAAAAGGAGGCACAACTCATCTTGGAAAACCTGTTTTCAACACCGTTAATGAAGCCGTTTCTTCGACTGGGGCTGATGTATCAATTATTTTTGTTCCTCCAGCATTTGCCTCTGATGCGATTCTTGAATCTGCCTCATCTGGAATTCGTGTTATTATTTGTATAACTGAGGGAATTCCAGTTGCAGATATGATTAAGGTAAAAGACTACCTAAAAGATTTAGATTGTACTCTTGTTGGCCCTAACTGTCCAGGTGTAATAACTGCTGGAGAGGCAAAAGTTGGTATAATGCCAGGATTTATTTTTCAAAAAGGTTCCATTGGTATTGTAAGTAAGTCAGGTACATTAACCTATGAAGCTGTAGATCAAATTTCAAAAGTTGGTTTGGGACAAACTACTGCCATTGGAATAGGTGGAGACCCTATAATTGGAACAACAACTAAAGAAGCCGTTGAGTTGTTAATGAATGATGATGAAACCAATGGTATTATTATGATTGGTGAAATTGGTGGAAATCTTGAAGCTGAAGCTGGAATGTGGATTAAGGAAAACGGAACAAAGCCAGTTGTGGCTTTTATTGCTGGAGATACCGCACCTAAAGGACGAACAATGGGTCATGCTGGTGCTATTGTTGGTGGAGAAAGCGATACTGCTGCTGCTAAGAAAAAAATTCTTAGAGATTGTGGAGTTCATGTTGTTGATTCTCCAGCTGATTTAGGAACTAAAATGGCTGAGCTATTATCTATAGCTGTCTAATAGGGTTCAACCTTATATCCCTTATTTCTTAGTAAATGTATTATTCCCTTTTTACCTGGAAGGTGGGCAGCACCTACAGCTATAAAAACTGAATGTTTTTTAAGGTATTTTTCCGACCTATTAGCCATGGTATAGTTTCTTGAAACCAATAGATTATCATTTATTATTTTGGCGTATGTAGTATCCTCAAGCTGGCTTTCAACAGTCAACAATAGTAAACTGTCTAAATCTTCTTTAATGTATAATTCGATTATTTTTTCTAATTCGTTTGATTGTGAGGACATTGCTTCTCTTACAGCTTTAACTAATTCCTTTGCTTGGAGTGTATAAGGGAATTTCTGAAAAACATTGAGTTGCTCCACCATTTTCTCAAGACCTACTATTTTTTTATTTTGCTGTTTTGCTAGCGAATGAAAATAAACATCTAAAGCTAAATTTTGTTGATTACCTAATTCTTTGGTTGCAACCATTTGAGCTGTGTATATGGGTTGGATTTTTTCAAAAAAGAACAAGCTCATGTTCAAAGAATCAGAGAAATATCTAGAAACTTCTGAGTATTCGTTTTTTGATAGGAGCTGTTTTAACGTTTTTGAAGAATCCATGAGAAGACCTTCCATAAGTTCTGTTTGGTTTACACTATCAATATTGAGCTCCATAGCATAGATTTCTGCGCTTTTAAAAGCTTCAAGAACCCCTGGTTTGAAATTAAAAACTCTTTCATCTTGTGTGTGCATTGTTCCATAGATGTAAGAGGTGTCTTTGAGTTCATTTGAATAAATTTTCCACAATAGGCTATTGTATTTTTCCTGTGAAAAAAAAGAACAGCACACAAACGCAGGTACTAAAAAGATTAGGTATTTAGCCATATTGAGAATTCTGTAGAACAAAAAAAACCTCCCATACTAAATAGCAGGGAGGCATAAACAACTAGATTATATGAATTACTCGTTAACAGGACCTTCAGCTGGTTTCATTGGAGAGGCAGAATTGTCAGGAGCTTTTATTTCACCTTTTATTCTAATGATTTTAACTGGATTGTTGGTAGCATTAGATTGTATAGTGACAGATTTATTTATTAAACCAATTCTTTTGGTATCGTATTTAACCTTTAATTCTCCAGTTTCTCCAGGAGCGATTGGTTCTCTTGGCCATGAGGGTACTGTACATCCACATGAACCTTTGGCATTCGAAATCACTAGGTCTTCGGAGCCAGTGTTGGTAAAAACAAAAACACATTCACCATTTGCATGTTGTTGCATGGTTCCGTAATCGTGTGTTTCTTTATCGAACGATATTTCAGCACCACCTACTTTAACTGGAACAACTTCCTGTGAAAAAACAGAAAAGCTTGAAGCGAATAAAGCGATAAGCAATAGATTGAAGGAAAGGATTGATTTTTTCATTATTATCATTTTTTGTTAGGTTAATTTAATAATACTATTTATTGAGTGCAGTTCTTTAACAATTCATTAACAAAAAGGTTGCTAAAGCTAGTCAGCTTTGTTAACATTGTTATTCTTTTTTTCTTTTTCTTTTTCTTCCTTTTGTTTTTCAAGTAATTGAACATAAGGAATTTTAATCTTTTCAAGTTGCTGTAGCAAATTTCCAAAGGTCAATGCATCTAATTTTTTTCCAATAATTTTTTTGTTTGCATCTAATAAGTACACTTGTGGAGTGCTAAAAATATCGTACGTTTTTCTGAAGTTTAAACTTTTTAGATCTGTAACTCTTTTCTCAAACAAATACTTTTTTGGATTTTCATTTGCTTCAGGAAAGTCAGAAAGATTAATCCATTTTAATTGATTTTTGCTAATAAATTTTTTCCATTTATCATTTTCTAGATTTGTACCAACTGCAATAAATTCAATATCAACGTTCTTGTCTTTAAGCTCCTGGTACATTTTTTTGAGCTTAGGTATTTCTTTTTTGCAATGTCCACAGTCAGGGTCCCAAAAGATGAGTAAATTGTATTTATTTGGAAGTTGATAAAAATCAATCCACTTTTTTTCAGATGTGTCAGCAAGAATAATCCTTGGTGCCATTTTGCCAATGAGCAAAGGCTCAAGTGCAGAAGCTTTTTCGCATAATTCGTCAAGTTTTTCTTTTTTTAACCAAAACGCTTTTGAATTATCTGGTGGACAATAGTAATCTTTAGCCATACAAACAAAAACACCATCCATTCCCATTATTTTGGAGGTTTCAAAATTGTAGGTAATAAAATGAACCGTGTACTTGAAAAGGTCGGTACCTTCCTCGACTTTACTGAGGATTTTATGGGCGTAACGACAAATTGTGTCGGGGTGTTGAATGAGTAATTTTTTGAAAAAATAGTTCAGTTTGTTATGGTATACTGGAGAATGAACAATTCTTGCATCTCCTAAATCAATATTATCCCAAAAATGATTCAAGTAAAATTTATATTTAAGTGTATCGTTTTCAATGATCTCATCAGGGATAACTGGATCAATACTCATGTTTAGAATTTTACCAATTAGTTTGTCTTTATTTTCCGATACAATCTTTCGTTGATATGCTTTTACTTCGTTGTCAATGGCCTCAAGTTTATCTTTTTCACCAGTCTTTTTGAAAGATTCTGCTTGTTTTTTCTTTTGATTGATAAATTGGATATATCCGTAAAACAGTTTGTTCTCAATTGACTTTTTTACTTTCATGTTTGGAATAAATGATCCTATCGTTGTTTCCATCTCTACTTCTTTATCTGCCATAATAAATTCAAAATAAGATGGACCAGGACAGATTAGAGCATAGACTCCAGGTTTGTAGTTGTCCTTTTTAAATTGAACAATTCCGTTCTCAGAAAAAGAAGTGTCAGCATAGTATAACCTGTCACCTAAATATCTGCCTAAAAATACAGTGGTGTCATTTAGACCATCAATTTTGAATTTAAGCTGTTGAGCAAAGCTTAAAAAAGATGAAATAGTGAAAAATAGAAAGAGTATTAATCGCATGAGTTAAATAATGATAATTTGAAATTAATCAAAAGACGAACCAAAAATCCAATTGGTGCTTATATATGTAATATTTTAACAAAATTTTAGGAAAATTAACCAGCCAGTTGAGTAATTCTTTTTTTTGTGCTAATTGTATTTATACCAATAAATAGTATTGAAAAAATTAAACCAATTAGTAGGGTAACTACACTTAATCCATTTTGCAGCTCAATTTGTTTTTGGTTAATCAACCAATAGTTAATGTAGTTTTTTGAAATAAGTGCAATAATAAAGCTCAAACCTACCATGCAAACATAAAATTTTGTAGTTAAAGAACTTAAGGTTTTGCTAATGGTATTAACTGAGTAACCAAGTATTATAAGTGTTTTGATTTCGTACGATGATTTACTGATTAATATTTTGGAATAAAAGAGAAACAACAGCACAGATTGAACTATAATTATTAGACTTATACAAAGCTGATAGACCAAACCATCTTTTAAAATTTCTTGAACTTTGTTCACTTTAATGAGTTCTAGATTAGTTTGATAATTATTTTGAGTTAGAAAATCTTTAATTCTTTGACTTTTAGCATTTATTGTTTCTATAATAATTTTACCATTTGGATTTGTATTGGTATTTCCATAAATCGTGTTGGTATATTTTAAAAAGGAGTCAGGTACTAAAATACTATTGATCCTATCCGAAAATCCTATGACTTTTGAGTAATATGTTTTCTTCTTTTGATTCCCTTCGATTTTAAGCTTAAAAGGGACGGTAGAAAGTAATTTTTTACTAAGCTGAGGTGTTCCCATTGATAGTGCAATTCCAAAGTTGTATGCATCAATGTAAGTAGATGGGAGGATCAGGGGAACAATTGAGTCTTTTTCTTCCCAATTCCAATTTTGGGTCTCAACATCGATATACTTATCTGGAATCGACTCAAAATATGCAAGTGTTGAGAATTCTGGAAAAGCTCCTCCATTCTGACTCAATTGTACAAAAACCTTGTATCGACAACCTTGGAATACAGCCATTGATTTCACAAAATTCTGAGCTGATAATTCTTCTAGTTCTTGATTAGAAAAGCAATTGTTGTTGATTCCAAAAGAAGACAACTCGGAAACCTTTTTTTTTACAACTATGTAATCGTTTTGGATGAAATTATTTTCTTGAGCTGACATTGTTCTGATATCTAAATACAATTGGATGGACAAAAAAAGAAGACTTAATCCAATAACTGTTCCAAGCGATGCTACCCAAATCGCAGATTTTTTAGTGTTTTTTGCAAATATTTTTTGAATCATATTTGAACAGTTGAAACGTTGTCGAATGGGGTCTGTTTACTTAACGAGGTAAGTATAAAATTTGCGTTTTGTTGTTTACACGCTTTTAATATTTCATTTGTTGCAATTAAAATATTTTGACTGTCCAAATGAGAAAAAGGTTCATCCATAAGTATAGTTTCAAATGGCTGAATGAGTGCTCTTATTAGTGCAGTTCTTTGTTGTTGACCTAAAGAAGTTTCATTGGTCTTTTTATTTTTTATGTCGCTAATTCCAAATACCTCTAAAAGATGGTAAATTTCTTTGTTGGATTTGAATTTGGTTAGGTCATTTTTTATTAAAAGATTTTCCCATATTGTATGGTTTTCAAGAAGCTGTAGATTTTGTGGTACATATGCAACTTTTTTGGAACGAATAGTACTCCATCTGTTTAAATCAATTTGGTTGATTAAAGTTTCATTTAGCATTAATTCTCCAGAATAATCTTTTCTCACTCCAATACAGAAATTAGAAAAGGTTGTTTTCCCCTTTCCGGACTCTGAGCAGACAACATAATTTTTTTCTGAGATAAATTCGATTTCTTTTCCCCATAACTGAGAATTTTCCAAGTTAAAATCTTGCAGAGTAGTAGGAATGATATTATTGAATTTCCAATTCAACTTAACCGTTTTTGGCGTTGCAAATTAGTCAATATTGTTGTAAATTTAATAAGGCAAAATGCTATTTAGAAAGTACTTAAGCCAGGTTTACCACCGCCCACATAGTGCCGTTTTTAAACTTAACACCTTTAAAATTGGGAACAAGATTTACTTAGCAATGGCGTGCCGACCATTTTAAATGCTAGTCGGATTACAGACCTAGGTTTGAGTTCTCAACCATGTTGAACCCAAGTTTGACAACCATTTACTGTGTGGGTTTTTTTTATTGCACTCTTAGCATAGTTGAAAATCCTTCAACTTTTAAAACGTAAATTCCTTTTGCTAAGTCTAATTCAATGGAGTTGATAGTAGCACCATTTTGAACTAATTTTCCTTGTAGGTTAAAAATTTGGTACTCTTTTTTTTCTGTAAGTCCATCAATGTAAAAAACATTTTCACATGGGTTTGGAAAAATAGAATAGAGGTTTGAGGGATTATTTACTACGTTAGATGGATCGTTGATGTCAATTCTAATGTTGTCAATTGCTAAGATAAATTGATCGGAGGCGTAGTGACGAATTACAAAATTTACCGTTTGATTTTGAAGTCCAAGTGTATCAAGTCGTACCGAAAAATTAGTCCAGTAAGGTGGGGCTGCTAATGTATCAAACAAAATACCTCCAGCAAGAATAGAATCTACCGATAAATTTCCTGTTGTGAATCGAATTTGAATTCCATCTGGATAGGATTGATCCACAGATTTAGCGTCAAAATATAGGTAATTGCCCCAGCTTCCTAGGGTAACTGGTGGTAAAATTAAATAATCATCTGCATCGATAATTGGATCTAGCCAGGAAGTTGCAATTAAAATTGAATCGCCTGTTGATAATGAATCATAGTCTTCGTGTAGAACAAATGCTTCTGTGATGAAATTTACAGACGGATTGTTGTACGGAGTTCCACCATCATTATCGATAAGTTGCCAACCAGCTGGAAATCCGCTGTTGAAATTTTCCGAAAGAATGGTGGTTTGTGTATAATGAACAGAACAAATCAATGTTATTGCTATGAAAAGTAAGTTTCTCATTTATTTGTTTAAAATTTCAACAAAAGTAATTATTTTTTTAAGGTACAAATTTTGCAAATGAACATAATTAACAATGTTAATTTTAAAAAATCAGAAATCAATTTTAATCATCAATCATAGAAAAAATTATATTTCAAAAATGAAAATTAAGTATTTATATATCCTCCTTTTTATCCCTTGTACTATTATTTCTCAATCCTTTTCATTGGAAGATTTTTATTATTACAATCCAAATTTGCAAAAAGAAGTAGACCGAATTTTTGATGAATTAAACGATACAAATAGAGTGGGGCAGTTGATTGTTCCTGCTGTAGGTCGATTAGGTAAACCTGATCAACATGTCATTGATTTGTGCAAAAAAGGGAAAATTGGTGGTGTACTGCTGCTAAACGGAACAGTTGAAAACTTCACAAGCTATGTTCGCTTATTTGATAGTATTTCGGATGCACATGGATACCCTAAACCCATTTACAGTGCTGATGCCGAACCAACATTGATTAAATATAAAATCAAAGGGTCAACTCCAGTTCCAAAAACAAATAGTATCAAAACAATTGATGAAGTAGAACGAGTTGCTCAACAGATTTCAGATGATTTAAAATCTATAGGAATAACTCAAAATTTCGCTCCAGTTATTGATGCCTCTCCAAATGAAGTAGTAAGCAATAGAAGCTTTGGTTTAGACATGGACACCGTAATTGATTTTTCAAATAGGTTTATCGATGTAACACAATCAAATGGAATTGTTGCAACTGCAAAACATTTCCCAGGTCATGGATTTGTCAATGGAGATACGCATAAGAAACTGGTTTATATCGATGGTGAAATGAAAGAAGTTGAAAATTATATTCCAGTTATAAGAAACGGAGTTCTTTCAGTAATGGTAGCACACATAGCCATAAAAAACAACAAATATTTTTCTACCAATGACTTACCCGCCACTTGTTCTGAAAAAATAGTTTCCCATTTATTGAAAGATTCATTGGGTTTCAATGGGATTATCATTACAGATGCAATGAATATGGGTGGTGTAGTGAATGTTCCAAATTGTGGTTTAAAGGCTTTGAAAGCCGGTTGTGACATGTTGTTAATGCCTGTTAATGAGGAGAAAGACATCGACGAAATAATTGCTTCAATGAACGATGACAACGAGTTTAAACTTGCTGTTTATTCATCCGTTAAAAAAGTACTCCGCTTGAAGTTGTGCTTAGGGATTTATTAATTGTACGTTTTTTTATTCCACTGGTAATCACTTGGATATATGCTTTGAGAAAAGCACAAAAAAGTGGTTATGGAGATGAAAAGAATATAGGCATACAAAAACCAAGCAACTCGATGATATCCCCAATATCCCATGTCAATTTCAGCACTACTTAAAATAACTGAAGTTGGTGTGATTAAAGCTAGTATTGCGGCAAATAAACCGATAGTCATGAGCATGGACCTAAGGTTGGTAAGAGGAATTGCTTTCAATTGGTTGTACCATTTAAGGTCATTTCCCCACTGATGAACAAGATAATATTTAGATTTTGAAAGCGCAATAAATAGAAGTGGGTCTGCATTTTCATCTTCAAGCTCTAATGCCTTAGCTGGAGCAAGTATCATGAAATTAGAGATTTCTGTTTGTTGTTTTTTTGAAATTTCTTTAATCTTGAGGATTGCTTCAATTGGTAAATCTTTTTTGTAGTGTTTACTTGGTAAAAAACGTAATCTATATTTGATTGCTGTTTCTTTAATTTCTTTAATATCATAAATGTTTTCTACATCCAATTTAGTGATGTCTAGATTTTGATACTTAAACTTTGAACACGAAAGATTAGAGAGTATTTTTTTTTCGTTTTTGATTTCTTCTTCAATTATTTTGTGAAAGGAATTGATGTCAAAATCAACTTGTGAAGAATCTCTTGAAGAAGTGATCTTCTCTTTTAAATCAATATTATCAAACATATATTATGAAGTTTCTATAAAAATAGAAAAATACTGGTTGTTTGTTTTTATTGTTTAACGATTAAAATAATTTGAATGAAAAACGTAAATATGATTCAAGGTATATTAAATTAAGTTAAATATTCAGCTTTTAATCATTAAATATCTCTGCTGTTAAAACAAGTCTCTTAGTTGTTGGAAATGCATCTGAAATTATAGTAACAGATTTAACTTGTTTTCCAATGAGATCATTAGTATTAATTTCCACATCAAGTGAGCTTGTTTGACCAGGTTCAATCACAAGTTTTTCAAATTTTGAAGTAGTACATCCACAGCTATTTTCAATTTGTAAAATTTCTAATCTTTTGTTACCAGTATTCTTTAATATAAAAGTGTGTTTGGCCAATTCACCTTTAATAAGTTTTCCAAAATCAAAAGTCGATGCATCAACAGATAATTCAGCATAGTTATCAAAATTATAATTGGCTTTTCTAATGCTTTGAATTTCTATTCTTCTTTCTAAAGCTGCACTTCTGTTGTAAATTGAATTACGTTGATCGTAATAATCATCACTTACCGAAGATTTTGAAGTGTATTCACCAAAAGGTATAGAATTGAAGATTAAAAACCCACCATCAATGTAGCGGTTGAACTGACCTTTATCAAAAGCTCTTAAAAAATTAATTAAACTGGAAATTCTTCTTTTAGTGAGATTCACATTATAATTGGATTTTGCAAGTGGACTTGCAAATCCTTTAATGGTCACTTCAATTTTCTGACCTTTTTCAAGCTCTTTGAGCAGTAAATTGGTAAAAAGCTGTAAATCAGAAATTCCTTTGTCTACATAATGTTTGAAAAAGTCGTCAATATCAAGCTGAGCTTGAATTTTCTTTTCCCCTTTAAGTCCTTTAGAGTATTCTTTTCTGTAGATCTCTAAAAGTTTCAAATAGCTGTAATAGCTTTCAAGATAATTTGTGGTAACAACAGTATCTAAACTTTTCGGTCCTGGTCTATCATTGTGAAAATAAAGAGTAACAGGAAGATATTTATTTAAATCATCCAAAGAATTAATGGCAACAACTTTATTATTTATGTTCTTATTTAATGTTACCTCCCAAAGATCATTACAACATGTTGGACCTTTTTTGTAAATAATCCCCATTCTATTTGAAGAGAGAATCGCTTTTTGTTCATTTTTGGAGTCTATGAAAAAGTATAGGTCATTGTAGGAAGAGTTGATGGGAGGAAGTAAATTTTCAGGATTTTTAAAAACGTTATCAATGAATCGACTCTTAAAGACATCAAAACCACCAAATCCATTGTGCCACGTACTGCTAAAATAAAGCTCACTACTTGATGAATTGAAGAAAGGGCTTATCTCTGCATCTGGGCTATTTATTTTAGACCCCGTATGTTTTGCTTTTCCAAATGATGGACCATCGAATATTTCTGCATACCAAATGTCCATGTTCCCAAGACCACCTTTTCTATTCGAACTGAAGAATAAAATTAATTTTTCATTAACAATTGTTATGTGTGGATGTGTGGTGTTGGAACCATTTTCATTAATTTTTTGAGGAAGTTTTATAGGTTTAGTTTTTCTACCATTAATAATCTTTGAATAAAATAAACTACATCCATTTATACTATCGCACCTACTAAAAATATATAAATCTCTATTAGGAGAGTACGTGCCATTGGCATTGTGGAAATTGTTGTTATTGACTGTTGATGTGTCGATTAGCTGTGGCTTTTGCCAGTTTTCATTGAATTTTGTGGAATAAATCCCAACTCTGTAATGTGGTTCAAACACTTCTAATTCGTCATTAATACTGTCTGCTCTTAAAGAGCTGAATTCTAATGTGTTATCAAATAGCTTTCCACTAAATTCTGAATCAGTAGTATTAACAGTGCTGCCATAATTTTTTAGAAGAACGTCTGATGAATCATTTTGATTACGCAATGCAAAAATGCAAGAATTGATTTCTTTTTTTGCCTTTAAGTATTGATAAGATTTTTTTTCGTTTTTATAGATGGATTTTACTTTTTTCCAGCTCTTGAGTGATTCTTTGTATTTAGCGTTAAACTTTTGCATAGTTGCCAGCCAAAAATTCGCATCCTTATAAATTCTTCCTGCTCTGTCTTTAACAGTTATTTTTTTGTAATAATATTCAGCTTCATTGTAATTGTTGTAGTTTCTAAGGCTTTGTGCATAGCTGTAAATTAGATCAAAGTTTGATGAATCTAAATAAAGTGCACTTTTGAAATAAATAGATGCGCCGTAATGATTTCCTTGTTTGACAAGTTTTTTGGCATACTTTATTTGTTGTTTAGCAGATTGGCTAAAAACAGAACCTGTCATCAAACTACACAGTATGATATTTAATACAATTTTTTTCATTAGATGAAGTCAGGGCAAATTCTATGAATGACATTTTTTGTTGGAGAATTATCGATGATGTAAAGAATTGAAATCTCAAAACCACCTCTGTAAATCGAAGCCGGAACAAGTTTTGAAAGGTTGAAATCATAATTTAATCCTATTTGCCAATTATTGATTTTATATCCTCCATTAATTAAAATCGCATCATTACCACGGTACGAAATTCCGCCATAAACAGATCGGTAGGTTTGCATAAAATTTTCAAATATGTATTCACCGCTAGTTCCGATTATGAATTCTTTGTGTTTTCCCTGAATTAGCCATAACAAACTAGGTGAGAATATTAAATTTTTATTGTAATTCCATGTAAGTACGGAATGAATTGTAGAACGAAGATCCAATCGAACTAAATTATCATTAAAATAGGATTGTTTTGAATTGTTCAAATTGTAAAAGGATATTCCAGTTGACAATTCCATGTTGGGGTTTATTTTTATTGAATAAAGGAACCCTAGATTGAAGTTTAAGTAGGTTCTGTTATTAATTGAAAAATTTTCCTGATTGGATAACGAAGGGTCATAAACACTACCATTGTATTGAGCATCAAAATATAGAGGATTGTAATCAATATTTTGTTTGGTAAAACCAATTTGAGCTCCAGCACTAAAACGATTTAAACTATCAAAACTGAAGTTGTATGAAACACTAGGATTGATTTGAAAGGTATTGAGCTTTGAATCTCCAGCTCTGTCTTGATTGATCTGAAATCCAAAAGATATTGGTAATTTAAATAGCTTCTTTTTTTCAAAAGAAAAACCAAAAGTTGCATAGGGATTACTTACAGAAGACCATTGATTTCTGTGGTTTCCAATAAATCTCAAATCACCTTGAAATGCTCCAGTTAAACTAGGATTTAAATTTAATGGGCTTAAGTTGTATTGAGAAAAATGAATGTCTTGAGCTATACCAAATTTAAATAAAGCTATTATAAAGGTAATATTAACTAAACTACTGAATTTCATTATTTTATTAAAGTTATATTTCCTTTTTCGAAGTATTTTTCATTGTCAATACATAGCGCTTCGAAATAATAAACAAAGACACCTGGGTCACATGCTTTCCCTTTATAATTTCCATCCCAACCCGTTGACGGATCAAATGATTCAAACACTAAATTGCCCCATCTATCAAAAATTCTAAAAACAAATTCTTCGTCTAAAATGTAGTTTCCTCTTACCAGCAGTAAATCGTTTTTATTGTCTTGGTTTGGAGTAAATGCGTTAGGTAAATATATGTATGGAGGGCCACATATGATTTCGCTGACGTAAATGATAATTGAATCAGTTTTGGTGCATGCTTGTCCGGAAATTGTAACATAGTATGTTGTCGTATTTTCGGGACTTGCAATTGGATTTTGAATCGAAGAATTACTCAGGCTTTCAATAGGGCTCCAATCGTAAGTATATCCACCGGGAAGAACGAGGAGACTAGCATTTCCTCCTTCAGGAACTGTGTCAAAATTGCTACTGACACTTGTGTTTAAGTTTGACAAGGTATCCACAATAACAATTACTGAATCAAATGTTATACAACCACTAATTAAACTTTGAGACTGAACATAAAATGTGGTGGTAGTTGAGGGGCTAACCCAAATTGTATCATTAGTATTATCGGGACTAATTAATGCACTTGGTTGCCAATCGTAAATCAATGTATCGTTTGGAAATAAATTTTCTATTGTTAACATTACTGAGTCTTCCAAACAAATTATTGTATCCGATGAAGACTGCGTTCCAGAGTTGGCAAGTAAAACGTTTATGCTATCTGATAGTTCACATCCATTGTTGTTGATTTGAACATAATACGTAGTATTTGTTGCAGGAGAAACCGTAATTGAGGGACTATTAATGGAAGAATTTATTGTGTCTAAAAATTGATTTTCTGTGGACCAAATATATTGGTTGCTGGTCCCAAATGAATTGGCAGTAATTGTAAATGAATTTGTATCTGAACATAGAGTTGTATCTGCAGGTAAACTTAATAGGGGAGTATTCACGTTAATATTTTGAGTCACCGTATCAACACATATTCCATTGGATATAAAAAGCGTGTAGGAACCAGAACTTGTGGGACTACAGAATGGATTTGAAATAGCTGTATCACTCAAATTTAGAGCAGGGCTCCATAGATATGAAATGGCTGGGTTAGGATTAGGTGTAAGACCAATTTGTACGGATTCACCCGGACATAAATCCACATCACTAAGCTGGTAAGAAGTGTCTCCTAGCACCGTTATTGATCTAGAAATGGTGTCTCCAAAATTGCATGTTGCTGTGTCTTGGATAATTAGCGTGATGTCGTATGTACCTGCACTAGTAAATGTATGTGTTGGATTAAAAGATGAGCTCGTTGAATTGTCTCCAAAATCCCAATAAAAACTTGTATTGTTCTGAAAAATACTAGTGTTGTTAAAACTGTAGGTATAGGGCTCACATCCAATTGGTGGTGTGTCAAAATCTGCCAATACAACAGGAAGATCGAAATCCATTTTAAACACTCCAAGATTGCAATTACTATTGTTGGTACTTGAAAATGCTCCTGTCGGTTCAATTGGAAGATCTGAAAATCCTCCACACCCTGCACATACTGCTTGATAAACTTTTCCTTTTCGATCAAACCTGGATGTTCCTCCATCCACATGCTCTGCAGATGAACCTCCTCCAAAGTAGGAACCATAAACTAGTCCAGATGCATCATCTTCCAATACCATAATATAAAAGTCGCTTCCGTCAGTAGTGCTTTGAAAAGCATCTAATGTTATTGGCATGTTGTTCGTAAATCCAGCATTATTGTCTAATGTAGGAAGGTTGTTTACACTTCCTCCCCAACCTGCGAGATACATTTTATTGCATAAATCAACCAAAAATGCGGTTGGCGAAATATTGATACCGTTGCCTCCTCCAAAGACCGTAGAATAAACAATTGAGTCAAGGGAAGGATTCAACTTAGAAATAAATTGTCCACTTCCTGGAATACTCCAGCCGACATTTTGAATAAACGTAGAATCTTGAATTTCAGTTTGCCCAAGCAAATACACGTTATTGAAGCGGTCAAGCTCAACGAAGTAGGACTGATCATACGATCCAGAGCCAAAGAAGGAAGAGGATAAAATGGTTTGACCATTTTGATTTATATGAGAAATAAAACCGTCGGATCTTCCACCTTTAAATGAGGTGTCTAATGCACTAGGTGTGGTGGGAAATAATGTTGACGAGGTGCCACCAGTAATGTATAAATCTTGGTTGCTATCAATGGAAAGAGAGTAGGCAGCATCGTGATTTTCACCTCCGATGTAACTGCTCCAAATTAAATTTTCAAGGTTATTATCTAGTTTGAATACACATGCATCAAGATTTCCACCTCCGTAAACGGGCTGAAAAACATTACTTGTGGTAGGGAAATCTGAAGATTGTGTACAGCTGACGACATAAATATTGTTGTTTTGGTCAATGTCAATTTCTCCTCTAATTTCATCAGCATAGTTGTAACGAAGGATATTTTGACTTGCTATTGAGCTTGTTGAATTTAAACCGTCGTTAAGACTTCCGCCAATAAATGTTGAGCCCAAGAGTGAAGTTCCGTCTGCACTTAAGTGAGAAATTACAATATCTGATCCATTGCTGTAGTCTATTCCAAGCCCATTGGTTAAATTATTTGCTGTTCCTCCGTTAAATGTGGAGTCATAGCAATTGGTTGTGTATGGATAATTGAAAGAACTGGTGGTACCAAGAATAAATAATTCATCAAAGCTGTTCACTATTAAACTGTGAGGAACTTCATCACTGTTTCCTCCAATGTAAGTAGAATAAAGTAATGATGTTCCTGTTGTGTCAAACTTTGAAATAGCAATATCTACGATTCCAGCATTCCAGGATGTATTATAGGCTCCAATTGTAGTTGGATAATTGTTTCCAAATGCACTGCTCCCTGAATACAAAAACCCTTTCGAATCAAACGTTGCTGAATAACCAAAATTATTAGAAAGTGATCCAGAATAAGTCGAAAATATTAGTGTTGGGTCAATAACTACATCGTATTTTTTGTTGTAGCCATTGGGAAAATGAAACGATAAAATATTATTTGAAAGTTTATAATTGCACTCAATTTCGATTTTTTCCCCTTCAATGATTTGATATGCGTAAGGTTGATCTTCAATGATGTGGTTTACTTTAGTGTATATGTGGAGTCGATTATTTTTTATTTCTAATTTATCTGCACCAGTGTAGTTGAGTTGAATATCGCTAACATTCCCAGTTGGGGAAACAATGAAATCGTATTTTAAATTAAATAATTGGGAATAGTAGTTTAAGTCAATTCCATTGTAAATATTTTGATAGCTAATTTTATGAAAGCCAAATGCTTTTTCTGCCCAGTTGTTTGGATTATTTCCAAGAAAATAGTTGTAATACGCTTTAGTTTGTTGTTTACCTAAAATTTTTACATCGGAATTACAGTTTAAAAAGCTCACACGGAAGGAATGCCAACCTAGCTCTTTTTTGTGAAAGTTAGTTTCTTTAGAAAAATGATTTTTAACGTATTTATTGACTGCATGTGCATCATATAGATTGTATAGAAAACCATTTTTTTCTAGGTACAAATATCCACTTCTTAAATCGGCCTTGTAAGCAACCTGACTTGGCCATTGGTTCTTATTTTCGATAAACTGAAATCCTGCTGCTTGAGAAAAAGCCAATTGTGTTACTAGTAGTAGTGTGAAAACCAGAAACCTTGCCATGTTGCAAGATACAAATTGTATACCAACACCTTAAATAAAACTGACGAAACCTATTCTTTTGGCGTACTGGATTTTCTTTTCAATAGATTTTTTTGATATTGTCCTTGTACCAAATCTACTAGTATCAAAATAACCAAAATAAAATAAAAAGTTGCTTTATTCATTGGTACAATTTTATTGTTCAATAGCTCTAGGTGAGCGAGATGTCCTCCTTCAGATAATAACATAATTCCAACAAGAAATAATATAAATAAACCAAGCACTTCGTACATCCTGTTTTTTTCCAAAAAGTTGGAAACTCTGTCTGCTAACCAAATCATTAGTACTCCTCCTAAAATTATTGCTGCTGCCATTAGCCAAAATTGATCTTCGTTGGTTAATGCCATAGCGCTTAAAATAGAATCGAACGAAAAAACAACATTCATAATAACTATAAGAACAATTGCTTTAGTAGCTGAAACCTTATTGTTTGAAGATTCATCTAGAGGCTCATAGGTGATCATGTGCCAAATTTCTTTGATTGAAGTGTATATTATAAATACCCCACCAAGAAGAACAATTAGGCTATGAACATTAAATGAAGAAGAGATAATTCCTTCAATGTTTAGATCGAATAAGGGTTCTTCAAAATAATTGATTAAAGAAACAAGCGCGAACAAAAGAACTATCCTTAAAATAATTGCAAGACCAATTCCAAGTTTTCGCACGAGCCCTTGTTTTTCAGTAGGAGCTTTTTTTGATTCTAGCGAGATGTATAGTAAGTTGTCAAATCCTAAAACAATTTGAAGGAGAATTAGCATGCCAAAGGTGCTAATGTTCGAAAGTGTAAAAATTTCCATTGAAATAAAATTGATTCTCAGTCAGAGAAGAATTAAATGTTAAATGTACTTTTTTTAAAGTTTGATTTAAAATTTATAATTTACTTTAGATTCTAGATGTAAAATTTGCATTAAAATCAATGAAGACTCCTGCATTATTAATTTACGTCTTTCTTTTTCATTGAGATCAAGTTTATAAGCTTGATTCATTAAATTTTTGTGCTTCTTTTTAAGACTTTTCAAAAGAAGTTTGTTGTCTTGGGGCATTTGTGGTTAAATTTTAAGCACAAAATAAAGTTGATATGTAAGTTTAAAGTAGCCACAATGGTAAGGATATTTTAATTTCCTCTAGTTTAAAAATAAAGCCAATGAAACGTTGATTGATTGGAATTAATCTCCAATGCTGGAAAGGGAACTTTAATAAATCCAATCGTTCTAGTTAATGCTCTCATAAATTTATTTTTCCATGAAATTTTGGTAAGGTCTGCGTCCAGGCTAATGTAGAACTGTCTTGTTCTTTTAAGATTTAAGCAATTTGTATTGCCATTACACATTGAATAATCGTTGTTAGAACCTCCAATCATTCCATCTGCACCATATCCTAGGGCTATATTCATCCATTTTGGAAAGTTCGATTCCTTTTTTAAAAACGAATGAATATTTATGGACACCCAGTAGGTTTGACCATTGTAATCTTTGAGAATCTGTTCTTGTATCGAACTTCCGAGCAGACTTGGTCTGAAACCTGCTAGACCACTTCGAGCAAAAGAGAATTTCAGTTTTATGCGCTGCTCGTCCCAGAAATATTGCTGAGTGCTAAACAATCCAATTCCCATTAAATTGGAAATCATATCATAGTAAGAGAATCCCCACTCATTGTAAAACCCGTCCATTACTTCAATTGTTGTTAAATAAGCCAAACCTATAGTGGTTCCCAACCAAATGGATTTATTTTTGGAACATTCTGACCAGCGAAAAAGTTCATAATTCAGATAGCTGATGTAATAGCTTGTAACACCATGTCCAACCTTATCCATTTGTAGCCAATCTTTGGAATCGTTGAAGGTGTGAAATCTTGTTTTGGGATATTGAGCATACCAAATTCTATCCAAGACAAACAATGAGCTACTCGCAAGTAAAAACTCGGACGATCCAACCCAAATAATTTTCTTTTTATTAAAGGAACTGTCAGCGTTAAAAATAAAATTACAATGGCAGTTTATTTGAAGAAAAAAGGAAATGAAAAAAATAAAAGCTGATTTTTTTTTCATGTCTAAATATAATTTTAATCTGAAAAATATTTGTTAATTATGTATTCAAAAATTAGTTTTTCAAAATGAGTAAAAAACCAAAAGAATATATCATTCCTGAAAATGGATCACTAGGGCTTCTGGCTTTAGGTGATATTGGATTAATTAAATGGCGAGAAAAAAGGGATTCAGTAACGTCAAAAAAGAACAAATCAAAAAAAGAAAATGGTTAGTTCAAAAAAAAATAAAGTTCTTGTAATTGGCTGGGATGCAGCAGATTGGAAAGTAATAATGCCTTTAATAAAGCAAGGAAAAATGCCTACTTTGGCAAAGTTTATCAGCGATGGTGCATATGGAAAAATAAAAACCCTAGATCCTCCTTTATCTCCGATGCTATGGACCTCTATGGCAACTGGATACAGAGCTGATAAGCATGGTATTCTGGGTTTTATTGAACCACTTGCAGACAATAGTGGAGTGCGTCCTGTTACTTCTACATCAAGAAAAGTTCGGGCAATATGGAATATACTACATAATCAAGGCAAAAAATCAAATGTAATTGGCTGGTGGCCTAGCAATCCTGCAGAGCCAATCAATGGAGTTATGGTTTCAAACCTATATCAGCTTGCCAACAAACCATTAAAAGAAAAATGGGAAATGCCTGACGGAACGGTGCACCCAAAATCGATGGAAGATGTTTTAAAAGAATTTAGGGTTCATCCTGAAGAATTGACAGGAAATCACTTAATTCCCTTTATTCCTAACATAAAAAAAATTGATACTAAAAAAGATAAAAGGGTTGCTTCAATTGCAAAGATTCTAGCCAATGCTGCTTCAATTCATGCTGCATCTACTTATTTACAGAGAGAAACTGAATGGGATTTTATGGCCATATACCATGACGCCATTGACCATTTTTGTCATTCTGCAATGAAATTTCATCCTCCTCAGCGACAAGGAATCCCAGATGATGTGTATGAAAATTACAAAGGGGTAGTGGAAGCAGGATACATGTTTCATGATATGATGTTGGATAGAACGTTATCAATGATTGATGACAATACAACAGTTATTATTGTTTCAGATCATGGATTCCATTCGGACCATTTACGACCAAGATATTTAATCAAAGAGCCAGCATCACCTGCCCAAGAACATAGCCCATATGGAATTTTTTGTGTCAAGGGGCCTGGAATAAAAAAAGGAGAAGTTATTCATGGTGCATCAGTTCTTGATTTAACACCAACTATATTGTCGTTGTATGACTTACCAATTGGTAAAAATATGGAAGGTAAAGCTTTAACTCAAATATTTGAGAACGCTTACAAACCCAAATTCATTGACGACTGGGAAAAAGTGGAGGGTGATTTTGGCATGCACAACATAAATTTTTCAGAAGATCCCTGGGCAGAACAAGAGGCCATGCAACAGCTTATTGATTTAGGATACATAGAAGCACCAAATGAAAACACTGCCAAACGTATAGAATCATCTAAAAACGAATCGCAATATTATCTTTCTAGAAATTTGATAGATGCTAAAAAGTTTTCAAAGGCGATAGAGATTTTAGAACCACTTTTCAACAACAATCCGAGAGAAATTAGATATGGTCAGCGCTTAGCATTTTGCTTTCTTTCATTAAACCGATTGAAAAAGTGTAGAGCTTTAATTGACCAGCTTAAGGAGATTCAAAAAGAAATTGAGAAGGAAGAAAAAGAACTTTCAGAAGATGAACTTAAAAAGAAAAAGCTTTCCTTCATAAGAGAGGCAGAGCTACCCAACTACCTAAAATACATCGAGGGTTTATTGTTTTTAAGAGCGAATAAATGGATGAAGGCACTTAAATTGTTGGGAGAAGTTTCCGATAAAGTTCCGAACAACATAGATGTTCATTTAAACATTGGAAAAGCTTGTTTGCATCGAAAGCTTTGGGAGGAGGCTCAAAATGCATTTATAATTGCTCTTTCGATTGATGACACTAATTCTGTTGCACACCACGGTTTGGGAATTTCCTTCTTACGAAGGGGATTATTTGAACCTGCATTAGATGAGTTTTTTCTTGCATTAGAAACCAATTATGCCTATCCAAATGCGCACTATCATATCGGTGAAACTCTTGTAAGAATGAAAAAATATGAAGAGGCTGAAAAGGCGTTTATGGCAGCCGTTTCGCTTGCTCCTGGAATGACCAAAGGACACAAATGGTTGGCGGATTTATACCAAAATGAGCTATCGAATCCTGAAAAGGCAAAAAGTCATTTAGAATTTTTATCCAACAACATTAAAGGAGAAATAATCATTGTTTCTGGTCTTCCTAGATCGGGAACTTCAATGATGATGCAAATCTTAAAAGCTGGAGGCCTTGATATTCTTTCAGACCAAAAAAGAGTTGCAGATAAAAATAATCCAAGAGGATACTTTGAATACGAGCCTGTAAAGAAACTGATGAATGATAAAACATGGTTGCCAAAGGCAAAAGGAAAAGTTGTTAAAGTCATTGCTCAATTGATTCCATATTTGCCCTCAAATTTTAATTATAAAATTATATTCATGAGAAGGCCAATGCATGAAGTTTTGAAAAGTCAGCAGATTATGTTGGGAAAAGACAAAGATGTACAATCAAAGACTTTCCCTACTGGATTAAATGATGCATTTTTAAAACAGCTAAATAGAGTAGAAGAATGGATCGAATCTCAACCAAATATTGATGTCATAGATATGAATTACAAGGACGTTGTGGCTCTTTCAGAAGCTGAATTTGATTCCCTAATTTCTTTCTTAGATAAACCTCTTGATGTTGAAAAATTAAAATCAGCTATCGACAATAAATTGTATCGAAACAAAAGCTAAATTTTGTATATTTGAATACAACCTTATGCTTATGAAAGAAAATTCTACTTTAGACTCCAAATTAAAAAAGTATGCTTCTATTGCAGGAAGTATAACTGCAGTAGTTGGAACTGCATCTGCTCAAGTCAATTACACTGATTTAAATCCTGATGTTCTTGTTACCGGACAAAATTCTAATTATGTGTTAGATTTAAATGGAGATCTACAACCAGATTATATATTCTTAACCAATGACACTGCTTTTGTCACCAATTATGCCGGATTACCTATCTCAGTAGATCTTAAAGGAGCAGTAATTTATCCTGCTTCTGGAAATTCTTGTGCAGGTTCTACTTCTGTAACTTCTATGGGGTCCTCCACCTTCAACATAGATAATATCCCTCAGGGAAGTTCCATTGGTTCGGCAAACAATTGGAGTTCATCATCAGGAGCTCTTGGATTAGTAGCTGAAATTGTAATACCTGGGCTTTACTCTACATCTTATTCAGCTGGTCCTTTTTTGGGTACAACTGGCTTTGTTGGACTAAAGTTTAATGCTGGTGGAAATACCCACTTTGGTTGGGTAAGAGTAGAAGTTGGTGCTGATGGGGAATTCTTGTCCATTAAAGATTACGCCTTTGATGCAACACCAAACACTCCCATTGTAGCTGGTGAAACTGGAAGTGGTCCTGTTGGAATTTCAGAAAATAATGACTTTGTGAATGTTCAAAACTTACACAACTCAATTCGAATAGAAACATCGGATAGCTACAACGATGCTGTTCTTTCATTAGTATCAATTTCTGGACAATTAATTGTAAGCCAGCAATTAAATGGTACAATTACATTAATCAATACCGATGAAATTGCATCAGGCGTTTATGTTCTCACAATTAATTCTGATAATAAATCTTACAATCAGAAAGTTTATTTGAAATAAATTAGTTTTTGTAAATGATAAAAACCGTCTTGAATAGACGGTTTTTTTTTTATTAATTAATTATTTTTTTGAATTTTAAAACAATAAGCATGAAAAAAAATCTTCTTTTAATAACATCTGTTTTTGTGATTTCGTTGACAAATGCTCAAATACAATATACTGATATAGACCCCGACTTAACCCTACAAGCAACAAATTCTGATTCCTATGCTTTAGATTTTAATTCTGATAACTCTGTAGATCTCATCATTTATGCTTCGGAAGTTGATACTAATTTAAACGGGTTTGTCTTAACCTTTATCGGAGGTGTTGTAAATACTCCAGGATCAACTGAAATCGTTGGTACCGATTCATTAATCTTTGGATCCAATATATTATTTGTAGATACTATTGGATCGGGCGAGTTAATTGATGGGGCTTTAACTTATATCTCCTCTTCAATGCCTTCAGTTTTTGCTGGAGCGGGTATCAGAGTAACCGCGGCATCACTGAATACTTCACTTGGAGAATTTCAAGGAAATCAAGACGGATATATTGGAGTAAAATTTACGACTTCTGGAAATACCCACTTTGGCTGGGTAAGATTAAATGTAGCTGATGATTGTTATTCGCTTACAATAAAAGATTTTGCATTTCAAACCAGTCCCAATACTGGAATTGTAGCTGGAGATTATGGAGGAAGTGGCTTGGTTAATATAGATGATCAAATGCGCTCTAAGGTTCTAATTTCTCAATTGTACAACAGCATATACTTCGAGAACGTTCAAGAGCCGACTACAATTCAGTTATTTAATATGCTTGGAAATGAAATCAAAAGGTACGTTATCAGTTCTAATCAAAGAATAAATTTGGACGAAAAGGAAGCAGGTTTATATCTTATTGTTGTATCTTCATTAAATTCAAAACAAATCAAAAAAATATTTATACCCTAATTATGAACTCTAATGATAACCCAAAAATTAAAAAATATCTTGCACTTGCAGGAGGTATAACCTCAGCTGTTTCAGCAGCAAATGCTCAAGTAGTCTACACTGATATTAATCCAGATTTTTTACTTACAGGCAATTTTAATACCTACAACTTAGATCTTAATAATGATTCAATTTTCGATTTTACCTTTACGAATATTGATTACTATTACAATTCCACATCAACTTCCGGATCAAATGTAACTACATCTGTTGCAAATGTGGTTGGTGCCGCAATAGGAAATAATGTGCTTAATAATTCATGGATGGTTGGACCTTCAACAAGTTTTTACGAACCACTTTCTTTAAATCAAGGAGATTTGATTGGAGCCAGTGCATCTTTTTCTAGCTATTATATTTCTAGTTCCTCCTCAATTGGCGCACCAATTGCTGCGAATTTGAACTATCAAAATTTTCTAAATGGAGTTTTGATTTCTTCTTCAAACTATTTTTTTGGAGACTTCGTAATTGATCAAGAGGGGATAATTGGTGTCAAATTCAACATTAGCGGAGACATTCACTATGGCTGGGTTCGAGTTGAAGTTTCTTCTGATAAATTACTTTCCATAAAAGATTATGCATACGAATCCACTCCAAATTCACCCATTATTGCTGGGGATAATGGTGCTGGGCTAGTGAGTGTTTCGAATGAATTAATTCATGTTGATATTCATCAAGTAGACAATAATCTTCGTATTATTAACGATTCAGGAATAAATGAATTAAATCTTGAATTAGTTAACCTTTCAGGTCAAACAGTTATGAATACTCAGCTCAAAAATGCAGTTGATGATTTTGATCTCAGTGAACTAGCAGGTGGTATATATTTTGTTAAAGTTTACTCTTCTACACAATCTACTTCAAAGAAGATCTACGTTAGGTGATTTACTCCTGGGTAGCCTTTTTACCAAATATTACCCTAGCAAATATGCTGTTTTGAATTCCGAAAGGTTTGAGATTTTCTTGCATGTTTATTCTTGAATACTGAGCATTATATCCTATTAGAATTGAAAATTGTTTATTGAACTGAATTGATCCTGTTAATCCAATACCTGCTCCAACACCTACACCCCCAGGGTTATTGTTATTTTGGTTAACAACAGTATGATTAATGTTGTACTGCTGATTGTTCACAACAATATAATTGCGTTCAAGTCTTGCATTGGTGAGTTGAGCAAAAATGGGCAGTCCGACAATTACATCATTTTCATTGTACAAGTCAATGCTGTAACCACAATTTATTAGTGATCTTCTTTCTTCACCAAATATTGGTAAGGGTTGATAGGTTGGATCAGGAGATAAATTGTTGGGATTATCAATTGCAACAGTAAAATACTCTTGAAACTCAAGATTGACAAAATTCATTTCTATAAATAGTTCTCCATTGTTGTTTCTTTTACCAATATGGGCTCCAACTTCAAGACCAACCCTATATGTTGAATTTACAGGCGTTTCGACAATTTGGTAGGGATACTGAAAGTAATTGTCAAATTCAGCTTGGTAATTCGGATTGGAAAAAATGGAGTAGATATTATAGGATGTTACATCTCCCTTGTATAGGCCCGCAGTATTTTTATTTGCTGCATAAGCTCCAATATTTACACCAATAATTAGTTCAGATCCGCTTTGCCCAAATAGAGCTATTGGAAATACAATTAAAGCAAGAATTTTTTTCATTTAATAATTGATTAGGGTGGTAAGTTTTTCCTCCAGTTGGTTATTGGCTAAAAATTGCTTTTCTAAATCTATTGCAAAAGGTACGGGTGAATCTAAACTTGCACACCTGAAAATTGGAGCATCCAAATTTTCAAAACAGTGTTCATTGATTAATGCAGAAATCTCGCCACCAATACCCCCTGTTAAACAATCTTCATGTAAAATAAGGACTTTCCCTGTTTTTTTAACAGTATTAAATATTGACTCTTCATCTAAAGGAAGAAGTGTTCTTAAGTCCAAAATTTCTGCTGAAATATTTAATCTTTCACACACTTCAGTTGCCCAATGAATACCCATTCCGTAAGTAATAATACTAATATCATTCCCTTCTTTGACAGTATTTGCTTTTCCTATTTCTGTTGTGTAGTAAGCAGACGGAACATCACCAGTTAGACTTCTGTACAGTGCTTTATGTTCAAAAACCATCACAGGGTTTGGATCCTCAATAGCAGCAGCAAGTAATCCCTTGGCATCTTTTGGGTTGGAGGGATAGACAATTTTTAATCCTGGGGTATGAAAAAACCAAGCTTCATTACTTTGAGAGTGAAAAGGACCTGCACCAACACCTGCGCCAGTCGGCATTCTAATTACTACATCAGCATTTTCGTTCCACCTGTAGTGAAGTTTTGCTAAATTATTTACAATTTGATTGAAGCCTACAGTTACAAAATCGGCAAATTGCATTTCCATAATTGCCTTTTTACCAGAGATGGAGAGCCCAAGCGCAGCACCAACAATTGCAGATTCACACAAAGGTGTATTCCTAACACGTTCTTTACCAAATGAATCTACAAATCCCTCGGTAACTTTAAATACACCACCATAATCTGCAATATCTTGACCCATAATAACAGATTCAGGAAATTTTTCCATTGATTGTTTGAGTCCTTCGCTTATTGCATCAATAAATCGAATTGATTTTGAATTGCTTTTATCAATTAGATGATTTTTACGTTCAAATTGCTTGTAAATATCACCGCACTCCACTTTTACATCTGCTTCAATATTTGGAGCAGCAAATGCTTTACTCCAATGCTCATTTATTTCTTTTTTCAAAGAGGATTTAATTTGATCAATTTCTTTGGTAGTAAGTACATCAGTTTCAATTAGAAAAGATTCGAAATTGGTAATGGGATCTTTCAACGCCCATTTTTCTTGTAATCCTTCGGGATAATATTTAGTTCCAGATGCCTCTTCGTGTCCTCTCATTCGAAATGACATTGCTTCAACTAAAAAAGGTCTTGGATTGTCCTTTTGTTTCTTTTTTATTTCTTTAATGGCATGAAAAACTTCAAGAATATTGTTTCCATCAACTTGTATAGCCTCCATACCATATCCTATTCCCTTATCGGTAAACTGTTTGCAGTTAAATTGCTCTGAAGACGGAGTGGATAATCCCCATTGATTGTTTTCAACAATGAAAATTACTGGTAGCCCCCATACAGCAGCTACGTTCAGTGCTTCGTGAAAATCTCCTTCGCTAGCTCCACCATCTCCGCTAAATACCAATGTTGATTTGTTGGTTTGATCAATTTTTTGAGCAAGTGCAATTCCATCAGCAATTCCAAGTTGAGGACCGAGATGAGAAATCATTCCAACAATGTGATGTTTTTTTGTCCCAAAATGAAAGGAACGGTCTCTTCCTTTGGTAAAACCGTCTTTTTTACCTTGAAACTGACAAAATAAATTGTAAAGAGGAATATCTCTAGTTGAAAAAACACCAAGATTTCTATGCATTGGTAGTATGAATTCGTCTTCATCCATTGCTAGAGTAGATCCTACAGAAATGCCCTCTTGACCAATTCCAGAGAACCATTTAGATATCTTGCCCTGTCGAAGAAGTATTAGCATTTTTTCTTCGATTAATCTTGGCAGTATTAACTTTTCATAGAAAGTTATCAGCTCTTCGTTTGTTAATTTTTCTCTTGAAAATTGCATTTTTTGGTCTTAAAATAAACGCCTTCAAAAGTAAACAATCAGTATAAATTATATTCAATAGAAAGAAATATTTTAGTTATGCAACTCAATTTGATAATTTTACGTCATTGAAATGTAAAATATTATAGCATGCGAAGATTTCTATTTTCATTAATTATACTCACTTTTTTTTCCATAAACTCACACGCCACACATGTTGTGGGAGGTGATTTTCACATTGAATGGTTGAGTCCCAATACTTACAACGTTAAGCTTCGTTTTTACAGTGATTGTTACAATGGAGTTGTTCCTATTCCAACAACAATGGATCTTGGCGTATACAATCCCAATACTCATGCACTAGTTTCTTCGTACATGATGTCAAGAACTTCCATTGCTACAGTAAATTTAGGCGACAATTGCTATACACCTCCACCAACAACTTGTATTGAAGAAGGTATTTTTGAAGTAACCGTTGTTTTGCCTGATTTACCTGGTGGATATTATTTGCAAACCCAGATAAATGCAAGAAATGCGCTTGCCATGAACGTTACTGGTGCCTCTGGGAACGGTACAATGATTTGGTTTGCCATGATTCCAGATCCTGCTATTGGACAAAACTCTAGTCCTGATTTTGGAAATTATCCTTCAGATGCTTATTTCTGCGCAGGAAACAATAAGTTGATTCAATATCCTGTAACTGATGCCGATGGAGATTCATTGGTATACTCCCTTGTCACACCACTTGATGCAAATTCACCTGCCAATGGAAATTATGCTGGTTCTGGTAGCTATCCCTTTTATCCAGAGTTGGTTTATCAAGCTAATCCCTCTGGAGGTATGTTTAGTTTAGCTAATATGGTTGGTGGAACTAGTCCTATGACAATAGACCAGAACACTGGTGAAATTATTGCTGGTCCAAGTGCAATTGGTTTTTTCACTTTTGCAGTAAGAGTGGAGGAATTTAGAAATGGTGTGAAAATTGGTGAGGTAAGAAGAGATGTTCAATATGCCTCACTCCCATGTTCGGTTGGAAGTCCTCCAGCTATCAACCTTTCAGACTCAATTTCAGTTTATGTAGATGATGAAATATGTTTTGATATTGAAGTTACCTCATCATCATTGGATTCTCTTTATTTGCACATAACTTCCTCCAATTTTGATTTACAGAACAATTTTATCCCCCCAACTATTTCTGGAAATAGCTCCGAATACCTTAACTGGATGGGTTCAACGAATGCCATTCAGTTTAACACTACAAGCACTAGTTCCAATTCAATAGGACCTGGAAATGCAATAACTGGTGTAAGTTCAATTCCCTTAAGATATTGTTGGACTCCTGAGTGTGAAGATTTAGATTCAATTTTTCACATTGATTTAATTGCACTGGTTCGCGACACCTGTGGAAATGGTATCGATACCACAACCTTAAATGGAGATTTTATTTCAATACTTTATCAGCAAAGTGAATCTGATGTTCATGTTGTTTATACTCCAGCTCCAACCTTATTGAATGCGCCCAATGATACTCTACTAGATTATGGAGACGAATTGTGTATTTCTATATACGCTGAAGATTCAATAAATTTTGGCGATACATTATTTATTCAACCTTACTCTGACTCTGTAAATTGGCTACAATATTTTCAACTTCCCGAGTTAAATTCAAGCGGTGAGTACTATTATTCTGATTTTCTGGGTGATGGAAATGATTTTATTATGAGCGGTTATAATTTTAATGGTTTTAGTCCCAGCGCAATCGGCAAAGTGGGAGTTAAATTTTGTGTTCCAGCAGATTGCTATGCAATTGATTTAGGTGAATATAATTTTACCTATCAAGCGGTTTCTACCGGATGTGGGGCGCAGCCCGCTATTCAGAACTCTAAAATTGAGTTCAATAATCCAGAAACTGAGGAGCCAATTCTTCCAAATGTCTTTAACCCATCCTCCAAGGCAGGCAATCATGTGTTTAAAATTAAAGGAACAAATGATCCTTGCAATGAGTTTATGTCTGTTGAAATATACAACAGGTGGGGAAAGAAAGTATTTGAATCTGATGATCCATATTTTCAATGGGATGGAACACATTATAAAAATGGGAATGAATGCAAGGCTGGGACCTACTATGTTCTAATTAATGGGGAATTTGGTGGATACGATGATGCTGGAGAACGTAAATACTACAAAGTTGTTGATCAGAAATACATCAATTTAGTTCGCTAGTCCTAATTGAATCATTGTATAGCTTCTCATAAGCTGGAAGTATTTTCTGAATGTCATAGTTCTGTGCTCTTTTACTAGCTTGGACTTTATATGAATGTAGAGAGGATTTAGATTCCAGTATTCGAAGTATATTTTTAGTCATATCATCAGTATTACCAACTGGAGATAAAAAACCACTTTTCTGATGTTCAATAACTTCAGGAATTCCTCCAACATCTGTAGCAATTACTGGACAATGGCAAGCCATAGCTTCAAGTGCTGCTAATCCAAAGCTCTCTTTTTCAGATGGAAGAATAAATACGTCTGTAATATTTAACACTTCAATAGTAGATTTTAAATTCCCTAAAAAAGTAAAAGAGGTGGTTGGAAGATGTTCTCTACACAACATTTCTATTTTGTTTCTTTCCGGTCCATCGCCTACCATCACAAGCTTTGAAGGATGTGTTTTTAATAAATTTTTGAAAACAATTACTACATCCTGAATTCGTTTTACTTTTCTAAAATTTGAAACGTGGGTTATTACGTATTCACCATTGGGAGCCAAACGTTTTTTATACTTCTCATTGTTGGGTAATTGGTATTCTTCAAAACAAATAAAGTTGGGTATTACCTCAATTTTATTTTTAATATCAAATTGATTTAGGGTATCTTCTTTTAGGCTATTAGAAACAGCAGTAACAGCATTGGATTTATTAATTGAAAAAGTAATTACTGGTTCAAATGATGGATCCTTCCCAACTAGAGTAATGTCTGTTCCATGAAGTGTTGTTATAAACGGAATTTTAATGCCTTGCGAACTTAGAATTTGTTGAGCCATATATGCTGCTGATGCATGAGGAATCGCATAATGAACGTGGAGAAGGTCTAACTTTTCAAATCTAACAACATCAACCAATTTACTTGTCAGCACTTGTTCATAAGGCGTGTAATCAAATAAAGGGTAATCAGAAATTCGAACTTCATGAAAATATATATTCTCCCTTAATCTGTCTAATCTAACAGGCTGGCTATAAGTAATGAAATGGATCTCATGACCTTTTCTTGAAAGTGCTTTTCCAAGCTCTGTAGCAACAATTCCGCTTCCACCAAAAGTGGGATATAAAACAATTCCAATTTTCATAAATATTTTGAAAAATAAGTCATAAATATAATTCAATTGAAATGAATATTTTAATATGTAAACCTTCATATTTCTTATATTCGCATGAACACAAATTCAACTCATGTCAACTGCCAGTAAATCTTCAAATACCAACATTACATTCAATAAAAATGAAGACGCAATGAAGCTACTTCTCTCAAACCTTGACAGAAAATTCAATGAGGTTGCTCTTGGTGGTGGGAAGGCAAAAATTGAAAAACATCATGCAAAGGGAAAAATGACTGCAAGAGAGAGAATTGATTTTTTGTTGGATGAAGAAACGGAGCGAATTGAAATTGGCGCTTTTGCAGGTGATGAAATGTATGAGGAATATGGAGGGTGTCCCTCTGCTGGAGTAGTTGTAGTAATAGGATATGTTTCTGGAAATCAATGTATTGTTGTAGCGAATGACGCAACAGTAAAGGCTGGGGCTTGGTTTCCAATTACTGGTAAAAAGAACTTACGTGCTCAGGAAATTGCAATTGATAATAATTTACCAATAATTTATCTTGTTGATAGCGCTGGTGTATTTCTTCCACTTCAAGATGAAATTTTCCCAGATAAAGAACATTTTGGTAGAATCTTTCGCAACAATGCCATTATGAGTTCTAAAGGAATTGTACAAATTGCTGCTGTAATGGGTAGTTGTGTAGCAGGTGGTGCATATCTCCCTATTATGAGCGATGAATCGCTAATTGTAGAAAAAACAGGAAGTATATTTTTAGCAGGTTCTTATTTAGTTAAAGCTGCTATTGGTGAAACAATTGATAATGAAACGCTTGGAGGAGCTTCAACTCACTGTGAAATAAGTGGTGTTACGGATTATAAGTGCAAAGATGATGCATCTTGTTTGACAAAAATTAAAGAAATATTTGGAGCAATTGGTGATAATGAAAAAGCTGGATTTTCCAGAAAGTCGCCACTTCCTCCAAAGCTAGATAGCAGTGAAATTTACGGTATTTTTCCTACTTTACGCTCTAAACCTTACAACACCAGAGACATCATAAATCGACTTGTTGACGATTCAAAGATTACAGAATATAAATCTGACTATGGTAAGACCATAATATGTTGTTATGCGAGGATTGATGGTTGGTCAGTAGGTATTGTTGCAAATCAGAGGCAGGTGGTTAAAAATGGTAAAAAAGAAATGCAATTTGGTGGTGTAATTTATAGTGATTCTGCTGATAAGGCTTCACGATTCATCATGAATTGCAATCAAAAAAAGATTCCTCTTGTTTTTCTGCAAGATGTAACTGGATTTATGGTTGGAAGTAGATCTGAGCATGGGGGTATTATTAAGGATGGTGCTAAACTTGTTAATGCGATGGCAAATTCTGTTGTACCAAAGTTTACCGTAATTACTGGCAACTCATACGGGGCTGGAAATTATGCCATGTGTGGAAAGGCATATGATCCAAGATTTATTGTTGGTTGGCCAACTGCAGAACTTGCTGTAATGGGAGGAGCGCAGGCTGCAAAAGTTTTGTTGCAAATTGAAGTTTCTTCCTTAAAGGCAAAAGGAGAGGAAATTTCTCCTGAAAGAGAACAAGAACTTTTCAACAAAATTAAAAGTCGATACGATAAGCAAACTTCACCATATTATGCTGCCTCAAGACTTTGGATCGATGCTATAATTGATCCACTAGATACAAGAAAATGGATTTCTATGGGAATTGAAGCTGCAAACAATAAACCTATTCAAAATCCATATAATGTTGGAGTAATTCAGACTTAAAAAAATTAATTGAAAAAAACACCTCCAAATACCAACCAAAAATTAAAATCAGGTTTAGTTGGTAATCAGCTTCCTTTTTTTAACGATGGTTTTTTTTCTGAAGGAAGATTGCCTAAGTTTCGAGATAACATCAAAAAAAATAACTATTCAAAATTACCAATCAACACGCTTAAGGTTTTTCAAATTAATCTCGGTTATTTATGTAATCAAACCTGTGAACATTGTCATGTAGACGCAGGTCCTCAGCGCAGAGAGATAATGAGCTGGGAAACAATGCTTGAATGTTTAAATGTTATTGAAAAAGTTCAACCAAAAGTTGTTGATTTGACTGGTGGTGCTCCAGAGATGAATCCTAAATTCAAGCAGTTTGTATTGGAGCTAAAAAAATTAAATATCAAAGATATCATAGTGCGTTCAAATCTCACCGTCTTTTATGCTCACAAAAGGTTCAATGACTTACCAGATTTCTTTAAAAAGCACAGGTTACATATTATTTCTTCTTTACCATGTTATACAAAAGAAAATACAGACAAGCAACGAGGAGAAGGAGTTTTTAATCAATCCATAGAAGCATTAAAAAGATTGAATCACTTAGGATATGCAAGTGATCCTGATTTGGAACTAGATCTTGTTTATAACCCCGGTGGAGCATTCCTTCCAGGTGACCAAAAAAATCTAGAACTTGCTTACAAGCATGAACTCAAAGAAAATTTCAATATTTTATTCAATCAGCTTTTTACAATTACAAATATGCCAATAAGTAGATTTCTTGATTTTTTGATTGCTAGCGAGAGATATGAGGAGTATATGACTAGCCTGGTGAATGCTTTTAATCCAGCTACCATTGATGAGCTCATGTGTACACACACAATTTCCGTTGATTGGGAGGGATACTTATACGATTGTGATTTTAATCAAATGCTAGGATTAAAGCTGCAATCGGAGTCTAATCACATTTCAGATTTTAATATTGCGGCAATTAATAAACGGGAAATAATCACCTCTCAGCATTGCTATGGATGTGCTGCAGGCTCAGGGTCTAGCTGTCAGGGAACAGTTCTTTAATTAGCGAAAATTAAAGGTTGTTCAAAATTTGAAATAGGCCCCCATTGAATTTCTGATAACTCTTCATCTTCAAACCAAAAATTAATGTTAGAGTCTTGAAAACTGTAAACATGAGTGTTCTCTAAATCGTCGGAAAGATTTTCTTTATCACATTCTCCAAGATTAAGTTGTTCAATCATTGAGTCGATCTCATAAATTGATTTTCCAATGAGTGAAATACCATTTAAAGTGTAATCAGTAGAGCTAATTGCAAATGTATCCAATAATTCGTCCTCGTAATCATCAAAAGACAGAGATAACTCTAGCTCATCGTAATGCCATTGTTCGATAGAAACATCTTCATCTTCAATTGCGACATCTACAGTATCAATTTCATTGGGTTCTCCAAGTATTTTTTTGATAGCAGGTTTGCTTGAGCCAAATCGAATATTTCCCAATCCAATACCAATTCTGATAATTCTTTCCATTAACAATCGATTTATTACTCCAATAACCTTCTGAGTATTTTTCCGACATTAGATTTAGGTAGCTCATCTCTAAAACTTATATTTTTAGGGACTTTATAATTAGTCAATTTTGTACGACAAAATTCAATGACTTCCTCTTCAGTTAAAGAGTTGTCCTTTTTGACAATAAAAGCTCTAACAAATTCTGTTCCATCCTCATTTTTTTCACCCCTAACACCTACTTCGAGAACCTTTGGATTTTCAGCGATTGCTTTTTCAACTTCGTTGGGATATACATTGAAACCAGAAACTAAAATCATTTCTTTTTTTCGATCTACAATCTTGAAGAATCCATCTTCATCCATTATGCCTACATCGCCTGTTAGAAAATAATCTCCATGCATACAATTGGCTGTTTCTTCAGGTCTGTTCCAATATCCTTTCATGACTTGCGGCCCTTTAATTCCAATTTCACCAGGTTCACCAACTGCAACTTCCTTCTTATTGTCATCAAATATTTTGATATCTGTATTGGGAAGTGGTAGTCCTATTGTCCCTTTTCTGTGTGTTCCGTTGTACGGATTTATTGTCGCTGCAGGGCTAGTCTCAGAAAGTCCATATGCTTCAAGTAAAGGACAATTGGTTAATTGTTCCCATTGGTCGGCAACTACATCTTGCACAGCCATACCTCCACCAAGAGCAAGTTTAAGTTTACTAAAATCGAGATTTCTAAAAACATCTTGATTCATTAGACCAATAAACAACGTATTAACTCCCGTGATTGCAGAAAATGGATTTTTAACCAAATCTTTGCAAAACGCTTTCATGTCTCTTGGGTTGGTAATTAAAATATTTTTCGCTCCATATCTAAAGAATACCACACAGTTAGCAGTCAACGCAAATATGTGGTAGAGTGGCAAAGCTGTAATAATTGTTTCTTGGCCTTCAGAAATATTAGAGCCTATCCATGCTTCAACTTGAGAGACGTTGGCACAGATGTTCCCATGGGTAAGCTCAGCACCTTTTGAAACTCCAGTTGTTCCACCAGTGTATTGCAAAAAAGCGGTGTCATCCTTAGTTAAATTAATAGCTTCACCTTTCTTGCCAAGACTTTCTTTGATAATACTTTTTAGTGGGATACTTCCTTGAAGATTATAAGAAGGAACCATTTTTTTAACCCTTCGTACTACTAAATTTGTAATAGCACCTTTAAAAGCTCCAAGCATGTCCCCAATTGTTGTTGTTATTACAGTTTCGATTTGAGTTTGAGAAAGAATTTTTTCAAGGTTAAATGCAAAGTTCTCTAAAATTATAATTGCTTTTGCCCCTGAGTCATTGTATTGATGTAACATTTCATCAGCTGTGTAAAGTGGATTTGTGTTTACAATTACTAAACCGGCTTTTAAACAAGCAAAAATTGCTATGGGATATTGAAGCAAATTTGGCATTTGAAGTGCAATTTTATCTCCCTTTTTCAAGTTTGTTTTGTTCTGAAGATACCAAACCAATGCATCTACATGCTTGTTCACATCATTGAAACTAATTTCAACATCCATGTTTTTGTATGCGATGGCATTGCCATACTTCTTTACTGAATTATCAAAAATTTCAACAAGGCTATTGTAAGAAAGATCTGCTTCTTTGTTTACAAATTCTGGATAGCTTTTATACCAAGGAAAATCGCTCATTTTTTAAAGTATTATTTGTTTCAATTAATATTGTTTATGTCATTCATAAAAATAAGTATAATCCTTTATAATTTGATTTTTTGTGTTAAATAGTCATTTTTTTTCATGAAAATCAGAGGGATTTTAAAAAAAATAGTTCTCCAGTTATTGTTTAATTTTAAGCAATATTTGTTTATGTTTGTTGAAGGTTAATCATATATATTGAACATTTTAGTCATATCTTTTGTTTTATTTAACATGAGGTGATTACCCCCAATTAAAAATGCGTTTTTAATTAACCTAATTTTAAATATTGTTTTGATAAAAAAGATACATAGGCAAATCACTCGCTCGATGCTATTTTTAGCATCAATTTTTTTTATTCAGACCATAGTTTTTTGTCAAGACCCTGAGTTTACTCAATTTTATTCAAATCCAGTGTATTTAAACCCTGCTTTTGCAGGAAGTAAAATCTGTCCAAGATTTGTTATGAATTACAGAAACGAATGGCCAAATATTTCAGGTAAATTTATCACTACAGCAGCTGCATACGATCAAAGAGTAGACGCTCTAAGAGGAGGATTAGGCCTTATGTTTGTCAACGATAACGCTGCAAGCACCCTGTCAACCACTAGAGCTAGTCTTGTCTATTCCTATCATTTAAAAGTTACCAGAAAGTTTAACCTAAACTTTGGCATTGAAGGTTCTTATTATCAAAAAGCGGTTGATTGGGATAAACTAACTTTTGGAGATATGATTGATCCAAGAAGAGGCTTTGTTTATCAAACCAGTCAAATTCGTAAGGATGAGCCAGTCAACAACATTGATTTTAGTGCAGGTGTAGTAGGTTATACAGAAAACTTTTATTTTGGTTTTGCTGCCCATCACTTGACTTCTCCTGATGAATCTTTGATTGACAATGTTGAGTCTCCTCTTCCAATGAAGTTAACTGGTCATGCAGGGGCAGTAATTCCACTTAAGGGTGGTTCATTGTATACCGACAAAGATCAATCAATTTCCCCCAACATATTATTTGTTCAGCAAGGTTCATTTACACAAATAAACGTTGGTATGTATGTGAAAAAAGGTGTTTTGGTAGGTGGGGTATGGTATAGAAATAGAGATGCATTTATTCTTACTTTTGGTATAGAATCTGATCTTATTAATGTGGGCTACAGTTATGATGTAACTATGTCTCAGCTTTCTGTAATTTCTGGTGGTTCGCATGAGATTTCGTTGGGAATAAATTTCTCATGTAAGCCTAAGAAAAAACAATTCAGAACAATTTCTTGTCCATCTTTTTAGTAAACTCCTTTAGAGAATAATTCCATCAGACATTGTTAATTTTCTATCGGCCAAGTCTGCTAGCTTTTGATTGTGTGTTACAATTACAAAAGTTTGGTGGTATTGGTTTCTCAGCTCCAAGAAAATTTCATGTAACGATTCTGCATTTTTTGAATCTAGATTTCCACTTGGCTCATCTGCTAAAATTAGCATAGGATCATTGATTAAAGACCTTGCTACACTAACTCTTTGTTGCTCTCCACCTGAAAGTTGGTTGGGTTTGTGATGTAATCGGCTTTCAAGTCCAAGTTTGACTAATAAATCCATTGCTTTTTCTTCAACATTTTTCTTTTTTCTTTTTGCAATAAATCCAGGGATACAAACATTTTCTAGCGCAGTGAACTCAGGAAGAAGATTGTGAAATTGAAAAACAAAACCAATATTTTGATTTCGAAAAATTGAAAGCTCATTTTGGTTCATTTGACCAATATCTTTTCCATCAAAAAAAATCGATCCTGAATCTGATTTTTCTAATGTTCCAATGATTTGAAGTAAGGTGGTTTTTCCAGCTCCACTTGCACCAACTATTGAGACAATCTCATTCTTATCTACTTTTATATCAACACCTTTTAAAACATCTAATTCAGAAAATTTTTTATGGATGTTTATTGCTTCTAACATTTTTTGATTTGAAAACTTCTAAAACTATCTCTAACACAAAGATGCTTAAATGTAGGAATTATGTTGATAAAAATTCAAAAATATGACTATTTAGAATGCTCAGTTGTTAAGTATTTATACTTTTGGAGGTGAATTAAAACTAGCTTATGAATTTACATGAATATCAGGGAAAATCTATACTTAAAAAATATGGTGTAGCCATTCAAGAGGGCAAGGTTGTGAACAACACTAATGATGTTCTAGATGCTGCTAAGGAACTTACCAATGAGACAGGAACTCAATGGTATGTTGTAAAAGCACAAATACATGCTGGTGGAAGAGGAAAAGGAACAATAATTGAAACCGGATCCAAGGGAGTAGTAATTGCTAAAGGAATTGATGAACTTGAAAGTGTTGTGAATGGAATTTTAGGCGGTCACTTAGTCACAGCACAAACAAACAGCAAGGGTAAAAAGGTCAACAAAGTGTTAATTGCCGAAGATGCATACGCTCCTGATTTCGATAAAACTAGTGAGTTCTACATGTCTGTTTTGCTTAATAGAGATTCAGGTAAAAATATCATAATGTATTCTACCGAGGGAGGTATGAATATTGAAGAAGTTGCTGAAAAAACACCTCACCTTATTTTTAAAGAAGAAATTGATCCAAGTGTTGGAATACAGCCATTTCAGTGCAGGAAAATCGCTTTCAATTTGCGATTGAGCGGAAAATCTTTCAAAGAAATGACAAAATTTGTCCATGCATTGTATACTGCATATGTTGGTTGTGATGCTTCATTGTTTGAAATCAATCCTGTGTTAAGAACTTGTGATGATAGAATAATTGCTGTTGATTCAAAAGTTTCTTTAGATGGAAATGCGCTTTACAGGCATCCCGATTATGCAAAAATGAGAGATTTAGATGAAGAAGACCCTATCGACGTTGAAGCTGATCAAGCGGGACTTAACTATGTAAATTTAGACGGAAACGTGGGATGTATGGTAAATGGTGCTGGACTGGCTATGGCAACTATGGATATCATAAAGCAAAGTGGAGGAGATCCTGCAAATTTTTTAGATGTTGGAGGAACAGCAAATGCAGATAGAGTTGAAAAAGCGTTTAATATCATTCTTAAAGACCCGAATGTAAAGGGTATTTTAATCAATATTTTTGGTGGAATTGTTCGTTGTGACCGAGTTGCAAATGGAATTGTCCAAGCATACAAAAACATTGGGAATATTCCAGTTCCAATAATTGTTCGACTCCAAGGTACAAACTCTGTGGAGGCCAAATCAATTATTGATAATTCAGGGCTAAATGTTCATTCTGCCATTACTTTGAGAGATGCAGCAGATAAAGTAAAAGAGCTTGTAAATTGATTTACAGCTCGTAAATTGTTAGTCCACTTCTAATTTTAGGTTCTATCCATGTGCTTTTTGGAGGCATTGAACACTTAGCATCTGCAACTTCCTTAATTTCTTCAAATTTGTGAGCAAACAAAACAAATGCCACACCATCATTGCTTTCATCTACCATAGTCGTAAGCTCTTCGACTTCTCTTGCTCCATTGATAAAATCAACTCTATCGTCTGTTTTTAAATCTTTAATTCCCAAAATTGGTTCTAATATAAGTTCAGAAAGTAGATGAGAGTCTAAGGATGAGGTAGGAGAATCATTTGTAATATAGGATGGCATAATAATTAATTCATACCATTTTTTATTGATGTACATTCCTATTGAATGCCTAACAGTAGGAACGTATTCTTTTGAGTGTTTGATTACTTTAAATTTATTTTGAATTTTATTTAACAACTGCTCTTCTGTGAGGTTACCTATTGTTTTGATGAACCTATTGTAGGAAAAGATTTTCAACTCTTTTTCATCAATGAAAAAAGAGAGAAAAAAATGAGCTAGCGAATCTTTAGTTGTTTTTGAATTACTGTAAAGTCTGGAAGATGCAATTCTGTGGTGTCCATCAGCTACATATATATTTTTAAATTTTTCAAATTGATGAACCAATGTTGAAATATCCTCCACTTTGTCTATCAACCAAAGTTCATGTGTTTTTTTGTCAGTAGTAGTGAATTCATATTCTGGTCTTTCATCTAGATATCGCTTTTTCAGAGTTTGAATGGTATTGTTTTCTGGATAGGTTAGAAGTACCGGCTCAGCATGAAATTTACATGTTTCTAAATACAATCTGAATGTATTTTCTCGTTTAGAAAGTGTTTTTTCATGTGGTTTTATAATACCATTTTTAACATCTTCAACTGCAACACCACATATTAAACCAACAAAGGTTCCAAAATTTGTAGTTTGTCTATACAAGTATATGCACTCTTTTTTATCTCTTAAAAAGTACCCGTTTTTATGAAATTTATTGTATTTGTCTCTTACTTTTTTAAATCGATCCGATGAATTTGGGCTTGTTTTATTCTCTTTGTTGAACTCAGGATTTATAACATGAAGAAATGAGAATGGATTGCCCTCAAGTTTAGCATCAAGTAGATGTTTTTTATATGTGTAGAAAGGCCTTGAAGCAAGCAAGTTGGCAATACTTCTTTTTGGTCGAACAGCTCTGAATGGAATAATGTTAGCCATTTAAATTAAATAGAAAATACTAAAAGCGATTATTCTTTAAAACGGCTTATAATTTTACTTGCTAGTTCTGTGCCAATTCTGTCTTGAGCCTCATTGGTTGCTGCACCGATATGAGGCGTCAACGCAATTCTTTCATGGTTCAAAAGATCAGCTCTTGGATTAGGTTCCCCAGTAAAAACATCTAAAGCAGCAACAGCAA
>JAZADZ010000010.1:0-19395 GCA_036123135.1 Bacteroidota bacterium | reverse complement strand
CTTTGTGAAGTTTGGTTACAGATTCAGATTCCATTGATATTTGGGGACGAGAAAGTCCAACTATCAACAAAGAAATTGCAAATAGTTTTAGAGCAAAAATTCCATGCTTTACCCAACCTATTTTTGTGTTTGTAATTCCATCCATGAAAGAATTAGACGGTGTTTTCAGTGCACTTTGTAGGGAGGGTTTTTTCCAAATATAAATGATAATGAAGGGGACTAAAACTAAATTTAACCACAAAAAATGTGGGTGCTGGAAATGATATGTGTCAAAAAGTGTCATTTTTCAGCTAAGATTTGAGATTCAATATCATTTCGCTCTTTTTGGATTAGCTCCCTGATTGTTGAAATAGCATATAAATTTTCATTTTCTGATGGAATTTGTTTGGCAAATTTTACGAGATCTGAAATAATAAAGAATTTTTCAATTTTTACCATCCAATCATTAGAAATAGCGGATAACTTTAGAGATGAAATAATTTCATTGCTTGTTTTTTCAAAGGTTGAAACGTCATACCTAAATTCGATAAATTCTCGACCAACATCATTTATATTTGTAAAGTATTGTTTGTACTTTCCATTTTGCCACAATTTTTTCTTTTCAATTTTATCTAGTTTTTCTAAAAGTAAATCCGCATATGGAATTGAAGGCTCTTTAATTTCAGTTTTTTGGGGTGACTTTTTGATGTAACGCTTGTATAATAGCGAGCCAACTAAGATTAGTAAACCAAATAGTGCAATAAACATCCAATTTTTTTTAATCCATAAGATGACTTTTTCGAAAAGAGTAAGTGGGTCGAGTTTTAAATCTTTGATGTTTTTTATGGTTTCATCATCAGTAAGTTCTACAGATTTGATAAAAAAGGACAATGAATTTGATACAATAGATTTATTGTCAACAATTGCTGTAAGGCCTGGAATTTCTTTAGATCCAGTATCAAAATTTGCAATTTCTATGGTTTGAGTGAATTGAGAAAGAATTCCTCCATTTTCATTTTCAGAGTTAAAAAAATTTAAGGAATCAACTTGCCATATTTCCCACCCGTTTCCAAGAGAATCATTTGGTTTAAATACAGGAAATTGAATTTTCTCAGAAGAAACTGAAGCAGGGAAACTAAGTGATAATTTAAGTTTTACGGGTTCCCCAAGCTGTAGTTGATCTTTATTTTCTGAGGATATTTGAAAGAAATTTTCTTGTCCTTGACAAAAAGAGCTCAAAAAAAATAGTATGAAAAAAAGGTTTTTCATCTTCTTTTGAATAAATTCATTAAGGGTCTGATATATCCTTTATCAATATTAATATTTGCAAAATCGACTCCAGCCTTTTTGAACACCTCAATTGTATGGTGCTCTCTACTTAACGCATTGTTTTTGTATTTAAGCTGATGTTTCTTGTTGCCTGTATTGACCCACTGTTTCATTCCAGTTTCAGCATCTTCGAATAGAACAAATCCCATGTTAGGTAATATTTTCTCTCTCGGATCAAAAACCTTTAAGGCCACTATGTCGTGCTTTTTATTGGCTATTTTAAGATCTTGTTCGTAATTATCATCAATAAAATCAGAAACAATAAACGCAATACTTCTTTTCTTAATCATGTTGTTGAAGTACTGAATTGCAGAGGAAATGTTGGTTTTTTTGCTACTTGGTTGAAACTCAATCAACTCTCTAATGATTCTTAAAATATGTTTTTTTCCTTTTTTCGGAGGTATATATAGTTCTGTTTGATCTGAAAAAAGTAATGCACCAATTTTATCGTTGTTTTGTGTTGCAGAGAAAGCTATAACTGCACATAATTCAGCAATAATTTCTTTTTTAAGCTGTTGATTGGATCCAAAAATTTCAGAAGAAGAAATGTCTACAAGTAGCATTACAGTAAGTTCTCTTTCTTCATGAAATACTTTTACATATGGGTGGTTAAAACGAGCAGTAACATTCCAATCAATTGTGCGAATTTCATCTCCAGGCATGTATTCTCTGACTTCTGAGAAAGCCATTCCTTTGCCTTTAAATGCAGAATGATATTCTCCAGAAAAGACTTGGTTAGAAAGTCCTTTGGTTTTAATTTCAATTTTTCTAACTTTTTTTAATAGCTCTTTGGTATCCATAATTCAGCTTTGTACTTATGGTACATCAACTTTATTCAGTATGGTATTGATGATTTGTTCACTTGAAATATTTTCAGCTTCAGCTTCGTAACTCAGACCCACTCTGTGTCTTAGAACATCGTGAGCAACTGCACGTACATCTTCCGGGATAACGTATCCTCTTCTTTTTAAGAAAGCATAAGCTTTTGAAGCATTTGCTAGAGCAATACTAGCTCTTGGTGATCCACCAAATGCAATTAGTGGTTCAATATCATTGAGCTGAAATTCTGCAGGTTCACGCGTCGCAAAAACAATGTCTACTATGTATTGCTCAATTTTTTCATCCATGTAGATTTTTTTAACAACCTTTCTGGCATTTAGTATTTGCTTTGGAGTAATTACTTTTTTTGCCTTTGGCATCCCTTGTGAAGATACATTTGCTCTTATAATCAGCTTTTCTTCTTCTCTTTTAGGGTAAGGAAGAACTACTTTTAACATGAACCTATCAACCTGAGCTTCGGGAAGTGGATACGTTCCTTCTTGTTCTATGGGATTTTGTGTGGCCATTACAAGAAATGGTTCAGGAAGTTTGTATGTTTCGTCTCCAATAGTTACTTGCCTCTCTTGCATTGCTTCAAGAAGTGCACTTTGAACCTTGGCGGGTGCTCTATTTATTTCGTCAGCAAGAATGAAGTTTGAGAAAATTGGTCCTCTTTTGGAAATGAATTCTTCTTTTTTCTGGTTGTAAATCATAGTTCCAAGTAAATCTGCAGGAAGAAGATCAGGCGTAAATTGAATTCTTTTAAAATCAGCATCAATGGCTTGAGAAAGTGTACTGATAGCAAGGGTTTTTGCAAGTCCTGGAACACCCTCTAAAAGAATATGACCATTTGAAAGTAATCCAATCATTAAACTATCTATCATGTGCTGTTGTCCAACAATAACTTTTTTAATTTCTAAGTTCAATAAATCTAGAAATGCACTTTCTTTTTGAATGATATCGTTAAGCTCTCTAATATCCGTAGACAATGATGTTGTTGTTTCTGATACGATAGCAGGTATCGCTTCTTTATTATCTTCCATAACTAAGAATAAGTTTTATTTTAACTGTGGGTAAAAATCATAATTATTGATTTTATTACAAGATATATGTTGTTAATAAATGTTAAGTTAAGTTGAATAGTTACCTAGTTTTTTCTCTGGAAATGGCACTACTTTCATTTAAATTTGACCCATGAATAAAAAAGAATTACAACTAAAAGACTGTATATCAGCAGTTGAACTTTTTCACAATTCTTTCGGAATTGATAATGAGTACTCTCCAAAAGCTGAAATTGATCAAAAAGTTTTTTTACTCCGTCATAGATTGATGAAAGAAGAAAACGATGAATATCTACAAGCAGCAAAGGATGGAGATTTAGTTGAAATTGCAGACGCACTAGGAGATATGTTATATATACTTTGTGGAACGATTCTAAAGCATGGTATGCAAGATAAAATTGAAGCGATTTTTACAGAAATTCAGAGAAGTAATATGAGTAAATTGGATAGCAATGGAAATCCAATCTATAGGTCGGATGGAAAAATTTTAAAATCGGATTTATATTTCAAGCCAGATTTAAAATCTATTCTCAGTGATGATTAGAAAAGCCAATTTTTCCCTTAGGAGAATTAATCTTCTCTTTTAGTGCAATCATTTTAATGCATGCAATTGCGCATTCAATGGCTTTATTTCCGTGCTTTCCCCCAGATCTATCTCTGGCTTGTTGAAGTGTGTTATCCGTAAGGACTCCGAATATTACTGGTTTGTTGTATTTCAAACCAACATTAATTATTCCATTGGTCGCTCCATTGCATACGAAATCAAAATGCTTCGTTTCTCCTTGAATTACGCTACCCAAAGCAATCACACCTTGAACTTCAGTGTGCTCTAAAAGGTATTGGGCGCCCAAAGCAAGTTCAAAAGTTCCGGGTACATAGTGGATATGAATGTTGTCGGCGTCAACTTGAAGGTCTTCCAAAGTTTCTTTTGCTCCTTTTAATAGGTTTTCAGTGATTTCATTGTTCCACTCCGAAACAACAATACCAACTACCATTTTTTTGGCATCTGGTAGAGTTTTCTTGTCAAATGAGGATAAATTTTTTCCTGAAGTTGCCATATTATTCTTCCTGATAAACAGGTTTATACACTGGGCTACCTAATTTCAATGATTCAAGATACTTTTCAGCTGTTATAGAAAGTGGTGATGTTGGATATTTTTCAACTAACTCTTGATATAATTTTTGTGCCTCACCGTAATTTTCATTCATCTCTTTGGTAAAGGCTAACTTCATCATATATAAAGGAGAAGTGAGTTCGTTATTTTTTCTTCTGTATGCCTGCTCGTAATAGCTACCTGCGTTTGAAAGGTCGCCTTTTTGGAGATAAGCATCACCAATGCCTCCTAAGGCTATTGTAGCAATTAACTCATCATCAAAATCCACTTCAGACAAAGTTTCAATCGCTTTATCATAATCCCCAGTATTCAAATAGGCTATTCCTAAGTCATATACAGCCAATTTGCCGCCGTCATATCCAGAATAGTCGTCTATTACTTTTGTAAGACTTTTGAAAGTCATGAGTGAATCTCCGTTGATAAGACTGTTCCAATCACCTTTGTCAAAAGCAGCGGCTTCTTGTCTCCATATGGCAGCAAGAGATTTTTCATTTTTTGGTTCAACTACGTAAGTTTTGTATAAAATAGAGTAGGAAAACCAAGACAACACTGCAACTGCTAATACAATCGTAGCAATCTTGATTACAGAACGATTGTTTTCAATGAACTCAGCACTTTCGCCTCCTAAAAGATCTTCAAAAATTACTTTCTTAGTTGACTTTCCATCTTGTTCGATTTCTGGGGTTTTGTCTTCAGCTTCTGCCATGTTGTTTTTTTTATTCGACTGCAAAAATAGTTTTTTTACCATAAATTGCATAACCTTTCTTCATAGTACTATTTTTGTTAGATGCATCTTACCAATTTATCTCTTTTAAATTTTAAAAATTGCGTTCAGGTTTCAGTTGAATTTTCAAGCAGAGTGAATTGTTTTTTAGGAAATAATGGCCAAGGGAAAACCAATTTATTGGATGCAATTCATTACCTGAGCTACACGAAAAGTTTTTTCAACTCAATAGACAGCCAAAATATTTTATTCAATCAGCCATTTTTAACAATTGAATCAAATTGTAGCTTAGACGATGAAGTAATTCATCTTCATTGTGCGGTCAAAAGAGGAGATAAAAAAGTTTTTAGAAAAAATAAAAAGGCCTACAAAAAGCTTTCGAATCACATAGGATTGATGCCGGTAGTTATGATAACTCCTTATGATATTAATTTAGTCCTTGGGGGAAGTGATATTCGAAGAAAATTTATTGATGTTTTAATAAGTCAGTTCAATAAACTCTATTTAGACGAACTAATTGGGTACAATAAATTATTGCTTCAACGCAATAAATTATTGAAAAAATGGGCCTCTTCAAATTTATATCAGCCCGACTTACTAGAAGTTATAAATTTTCAGCTTGCTGAAAAGGGTAATTTTATTCACACAAATAGAAAGCAATTTTTATTGGATTTTATACCTGAGTTCAATCGGTTTTACCAAAAAATCTCAAATACGAATGAGAACGTTCAATTGGTATATGAATCAACCTTGAATGACAATGAGTTTCTCAAACTATTGGAGAATAATATTGACCGAGATAGAGCATTGACTCATACATCCCATGGTGTTCACAAAGATGATTTGGTGTTTAAAATACACGACCAATCACTCAAAAAATTTGGTTCACAAGGACAACAAAAATCCTTTTTAATTGCGTTGAAATTGGCTAAATTTCAATTCATAAAAAATCAAAAAGGATTTGCACCTATTTTGATGTTAGATGATATTTTTGATAAATTGGATAACGATAGGGTGAGCTATTTACTTGATTTGATCAATAGCCAAAATTTAGGGCAAACATTCATTACCGATACAGATTTAAATAAGGTTCCTTCGATTTTAAATTCAATGAAAATTGATTTTAAGGCATTTGAAATTAAAAATGGCCATACTATTTCTTTATAGATGAGCTATAAAAAAAATAAAAACGGGGAAAAACTAGACGATGTCGTGAAGCGTTTAATTAAATCTTATGGGTACTCCAAAAAATTTAATGAATATGAAGTGATTGAAGCATTTGGAAAGATTATGGGGCCTGTAATCGTGAAAAAAGTTAATGACGCTTATGTATACAATTCTAAATTGATATTAATTTTAAACAGTGCTCCGTTAAGGAACGAAATAAGCATGCAGAAATCGAAGTTAATTTCGTTAATCAATAAGGAACTTGGAAATGATTTCCTTGAGGATATTGTTTTGAAATAATATCATCCAAGAACAACATCCAAACTCATCATTAGTACAAACCCTCCAATAAATCCAAGTGAAGCTAAGTCAGTGTATTTATCTCTTTGAGTTTCAGGGATTACTTCTTCGACAACAACGTAAATCATGGCTCCTGCAGCAAAAGCAAGTCCATAGGGAAGAAGAGGTTCAAATTGAGAAACTGCTATAGCACCCAAAACTCCAGCAATGGGCTCAACAATTGCAGACAATTGTCCGTACCAAAAACTTTTAAATCTCGTTACTGATTGTCTCCTTAATGGCATTGAAACTGCAATTCCTTCAGGAAAGTTTTGAATCCCAATTCCAATTGCAACAATAAGTGCCTCTGAAATCATGTGATTATCTCCCATTGCTGCTCCAAACATTACACCAACGGCTAAACCCTCGGGAATGTTATGCATTGTAATTGCTAAAACTAGTAGAGTTGTTCTGTGCCAATCTGTTTTTATTCCTTCTGATTCATTTTCTTTAAAGTTAATATGAAGGTGGGGAAGGTATTTATCCAGTGCAAATAGAAAAAGTGCTCCTAAAATAAATCCGGACGCAGCTGGAATTATTTTCACGAAACCCTCACCAACACTTTGATCGATAGCAGGACCAAGCAAACCAAAACAGCTCGCTGCAACCATTACTCCTCCAGTAAAACCCAACATTCCATCCAATATTCCTCTGTGGAGTGTTTTGAAAAAAAACACCAATGAAGCCCCAGATGCAGTAACCAACCAAGTAAAAATAGTAGCAGTTAACGCAGCAATTACTGGATCAATTTCACTAAACCATACAACTAGACTATTCCACATTGGTGCTAACTTGAATCAATAAATTTTTAGATACTCTTTCAGAAACAGTGAGAAATTTTTCGTTTATTTTAAGTTTATAGCTTGCGTCAAAATCAAAGATTTCAGCAACAGAAATCTGTGTTCCTAGCGTTAGTCCCTCTTGATCTAAATACCTCAAAAATGTTGATGTTCCATTATTCACTCCAACAATGATTCCAGATTGCTCCTTATCTAAATTGCAAAGAGGTTGAGATTTTCTTAAGTCGTTTATTTTTCCATTTTTGTCCGGAATTGGATCACCATGCGGATCAAATTCTGGATTGCCGAGGAAATCATCAAGTCTATTAATGAGTTCAAGAGAGTCAATGTGTTCGAGTTGCTCTGCCAAATCGTGTACTTGGTCCCATTTAAAGTTTAAATTATCAACCAAAAACGTTTCCCATAAACGGTGTTTGCGAATAATTTGAAGCGCAATTTCTCTTCCCTCATCAGTAAGATTAACACCTTTGTATTTGATGTAGGTAATCCATCCCTTATCAGCAAGTTTTTTAATCATTTCTGTTACACTAGATGCTTTCATATCCAACGAATGAGCTATTTCATTTGTTGAAATGTATGCAAGATCATTAGTTACAGAATAGATGGCTTTTAAATAATCTTCTTCAGATTTACTTCTCATTTCAAATTATTTCGGAGCTAATATATGTAAATTTAGGCATGTCTAAAAATATTTATTAGTTTAGCCGAAAAATCAACAATTTTGTTGTGAAATTAAAATTTAGACTTCTTTTCAGTATTTTTTGTTTTTGCGCATTAAGTTCAAATTATGCCCAACAAATTAAAGTCTGTGGTGTTGTGATTGAGCAGAGTAATTCTCCGGTTCAGTTTGTTAACATTATTGATTCAAGTTCTCTACATGGAACAATCACCAATGAGAATGGTGAATTTGAATTTACTATTCCCTTTTCTGAAAAGATAACTTTGAAAATTTCATGTGTTGGATACATTCAACAAAATTTAATTTTCAATTCGGATTCATTACGAAAATTCACAATTGTTCTTGAAAAATCGATCGATTTTTTGGACGAAATTGTTGTAAGCAGTACGTTGTCAGAAATTTCCAAAAAGGAATCACCTATTCCAGTTGAGGTTTTTTCAGCTAGATATCTTAACAAAACACCAAATTTTGGACTTTTGGAAGCTAGTCAGACCATTAATGGTCTTAGACCTCAACTGAATTGTGCTGTGTGCAATACTGGAGATATACACATTAATGGAATGGAAGGGCCTTATACAATGGTAACAATTGATGGTATGCCAATAGTTGGTGGTTTATCTACAGTTTACGGTCTTCAAGGAATTCCTAGCAGTCTTTTACAAAGAGTTGAGGTGGTTAAGGGGCCAGCATCTACTTTATATGGTTCAGAAGCAGTAGCAGGGTTAATAAATGTTATTACAAAGAGCATAGAGTGTGCACCTAAGTTAGCAGTCAATCTTTCTGCAACTTCTTGGAGTGAATTACAAGCAGATGCAACTTTCACATATGCTGAAACTAAAAAAGTGAGCGGAATTTTTGGAATTGATTATTTAAATTATTCCAATCCGATTGACAACAATGGAGATAATTTTACAGACTTGACATTAAAAGACAGAGTATCAATTTACAATAAATGGAGATTTAAGAGAAAAATCAATAAAAAAGCAACTCTTTCTGCGCGTTACATGTACGAAGACAGATGGGGCGGGGAAATGCAATGGAACTCATCATTTAGAGGGGGAGATAGTATTTACGGAGAGTCCATTTACACCAACAGAGCTGAGCTTATTGGTTTGTATGAATTACCCACAGAAGAGGATCTTTCAGCAAGCGGATCTTACAGTTTTCACAATCAAGACTCAAGATATGGAGACTTGTCTTATTTAGGACAGCAACACATTGCTTTTGGGCAGCTTATTTGGAATAAAATGGTAGGTGACAAACATGCATTTGTTTCGGGACTAGCATTACGATACAACCATTATGACGACAACACACCAATTACATCATTCACTCAAAATGAAACTGAAATTAATCAACCGACCAAATGGATTATTCCGAGTATTTTTTCTCAAGATAACTTTTCTATTAACAAGAATATGAATCTACTTTTGGGGGCAAGATTAGATTTTCATTCTGCGCATGGCGCTATTTTTACCCCAAGATTAAATTGGAAATGGAGTCCCTCATCCTTTGTTTTTCGATTAGGCTATGGAAATGGATTCAGAGTTGTTAATGTATTTTCAGAAGATCATGCTGCACTAACAGGTGCAAGAGAGGTTGTGATTAGTGAAAACCTAAATCCTGAACGGTCCAACAACATAAATCTAAATATTGAAAATCAGTTCAACACTCAATTTTTTAAAATTGTTGTTGATGGGTCTATATTTTACACTCATTTTTCCAATAAAATAATTCCTGATTACTCTGTCGATAGTCAGATAAGTTACTCAAATTTAGACGGCTACGGGGTATCAAGGGGAATAGCTTTGAACGCTAAGGTTCTTTTTAATTTCCCATTAACCTTGAATGTAGGAGCTACTTTTATTGATGTTTACTCTTTTGAAGTAAATAGCGAGGGAAATATGGAAAAGCAAGATCAGTTGTTTACAGAACCCTATTCATTGACTTGGTCAGCAACTTACAAAGTTCCAAAATTTGGAATGGCACTAGATTTTACAGGAAATTTATACGGTCCAATGAAGCTTCCAGTTGTTGAAAATGACTTTAGACCTGAATTTTCAGAGCCTTTTAGTATAGCTAATCTTAAGGTGTCAAAAGATTTTTCCGGAGGATTTAGTGTAAATATTGGAGTTCGAAACCTTCTAAATTTTACACCACCACCTTACTCAATTTTAAGACCAAATGATCCATTCGATAATAATATTGACGATCCAGTAAATAATCCTAACAATTATTCCTTCGATCCAACATACATGTATGCTTCTTTTCAAGGAATTTCATACTTTATTGGTTTAAAATATATTTTCAATTAACTCCTCTTACCGGATAGTTCCACTCATTGAAGGAAAACAGCCATCTGCTATTGATTGACTGTATGTCATTTTCACTCAATTCAGAAAAAGTATTTTTTTTATAGTTTTTTACGCTTAATAGATAGGATTTTATTTTTGGCTCAATTGTTTCGTAGTTTCCTAAATTAATGTTTTGGTAAATTTTTTGTATTGTTCCCTGAGGATTGTTTGAAAGTTCCTGATAGCTAATTTCAATTAAATTTTTGGTTGGAATTAGCTCTCTTTCTTTGATGTACTTGCGTAATGTTGTCTCATAACAATACAGAACCCGTTCTTTGATTTCATTATCAGAAAATTCTTGTAAAAATTGAGATTTAATGGTCTTGTTGTAGAGATGAATGTTTGACTTAAAAACATCGTAGGGGTTTCGATGAATAAAAATAAATTTAGCATGTGGATATAACTCTAAAAGGATTTTAATTCTTGCAGTATTGTGAGGGTTTTTGAGTAAAAGTTTTTTTTCTTTTCCTTGAAATAGAGCAATTTGAAGCAGCATTTTGTGATATATTTTTTTCCATTGTTTTTTTTCTTTTTCAGACGTTCCTTTGAAAATATTGTATTTGTCATAGTACGTTCTGTTTTTTGGAAAAAAAAAGGTTTGCATTCCACTTTTTTCTGTCAAATTAGTTAACGGATGTTCCTCTTCTGTTGGCGCTGAAGCATTTATTTTGATGTTATCTTGTGGTCTTGTTGATGGCATAAAATAATTCAAAATTGGCCTCATGAAGGTTTTAGATACAAAGGCAACTCTAAAAAAGAAAGCTTGAAAGGCTTCTAGATAGCTAAATTGTTGGTCTTGTGAAAGTAAATAATGTAGGTGAGTAGTACCACTTCGCCAATGACCAATAACAAATACTGGTTGATTTTCTTTTAGAGAAATATTTTTGATGTTGAATGCTATATAAATTGATTGCATCCACCTAAACGGAGCAGACAAAAGAATGAAAAGTGTAATTTTCACCCTCATTTTTTTTCTTTTTATTGAAAGTTTATTTTGAAGCTTGAGTGTAATCCATAAACGCAAACTTGAAATGAAAAGCTGATGTTCTTGAAGTTCTTCTTTGCTCACAGATATGTTTTGAATTTCTTAAAAATAATAAATCATCACAAATTGAAGTGTTTTTGATTACATTTGCGCAACCAAATTTTACAAGGCCTTAAAGCCTTATTATTAATTTATAATTTTTCAAAATGAATATTTATGTAGGCAACCTTAATTACAGGGTTCAAGAAGAAGATGTCAAAGATGTATTTGAAACATATGGAAATGTATCTTCAGTTAAGTTAATTTCAGACAGAGTTACAGGAAGAGCCAAAGGATTTGGATTTGTTGAAATGGAAAATGATCAAGAAGCACTTGATGCAATCGAGAATCTAGATGGTTTCCAATTAATGGAAAGAGAAATGCGTGTAAATCAAGCAAAACCAAGGAATAACGATTAATAGAATACTAATGAAAGTAGCACAAAATAAAAACGTCTCTGTCCATTACACCGGCAAGCTTAAAGATGGAAGCATTTTCGATTCTTCTGTCGATCGAGAACCCTTGAATTTTACTGTTGGCGAAGGTAAATTAATTCCTGGTTTTGAGAATGGAATAGTAGGAATGGAAGTTAATGAAAAAAAATTAATTGAAATCCCATTTAACGAAGCATATGGAGAGGTAAGGAAAGATCTTATTCAAGAGGTTTCAAAGTCTAATTTACCCGCTGATCTCAAACCTGAGGTTGGAATGCAGCTTCAGTCGAATGGTCAAGATGGAAGCACCATTCTGGTGACTATCGTTAAAGTAGAAAATGATAAAGTTATTGTTGATGCAAATCACCCACTTGCTGGCAAGGATTTGGTATTTGATATTGAGGTTGTTGACATCAAATAAACAATTAAAGATTTACTTTTTTAAAAATAGCCCTAATCAGGGCTATTTTTATTTCCCAATAATTTTAAGTTCAACTCTTCTGTTTTTGGCTTTTCCTTCAGCGGATGTATTTGGAGCAAGAGGTTGAGCTTCACCATAACCCTTAGCTACAAGTCTATTTTTACCAATCCCCTTGCTTGATAAATAATTAACAGCAGACTGCGCTCTGCCTTCAGAGAGTTTTTGGTTAAACACATCTGAACCATCACTATCTGTATGACCCGCAAGCTCAATTTGAATAGTCGAGTTTTGATTTAAAAAGTCTACCAATTGATCGAGAATTCTAAATGAGCGTTCATCTAAAGTATTCTTACCAGTTTTGAATAGTAAATCTTCAACGATTATACTTTTACCTACTTCAATTGGTGAAAGTAGAATGACCTTTTCTAAATCCTTTTGTTCATTGGCATCAATTTTAATTTTCTGATTAAAATAGCCTTCTTTGGTTACTAATATTTCGAATTTATTACCAATTTCTAATGGATAGTTTTCAGGAGGAAAGCTGTTTAATGCTATCAATGAGTTTTGCTGATTTGCAGGATCAGTTAAATTAATTGACATTACGGTACTTTCGATTGGTTTTTTAGTGACCTCATCTAGAACGGATAGTTTCAAATTTGTAGCAATTATTTCAGGTTTTGTCTTGGAAACGTACATGGTTTTACTCAAAGTACCGTACTTATCATATCTCAATTCTAACACCGTATTCTCATATCCTTCAGCATTCAATGAAATGGTGTGTTTTTTACCACTTTCAAGTTCAGTAAGAAGTTTATCAGTGTTTCCTAAATCCTCTTGTTGTCCAGTGTTTTGGTCTACTAGGCTGATGTTTACTTGAACAGGCTCATTGGTTTCTTTATCTAAAACCTCTAATTCAAAATCAAACATTCGAATCGTTTTGGAAAGAAATACTTTTTTGCTTTGGTCATCATTTGATGCGTGAACAACAACAATAGTATCAGGATTGTATTTGTCTTTTTGAATGATAATTTCGTACTCATCTTTTTGATTCAATGCGATAGTACTTTTGGAAAGATCTTCGAAAAGATTTCCCTTAACGCCAGATGAAGTATTAAAAAAATTAGCTGAAGCTTCAATTGGTTGTTTGGTATCTTTATCGAATACTTCAATGAATAAGTTGTACGACTTAATTTTTTCAGCTTGATGGATTTTATAATTTACAAACAGTTCAAATGATCCTGTTTTTGTATTCAATGGATCAGCAATTGAAGAAGTTGTAAGGTCGTAGGTCAAACCAATATCCATGATGTTGGATAAATATTTTAAGCTCATAATTGCTGCATCATTTAGTCGATAAAAACCTCCAACTCCTAAAGCAGCTTTTTTATCTGATTCTTTCGCTAAGTCGTAGATAAAATCACTTCCCAAAACCACATGTGTTTGACCACCTTGAATCATTACCAAAGATTTCGGGGATATTCCAAATTCACCAAAATTTATATTTCCCCCACCAGTAATTGCAATTCTCATTGGAGTCGATTGGTTGACATTAAACGCAGTAACTCCAACATAATACTTGTTAGATCCGGATGAATCATTGGAAAACCAGGTTGCTGAAGGGGATATTTCAAGCCCGTTCAATACTGGATTATTGACACTTTCACCTAAATTACTTGTTGGATCATAATAGCCATTGATGAACTGTGAACCTGTACTTACATTACTTAAATCTGTTGTGCCATTGAAATAACCAACCTTTACTGCTGTGGAGAGGTTGTTAAAATTATTGAAACTGAAAGTATATGCTCCAGTAGCAGCAAATTGATTGTTAATAATAGAACCAGCCTCTCCTAATCTTTCGTTGACAAACGATAAACCTATAGTTGCAATTTTTTTATTACTGTTGGCTTTTTTTATGGGGTAAAAACCTTCAAATTGAGAGGTGCTAAATGGTTTTACGATACTCATCCACTGGCTTCTATGAGCAATTGTAAGGTTAATGTCATTATACATTCCAATGGAAGACGGATTAACAAGGTTAAAAGATCTGTCAAAATTGGAAAAAAATGCATCTTGGCTTATTGTTGTTAAACTAATGAGTAGAAATGCAAGTAAAAGTTTCAAGTTTTTCATGTTTACTTAATTATTCGTTTAACGTTTTAATAAAATACTTCCCGAGGACTTCAAATTATCAAATGAGGAGAAGTCTACAGGATTACCTCCAAGATCATAGGCTACTAATGTCCAAAGATACACCCCTTCTGGTTGTTCAATATCATTGAACCTTCCGTTCCAACCAATAGTCTTTAGCTCAGTTAAGCTTGAAGTGGAGTAGACAACTTCACCCCAACGATTGTAAATTTGAAATAAGATTTCTTCACTGAACCCATTTCCATATAAAAGTAGCGCATCATTGCTTCCGTCTCCATTGGGTGTAAACATGTTGGGAAGAAATAGGTTGTTTTGTATTTGAGTTACTGCAATTGTATCACTTCCAATACATCCGTTTGCATCTGCGACTTGTACCCAGTAAACCCCAAACTCATTCACAAGAACATCTTGAGAATTTTCGCCTGTTGACCAATTGTAGCTACTAAACCCAGAACCAGCATCAAGAAGAAAATTATCAATGTCATTTAAGCTTGTGTCGGAACCAATACTTACAACGGGATTCGAATATAATCCAACGTTAATATCATCAATTGAAGAGCAATCGTAACTATTGGTAACAATCAAAGAATAAGTTCCGGAGTCAGAAACAATAATGGATGATGTGGTTTCTCCAGTAGACCATTGATAAGAAACAAAAGGTGTTGTACCATCAATTGAAATCGAAAACCCATCACAAATTGTAGTGTCATTGCCAAGATTTACGACTGGTAAAGGAGAAACATCTATCGTATAAAATCCACTTCCAATACAAGAGTTGCTGTCAGTCATCGAAACGAAAACAGTATCTCCTTGTGTAAGTGTAGGTGGGGTGAAGGAATTTGTAGAACCCGATTGAACAACTGAAGTATTTGAGTTTACAGACCAATCGTAATTTAGTCCATTGTTTGCATAGAAAGTGACTGAGTCACCAGCGCAAATTGAATCTGCTGAGGCACTAAGCAGTGGATCAGGTAACCCATAAATTTCTATAATAACATCACTTGAATTCGAAGCATTAAGACACCCTGCTAGTGAAGACCATGTAAGCGTGTAGGTTTCACCAGGCTGGCCAGTAAATATTGCATTAGGATCAGAATTATTGGAGAAAAAACCACCATTTCCAGTGCTAACTGACCATGTTCCGTTTCCTTGAGCACTGAGGTTTATTACAGAATCACAAACCGCATCATCGTTTCCAGCATCAAAATTAGAATACTCCCATTTGATGTGGATTTTAGCCCAATACTGCTCATATCCATTCGATGGAGAACCATTGCCATCTCTGAACACAATGTATTCGTTCCATTGGCATGGAGGATCGTTTTTGAAAGAAATTTGACCGCTTGGAGCAAGAGTTCCCGAAACATTGCCCATTGAAGCGTAATTGTCATCGCCATCTAAACAAAAATTAGATGCAAAGGGGTTGGGTTGGAATTGTCTGTAAGTACAATTCCCTCCACATGCGTCTTTTTCAAAACATTCCATCTGAACATTAATTAATGTTGCAGATGAATTGGTACCAGTAATTAAGGTGTAATCGGCTAAATTCCACCAATCTCCCCATTGGTTGGTAACATGTTTGCATTGCGCAGTATTAAAACCAACACCTGCATTATCCTGAGCTCTAATAAACCAAGTGGGATCTTGATCTCCATAGAGGAAACTTCCAATTCCTCCATCATCGGCATCCGCTTCTGCCATCAGCTCTACTACTTTGACTTCATAGTTGACGTTTTGAGCATTTAAGATTGAATTAAAAAGAAAAAAAGAGATAGTAGGGAAGATGTAAAATAGCTTCATAAATGGAGATTTAAATGAAATAAAACATTTAATTATAAATATATGATTTTTTCAAAAAAAAACTCCCAAAATGGGAGTTTCTAATACAATGATAACAAGAGGTTTAGTAACAGTACTCGTTTTTTTCAATTAGCTTATTTGCTATTAACTGTCTTGCTTCTTTTGGATTGAAAGGCCCGTGTTTGGTGAATCTTTTTACTCCCATAAGCATCATTTTAAGTTCATCGCCAGATGCAAAACTATTCAAAGCGTCTTTAGCAAATTTGTTTATACTATCACAACTGTCGTAAATTAAAACTTGCATCATAGCAATTTGTTCATCACATTCTTGTTCGCCTTTAAGCGAAACCATTTTTTGTACTCTAAGAAGGGTGGATTCTGCAACATATATGGTATTGATTATATCAGCAATGTTGATAACAAGCTCTTGTTCCATGGCTAGTTTATCCCCTAATTTTTGAGCAGCTGAACCAGCAACCATAAGCAAGGTTTTCTTAAAGTTTATAATACACTTTTTGGCTATAGAAAACTTAGAGACATCTCCGTTAGAAAAGTCTGGAATGCCCATTAGTTCTTTTGCTACTGCAGTAGCAGGTCCCATTAAATCAATTTCTCCCTTCAAACCTTTTCTGAGAATCATACTTACAGTAAGCATTCTATTGATTTCGTTTGTACCCTCAAAAATTCTATTGATTCTTGAATCACGGTAGGATCTTTCAATATTTTTTTCTGCAGAAAATCCCATTCCTCCATGAATTTGTACACCTTCGTCAACAACATAGTCTAAAATTTCAGAACCATATACCTTTAGAATTGCACATTCAGGAGCAAACTGTTCGATGCCTTTTAAAGTTGCTTCTTCTTTTGACATTCCACCTGAAACTAAGTCTTCAATAGCATCTTCGATGTTTTGAGTTGCTCTGTATGTTGCAGATTCACATGCAAATGTTCTAATGCATTGTTCAGCAAGTTTGTGCTTAATTGCACCATAAGACGAAATTGGACGTTTAAATTGTTCTCTTTCATTAGCATATGCAACGGATTCATTGATTACTCCCTTAGCACCTCCCATAACTCCGCCAGCGAGTTTAATTCTTCCAATGTTTAGAATATTAACAGCTATTTTGAATCCTTTCTCTCTCTCATACAGCATGTTTTCAACAGGAACTTTAACATCGTTGAAAAATACCTGACGGGTAGAGGATCCTTTAATGCCTAGTTTCTTTTCTTCGGCATTAAGTGTTATACCTTCGCTGGTTCCTTCCACCAAAAATGCAGTGAGGTTTTTATCGTCGTCAATTTTGGCAAATACAGTAAATAAATCTGCAAAACCGGCATTGGTTATCCACATTTTTTGTCCATTAATAATGTAGTTCTTGCCTTCTTTATCTAAAACAGCTTTTGTCTTTCCTGAATTTGCATCTGAACCCGCACTTGGTTCTGTAAGACAGTAGGCAGCTTTCCACTCGCCTGTAGCTAACTTAGGAATGTACTTTTCTTTCTGTTCAGAATTTCCGTAATATAAAAGTGGAAGAGTTCCAATTCCTGTATGTGCTCCATAGGCAACGGAAAAGGAATGTCCAGTTCCAAGTGCTTCTGTTGCAAGCATTGATGTGATAAAATTCACTCCCATTCCTCCAAGATTTTCAGGAACTGATAATCCGAGTAGCCCTAGTTCTCCAGCCTTTTCCATTAGCCCAGCCATTAAGCTAGGATCTTTAGTTGAATCAATTTCATCTAAAATGGGAATAACGTCAGATCCAAGAAAATCTTTACACATTTGTGCAATCATTTTTTGTTCTTCAGTCCATTCTTCTGGGATAAAAATGTCATTAAAATGGGTTTCTTTTACTAAAAACTCACCACCCTTAAGTGCAGTTTTTTTTCTCTCTAATGTTTCAATCATAGTGTTTAGTTTAATAATTCAAAAATTCCACAAGCTCCTTGACCAGTACCTACACACATGGTCACAGCTCCAATCTTTTGTTTTCTTCTTTTCATTTCATTTAATAGTTGAACAGTTAGTTTTGCACCAGTACATCCAAGTGGATGGCCTAATGCAATTGCACCTCCGTTCACATTAACAACTGACGGGTTTAAATCCAATCCTTTTAGAATTGCTACAGACTGAGAGGCAAATGCTTCATTTAATTCAATTTGTTCTAAATCGTTTTGTTTTAGACCTGCTTTTTTTAATGTCTCGGGAATTGCATACAAAGGACCAACACCCATTATCCTTGGAGCTAAACCAACAACTTTATATTCAATGAGTCTTGCTATTGGTTTAACATTTAGCTCTTTCACCATTTCCTCAGACATTACCATCACAAAAGCAGCGCCGTCTGATGTCTGAGAAGAGTTTCCTGCAGTGACAGAACCTCCATTTTTGAATACTGGTCTAAGTCTTGATAGAGCCTCTATACTTGTTCCTTTCCTTGGTCCTTCATCTGTATCAGCTACATAATTTCTTTCTTGTCTTTTTTCATTTTCGTCTAGGAATACTTCATTTACTTTAATGGGTACAATATCATCCTTAAATAATCCATGCTCAATAGCATTGAGCGCTTTCATGTGTGAGTTGTAAGCAAATTCATCTTGTTCTTGTCTTGAAATGTTAAATTCTTCAGCAACCGCTTCAGCAGTTAGTCCCATTCCCCAATACCAATCTGGGTGTTTCTTACTTACACTAGAATTCGGAACAATTCTCCATCCTCCAAAGGGAATAGGAGACATCGTTTCAACGCCACCAGCTATTATGCAATCAGCTGCACCAGCTTTTATTTGGTTGACGGCAATGGCAATTGTTTGAAGTCCAGAGGAACAGTATCTGTTTACAGTCATTCCTGGAACTTTTTCAGTATTTAACCCCATCAAAGAAATCATTCTTCCAATATTAAGACCTTGTTCTGCTTCAGGAGTTGCATTGCCAACAATAACATCATCAATTCTTTCTGGATCAAGGTTTGGAAAATCTTTCATTAGATGTTTTACAACATCAGCTGCCAAATCATCAGGCCTTGTGAATTTAAATAAACCTCTAGATGATTTACCAACTGCTGTTCTGTAGCCACCAACTATGTATGCTGTTTTCATTTTCTAGACTTTAATTTCTTAATATTTTCCCTTTTTGTAATAAGCTTTGTATTCTTTCAAGCGTTTTCTTTTCGGAACACAACTCTACGAAAGCTTTTCTTTCTAT
>JAZADZ010000009.1:0-14285 GCA_036123135.1 Bacteroidota bacterium | reverse complement strand
TTCAGAAATTAACGAATTGAATGCACCTATGCCTGGTGTAGTTTTAACTATAAAGGTTCGTGTTGGAAATGAAGTAAAAAAAGGTGATCCTTTGATTGTTCTCGAAGCGATGAAAATGGAAAATGTACTTGGTTCCCCCATTGATGGTGTAATTGAATCAATTGAAGTAAACGAAAATGACACTATAGAAAAAAATACGGTGCTGATTAAGTTTCAAAAAAAATGAATTATTTCACCTTACCATTTTTAATTTGTTTACTTTTTTTTGGCTGTTCAACAGAAAAAAATAAAACTAACACAGAAAATCCACAACAATCAAACATAAATGATTCTGAACCCAAAATATTGTATACGGCTCCAACTGCCGCTACAGTAAAATGGACTGCCTTCAAACACTCCAAAAAAGTTCCCGTAAACGGGCAATTTGACTCTATTTTTTTTACTGGATTTAACGATAATAGCTCTATTTCTGATGCCCTTAGAGGAGTTACTTTTGAGCTTTTTACTTCCTCAACAAACACCAACGATAAAAGTAGAGATTATAAAATAATTAATCACTTTTTTGGTGTTTTACTTAACCCTCTTTCCATTAAAGGAAAAATTGAAGAAATTAGCGGAACCAACAATGGAGTTGGAAGCTTGCTTTTAGAAATGAATGGAAAACAAAAAAGACAACCCTTCAGTTGGTCAATTGACGATTACAACGAATTTTTCTTGAAAGCAGAATTGAATGTATTAGACTGGGATGGTAAAAAAGCGCTCGAATCTCTAAATAAAGTTTGTGAAGCTAAACACACTGGACCTAATGATGCAGAAAGTATTTTATGGCCAACTGTTGAGGTAATTGTTCTGTCTAAACTGCAAGAAATAGGTGTTTGAATCACTACTTTTTTTTCATGATGTATTTGCCAATAATATCGTACTCGATATTTACGGTATCTCCCTCTTTTAAAAACTTAAAAGTTGTATTCTCATAGGTGTATGGGATAATTGCCACACTAAATCGTCTGCCAAGTGTTTGTACTATTGTAAGACTAACTCCATTGATGCTTATGGATCCTTTGTTCACGGTTAATGAATCCACTTCCTCGCTTCCGTAAAAAGTAAATTTCCAGCTCCCGTCAAATACTTCTACTTTTTCACACTTGGCCGTTTCATCAACGTGACCCTGCACAATGTGACCATCCAAACGGTCGCCAATTTTAGCACATCGCTCAAGGTTTACAAAATCTCCTTTTTTCAAAACGCCTAAGTTGGTTTTAGAAAGTGTTTCCTCTATGGCTGTTACAACATATCCATTTTTGGTAAGCTCAACAACTGTTAAGCACACTCCATTGTGTGAGACACTTTGATCAATCTTTAGTGATGATGCAAATTCGGATGAAAACTCAATGTTAATGTTACCACCTACTTTTTTAACTGCTCTTACTTTACCTAAATTTTCTATGATTCCTGTAAACATTTTTCCAATTTAATTTCTTAGTTGCCCTCCATCTCTAAATAAATGAAGGTAGCCATTAATAACAACGGGTTGGATGCCAGAGAGTCGAATCGTATTTACCGTGCAATTGTAAAAATAAACACCTGAGGGAACTGGTTTATCGCCATCAAGTGTGTTTCCATTCCACTGAAAAAATGGGTCTTTAGATTCATAAACCACTATTCCCCAGCGGTTGTAAATTTTTATATCTATGCTCTCAATATAACTAAATGGGGTCATTGCTAAAAAATAGTCGTTATCTCCATCAGCATTAGGGGTAAATACGTTAGGGAACCAATAATCTGGACAATTGTCAACACAGAATTCATTGCTAAAAATACTTTCGTTGGAGTATTGAACAGAATCAACTGCTGTAACTTTGTAGCAACCTGCAATCGAAGGAATAAGATCATTCCACAAGTGGGTATGCACAAAGCTTGTATCTGCTGAACTTGAAAAAGTTGCCAACAAACTATATTCAAGAGTATCTACTGGCTTGAAATATAAATTATATGACATTACGTCGTCGGAGCAATCGTTGTTTGGATTGGTCCAAAAAACAGTGTTTTCGCCAATATCACAATCACCACTAAGCGATAGTTCTGGAGGACATGGGGGAGTTAAATCAATTGGCGTAGCGCAAATTTGTTGAGACACATTTAATAATGGATTATTAATACTTGAATCAGTGTACTCACCAATACTAATAACATAATAACAATATTCCGTTCCGTTCACCAATCCTGAGTCAACATAAAATTGGTTTGTGGTCTGTCCAATAAAATCATCTGGACCAGAGGGGTTAACCCTAAATACATTGTATGCAGTATTGATCCAAGGCACTTGTTCAGTCCATGTGAGCGCTATTTCATTGTCATTTGGTGCAGTCTGAACAAAAATGGATCCAGCAGCATTAGATGTTCCAACTAAGCTGTCTACTCCATTGTTGGTGTAAAACAACTCAACCCTGTAAAAATTTGGACCCGAAACCGTGTTGACTGAATTGTTTACAAAAATTGTATCCGTTAGAGACAATAACGCAGAAGAAGAAGTCTGACCGATAAAAATACTGGTGTTTGAAAAAGTTGAGCCTCTATATATTTTATAATGATAAGGTCCTGGATATTGGAGCGTGTCTAAATCAGTTGGCTTAGACCAAATTATGCTATCAGAACCATTTACTACATCAGTATCAAATACAGAAACATTGGTTACAACAGGAACATCTTTTAATAAGCGAACACAAGATGTATCTGAAGGACAACTTTCCACTTGGCCGTAATCATATATCGCGGTTACCACATAGCAATAATCAATTCCTAAGTTTAAACCGTTATCATCGAAATACGTATTGTTGGTATTTCCTAGAACCTGGTCTACCAGAGTAAATCCATAATCTTGAACACTAAAAGGAGCGCAACAGTTCGGAAAAGGGAGGTTAGGCATTACGCCACGGTAAATATTATATCCATCTGCATTGGAACAACCAGAAATGTTCCAACTTAGGTTAACACCATTTCCAAAAGCAGACGAAACAAGTCCTGTAAGTGGGGGTGGAATTACATTAATGCTAAATGATTCATAATCTGAAAATGAAGGGTCTCCATCATCAGTTAACCCAATTAAAACTAAATACTCTCCAGACTTTATGTGAGAACAATTGGTTTGCCACTGAAAAACACCATTCGCAATTCCCTGAGAAGTGACTGCATTAAAAGTAGATGGAGACGATGGTACATTAAAAGAAAGGCCTGAAGCTACCATATCTAAGTTGTCAAAATTAACATCTGATCCTTCAACACTAAAGGTTAAAGACTCTCCAGCTACAATACATGTGTCTTGAATGGATAAAATCTGTGGGGGGTCATTGGTACAATTTGCTTTTACTGTCAATTGTACATCTCTAAGCACAGATCCAATTGAAACTCCGTTTCTCCATTCAGTTATTTTAATGGTAAAATTAAATTCTCCTTGCATCATTGGGTTGTTCCAACACACAGTACCCGTTTCTTCGTTAATAGTTAAATTTCCTCCACCGACATCATCTGGAAACATATAAATTGAAGGCATGACTAATGGAACAGCATCTAAACCTAATGGAGCAACAAGTTCATAAGAAAGTGAATCATCATCTAAATCATACGCTAATGGATTGTAACAGTACGGCTTGTTTACACAAGCAATGGCTGGGCACGGACAATCGTCAAATTGAGGCGAATTGTTCGCTCCTGCAGCACCTTGAGTTGGGTCGATTATTAAATATGCTTCAAGAGCAAAAACAATATCATCACTTGAACCACCACTTTGGGTATATATGTTTTCTATCCCTAAATTTCTATTCGGGTCTTCCATTGTAATCCGATGCGTTCCCGAAGAAGTAAAGGTGTGAATGCCAGTATATACATTTTTTTTATGATCAAAAGGCATTGGAGTTTCAGTGTCTCGCTGTAACGTATCTCTTTGAGCATATGGAGTTCCCAAATCAAAATCAAGATACAGCTCATCTCGATCGGTAGTTGATGATCCGATGTCTGTACACGTTGTAATTGTGAACCTGTAAGTCAATCCTGAAATGTGCGTGTAGGTAATTTCTCCCCCTCTGTTGTGGGTAGCTAAAGCACTGAGGGATGAGAACAGGCTTAATAATACGAAACCAACTTTTTTAATCAAAACATTATAAAAACTCAAATTTACATTTTTTGTTGCTTTTAGTTTAAGTATTTCTTGATTATAAGGTCCACTAGTTTTTTATCTATAACAACACTAAATGAAAAACGTTTAAATACTTAAATTTACACCAAAAAATGCCCATCAAAGTAGGAATAAGTATTGGCGACCCAAATGGAGTAGGTCCTGAAATCATACTGAAAGCATTGGCTGATAAACGATTATTATCCGATTTAATAGTTGTGGTATATGGAACAAACCAAGTATTGAATTTTTACAAAAAAGACATTCCTGATTACAATATAAAATATGCTAAAGTAGCATCGGCTGAGTTGGCAAAAACCAAACAATTAAACGTGATAAATATTCCCTTGGATAAAGCTTTTGAGATCAAACCAGGAACTCCAACAAAAGAAAGCGGGAACTTCTCTTTTGTTTCGCTAGAACATGCTACCGACGATTTAGCGAATGGAAAAATTGATGTTCTTGTAACTGCTCCAATAAATAAAAAATACATTCAAAATGAAAACTTTGAATTTCCAGGTCATACAGAGTATTTAACTTCACTTTCAAATGTTGATGCATCTCTAATGCTAATGGTAATGGATAAATTAAGAGTTGGAATTGTAACTAACCATATCCCAGTTTCAGAAATCAAAACTCATTTATCTACTGAAATAATTCAAAAAAAATTAGTGCTATTAAATCAAGCTCTAAAAACTGATTTCGGAATTATAAAACCCAAAATCGCAGTGCTTGGGCTAAATCCCCACGCTGGAGAAAATGGTATGCTTGGTGACGATGAAATCCAAACAATCGTCCCTGCTATTGAACAAGCAAATAACAATAAAATATTAGCTTTTGGTCCCTTTCCAGCGGATGGTTTTTTTGGATCTAGAAACTTATTTAAATATGACGCTGTCTTGGCAATGTACCACGACCAAGGATTAATTCCTTTTAAAACCATAGCACAAGGCAGAGGTGTTAACTATACCGCTGGTCTTCCAATTGTAAGAACCTCGCCGGATCACGGCACAGCATATGATCTCGTTGGAAAAAATACTGCCTCAGCAGCCTCGATAAGGAATGCCATTTTATTGGCAATCGATGTCCAGAAAAAACGGGTATCAGAAAAAAAACTTTCGGAAAACCCATTGAAGATAAAACAGAAAAACTAGTTTACCTTCTTCCACTTGCTGGATTTGCGGCTTTCCTTTCAGGAACGCCTGGATTTGGACGGGAAACAGGTTTTTTGACTGAAGGCCTTGGAATTGTTGGAGCTGTTTTTCTAGCAAGCTTTTGGTTGATTTGGTTGATTCTATTCTTTGAAAAGCTATCGCCAGGTTTTAAACGTAACGCCCTTTGGTAATAGGATTTTGCAGATGTCCATTTTTTAGCATTGAAATACTGGTTGGCACGATTGATGTTTCGTTGGAATTCAGTTTGTTTTGAAACTGGATTTGAAACTGAACTATTGGATGGTTTCAATGGTTTTTGGACTTTACTTACGCCAGAATTACTAAAGTTTTTAGCTCCTTTTCCATTGTTTCCACTTGCTGATGATGGAGGAGTTTTTCCTCCAAAATTATTGTTTATACCACTTCCGGATCCAGAGCTACCACCATTTGTACTGCTCTGATGAAGTATATATAAATACTTAATTCCTTGACCCCATTGGTTGCTGGAGGAAAACTTTAATTCATACAGCTGATTGCTTGTTATATTTATCATTCCAGTGAAAGTACCATTGGATGCGTTGTAAATGAAGTTAATTGGGCTGCCGTTGAGTGTTACGCTAAAGCTAGCACCATCATAATTACTAACGTAACCAAGTACAGAAATTCTGGAGTTTATTCCTAAAATTTCAGGTTGCTGTTTTGAAGTATTCTCAGATCGATTGGTAAAATGTACTTTTGGTGGAGTACCGTTTCTTATCAGCTCGACTCTATCTAAATCAGATCCCGATTCGTTTTCCACTTCAATAATAAAATTATTACTTCCAAGATCTAAATTAACTGAAGATGAAACCATCCCTTTGGAAGAATTGAAAGAAAATGGAACTTTTTGGCCATCTAAGGATACATGAATGTCAGCTTTTGATGAAACATTTTTGACTTTTGCCAATACCGTTGCACTATTAGTTGTCGTTGAATATACGGAATTGGAAGGCTGTGTAATGTTTACAGATGGTGGAGGGACAGGACTGTTCAGATTTATGAGCAGCTCCTGAGTGCTTGTTCCACAATCATTTGTGGCTAATATGACAATTTTATTTTCACCCTCCTCCAATTGAAGGTTTATCATAAGTTCAGAGTTAGATAGATTGAAATTAAAAGCACCTATTTTTTTCCCATTCAACGAAATAGCAACTCCTTCAGCATTTGTAATCCCAATAATACTTGCTCTTAGTGGCAATAAAGACACATCAACCTGCTTGACTCCTTGGAATTCTCTAGGTGAGATTAAGTTAATTACAGGATTCTCACAAGGAAGAACATCCTCATAAATGATGTTAACTTTTTTAGAGGTTGAACCACATTCATTGGTAGCAATTAATTCATAGGAATTAACGCCAGGTTTTAATTGAAGATACGAAGAAAACTTTCCTTCACTTGCGTCGAAGTTATAGGAAGGAACTTGTTGACCATCAATTTTAAAAATAAAGTCATCCTGAGCTGAAATTGTCATCTCCAAGTATCCTTTGGAATTCTCTGTTGTACTATTCAATGCAGCTGGAGAAAGAAGCGAAATAGTTGGTTTAATGCATTCCTCAGGAGTGTAGATTAAAACAGTTGACTTACTTGCGGTTCCAACAGTATTAAAAGCATCCACTTCAAATTCATTTGGCCCCTGCTCTAGAACAACATGACAGCTGAAATTTTTTGTTGCAGGATCAAAGGTGAATCCATTCGCTTGTTGGTTATTGAGCGTTGCAAATGCTCCTGTTGAGGAACTAACATTAAGAATAGTTCCAGTTATTTCAACCTCATTCGAAGAAGTATTCTCAGGATTATTAACTGGATTTGAATAATTAATAATTGGGGGTTGTACTACAATAGGAACCTGAAAGTTAATGGTCATTTGTTCCACGTCAAATCCGGCTTGATTCGTAGCACTTATTTTTAAACTATTTTCCCCTTCAATAAGGTTTACATTAATTTGAACCATCTTGGTGGCACTATTGAATGAAAAATTTATAGTCGTAGAACCATTGAAGGCAACATCAATTTGATTTTTCGTATTTACGTTTAACACCTTTGCAGAAACAGTCAAATTGCTATTTACCGTGGTATGAGGATTCTTTTTGGGAATCTCAAAAATAACTTTTGGTGGTGCAATTTGCTCTGGAATCTTATAGGTTACAGAACGATTGTCTGCATCATTACCTACCTCATTTTCAGCAAAAACCTTAATGTTATTTTGACCAAGTATTAGGACGGCTGGGAATGTAAATTCTTTTGTAATTGGATCAAAGGAAAAATTCGAGACGCTGTATCCGTTATGCGTTATGGTAATGTTGTTTTTTGAATTGATGTTTAAAATTTTTCCTTTGACAGTCAGCAGCTGATTGGTTGTACTTTGCATTGAAACCAAAGGTGTTTGAATAATTACTTCAGGAGGTAGTGCTTTTACATATGAAATAATTTTAGAGTCAGATGCATTTCCCACAGAATTACTGGCTTTTATTTCGATAAAATTTTGTCCCTCGTCTAATAAAATAGATGAAGTAAAAATGTCGTTTGATGGATTATATAAAAAATTAGTATGTTGCAATCCATTTACAAAAAAGGAGATTTGATTGGCTGCCGATACATTCAATACTTTCGCAGAAACAACCAGCTGATTAGTGTAAGAAAAATGGGGAGAATTAAAAGGGTGATTAATTATAACTACAGGTGGGACTTTATCAACCTGCGGCACATCGAAAATAACCTCTTTAGCATCTCTATCTTCACCAGCAGCGTTCGTAGCAATAACTTCAATGAAATTTTTTCCTGGAGCTAGTAGAAGATTCGATTGTAAAAGCTTAGAATTAGAATCAAAACTAAAGTTTTGAATGAAAAATCCATTGTGTTTGACCTTGATTTGACTTCTAGATGAAACATAATATACTTTAGCTTTCATGTGGAATACACTATTGTGAACAAGCATATTATTATAAGAAGGGTTTAAAATGTTAACAATAGGTCTATTAGCAGTTGAAATTACTGTAGGTTGAGAAGAGAAGTTTTCATTATTAGAACTTGAATTTACAACAGATGAAGTACTCGAATAATCTTGAACATTTGAAGCAGAGGATGAACTTTGACCGTTAAAAAGGTTCCATCTTAAATTTAGCGCGGTGTAATAATATAAATCATTTGGTCTATTTGAGGGTAAAGTAGAAATAGTATTGTCCAAAGCGTAAGTAACCTTATGTTCAATCCCCATTGAAAAACGATCTGTAAATTGATAGCCTAAACCAAATCCAAGGGTTGGCATGAAACGAAGTTTTGGAGAAAAAACCTCAGACTCAAAATCCATGTCGCTCATGTTTCTAAGATCAGTAGCAATTTGTTGATTACTTGAATTCAGGTCTAAAGACGAATAATCATAGGGAGACCCGTCAGCATACATCCCACCTGAATTGTTTAAAACATCTCGTCTTACGTTGTAATAATTTAAACCTATTCCCCCAAATCCATATAAAATGATACCTGTTTTTTCCCTCAGTTTATGAAGCGTTATGACGCCTTCAAGGTTAAATTCATTTAAACTCATTTTATAATTGTGATAGGCAAAAACAGAATCGCTACTTCCAGGCATAATATTCGGATTAACAAAAGAGTCTGAAAGAGCAACCCAACCATAATTCTTGCCTTTTAAATACCTGAATCTAAAGTCAAATGAGAAAAACTTTCCTTCTTCTTCAAAAATTCCTTTTCCTAAAGTAAATCCACCAGAAAAACCTGCATAAGATTTTGATAAAACATCTCCAGAAACTGAGCTAAAAGTTTCACTAGGCTGCCAGGTTCCACCGATATTTAAACCTAAATTCCAACCTGAGTCGTCTTTATAATTTATGAACTGGGCATTTGCATAAGAAACTGTTAAAAACAGCGTTAAAATAGAAAGTAATGTCTTTTTCATAGTTATGGTGTTTTAATTTATCGTTTCAGAAATCATGCCACACTTTATAAAAATAAATTTCTTATTTGGAATACGATTACAATACTTAATTTAATTTATACTTTTAACAATATGATTTATAACTAAAATTAGTTTGAAATTTTATTTTAGTCTTCTTTTTTTATTGCTAGTAGCTAGCTCTAGTTATTTGCAGATTCCTTTAAACAACGATTGTTTAAACGCCACTGATTTATGCGCCAATCAAACCCTATATTCAACAAACTTACAAGCAACTAGTTCAGTTTGCCCTGGCTGTCAAGACGGGAACACATCTTCAGGAAATTTTTGCTTCGAAATCAATAACACAGTTTGGTTTAGCTTTACCACCAACAGTTTTGGTGGTGATGTAATTGCAAACATAAACATACTTTCTTGCACAAGTGATACATTAACTAGTGCTAACAATGAATTACAAGCAGTGATTATTGAAGCAACCGTTCCATGTGATGAATCCACTTACACTGCTGTTTCCAATTGTATTTCAGGATCATCCAATAATCTCACTTTGTTGGGCAGTAATTTAGCGCCCAGTTCCACATATTTTATTCAAGTTGATGGTGCTGAAACATCTGGGTTGTCCGCTGCTGAATGTGGTTTTGAAATTTTTATATCGGGTGAAGGAATTGAACCAATTATTAATGCTGGGGAAGATGTATCCATTCTCCCTGGTGAGAGTATTCAATTGAACGGTAACGGCGATGGATTACTTTCGTGGGCGCCAATTGAAACACTGTCTAATAGCTTTTCCTCAAGCCCATTTGCAAATCCTATTTCGACCACTACATACATTCTATCCTCTTCAATTAATGACTGTGTATACACAGATGAAGTTACTGTTGTTGTGCTTAGCCCAATTACCGTGATGACTGCTTTCACTCCTAACGATGATGGATACAACGATTATTGGGAAATTGGAAATATTAGCAATTACCCTGGATCTAAAATAACTGTCTTTGACAGATGGGGTCAAATTGTTTTCATTTCAACAGGATATTCATCTGAAAAAAGATGGAATGGAACCAATAAAGGACTTCGCTTACCATCGGGAACTTATTTTTATATTATTGAGCTAAGCGCTAGTGGGGCGTCAAAAATATACAATGGCGATGTGTCAATAATTCGGTGATGAAAAAATACTTTTTTTACATAGTATTTTTATTTGGCTATTGCATTAGCTTTGCCCAACAAGTTCCGCAATATTCGAACTTTTTAAACAATTACTTCGCTTTGAACCCTGCATTAGCTGGTAGTAATCAATGCTTAAATGTTAAAATTGGATATAGAAACCAGTGGGTAGGTTTTTCAGGTGCACCTAAAACAACATTTGCCAGTTTTTCTTCAGAGCTTAAGCACAAAAAAATTCAAACTTTAAGATCAAAACATGGTATTGGGGGTTATGTTGAAAGTGATGAAATAGGCCCGTTTAGCAGATCGACAGTTTATTTTGGTTATGCCTATCATTTTCCGGTCTCAAGAGGAGTAACCGCATCAATTGGAATCTTCGCTGGCATAAGTCAACTTGGTGTTGATGCTACCCAGATTTTAATTTCAGATATTGATGACCCACTTATCAATGGAACAGGAAAAATATTTCTAATTCCAGATTTTTCACCTGGAATTTTCTTAAACCATGATGATTGGTTTGCAGGATATAGTATTCGCCAAATAATGCTAAATAAATGGCAACGATTAATTGGTTCAAATAATGCTAGAAATCGTTTTCACCACTACCTTGTTGGTGGGAAACGATTTAAAACAAGCAAATTTAATCTTGTACCTGCTGCACTAATCAAATTTGTTGGTTTTTCTGTGCCAGCTTTGGATTTAAATCTCACTGCTGAACTTTCTAAAAAATTCGATCTTGGTTTATCTTGGAGAAATACAGATGCTCTAGTGGCCATGATGAATGTTAAATTTTTGAAATTTTTCTCTCTTGGATATGCTTTTGATTTTACCACATCAAAAATAAATATTGCGAGCTCAAATACACACGAATTTATCTTGGGCGTTTCAGCATGTCCTTTTAATCAAAAAAATTCCTACATCTGTCCGGTTTTTCAATAAATCTTTTTTCATTGATGAAACCTCTTATTTCATCACTAATTTTTTGGGGTTTGTCAATATGTATTACAGGAAAGTACAACTAAAGTAGCTTAGAAAACGTCTTTTTTTTGGACAATCCCTTAAAAATAAGCTACTAAAACAATTATTTTCTTCGAAAATATATAACTTACAATGTTATTCTGCGTATGTACAATTCTTGTATGAAAAAGATATTCTCTCATTTTCTTCATAGTGCTACGGTTTTTTTGCTGTTTTTAGGTGTTTTTTCCATTCCTCTAGAAACCTTTGCCCAACCTGTAAATTGTGGTGGTGTTCTCACCATTGATCCGTACGTTGTATCGAATCCTGCTTTCAATGGTCAGGATATCAGTTGTGGTGGTGCATCCGATGGAGAAGTCTGTGTAGATGTAATCGCTGGATCTGGATCATATTCATACCAATGGGTTGGTGGACCAATGACACAATGTTACAATGGAGTTGATGCGGGAACCTACACGGTAATTGTTTTTGACCTAATCTCTGGAGAGCAGTGTTTTGCTAGCGTTCAAGTAAATGAACCTGCCCCGCTTACAGTTTTTACTTTTTCCATTACTCCACCTTCTTGTAATATCAACTGCGATGGTAGTGGCTCTGCCATAATTATTGGGGGAACGTCACCTGTTAATTACTTGTGGGGAAGTGGAGAAACAGGTTTTTTAGCCTCTAATTTATGTGTTGGAAACAACCAACTTACTGTTACTGACGCCAACGGATGTTCATTTGATACAATTTTCGCAATCAACACCCCAACTCCTATATATCCTAATGTTGACGTTGATAGTGTTTCATGTTTTGGATTTAGCGACGGTAGTGCTACGGCTCAACCATCCGGAGGTAATGGAACACCATACCAATTTTCTTGGGTAGATAACAGCACCTCATTACAAGTAAGTGCAGCATCTACTGCCTCAAACCTATCTGCTGGCTCGTATACAGTTACGGTATCTGATCCTAATTCGTGCTCTGATGATACCACAATTGTAATTGAAAGCCCTACTGAAATAATTATTTCCACTGTTTCAAATAGTGACGCATTATGTTCCTACTCCTGTGATGGTATAACCACATTGTCGGCATCTGGAGGAACATTACCCTATTCCTCTGTTGAATGGTTTCAAGGAATTATCGGAAGTGGCTCGTTTACCGGGGTTACTGGATTTACCAACAGTACGCTTTGTCCGGGTCAAGATTACTATGCTACAGTCACAGACGCAAACGGTTGCACCAAAGATTTTCAAATCAACCCCATTTCATCTCCAACAGCAATTTCAATAAACGCTACTACAACTGATGTAGACTGTCACGGCAATGGAAATGGAGCTATTGATGCTACGTACTCTGGAGGAACAGGAGTTTTATCCCCCTCATGGACCATTATTACTCCGGGTTCAGGACTAATCCCCAACACGGAAGATCAAATTACGCTCTCTGGCGGGGTGTACCAATTGTTGGTCACCGACGGCAACGGATGTGTCGATTCTGTGCAATATACCATCGATGAGCCCGATACCATTGTCTCCAATGGCGTAGTTACCGATATCTCTTGCTACGACCAAATCGATGGAGCTATTAACTTGAACCTGACCGGTGGTGCTACTCCCTACAGCTCTATCTCCTGGACAAGCTCAGACCCTTCCTTCTCAGATCCAGGTGGCAATCTCACCTCACTTGTTAACCTAGATTCTGGCTCTTACTCTGTTACGGTCATCGATGCCAATGGCTGTCAATACGATACTACACTTATCATTACTAAACCCTCTGAAATCTTTGCCAATGGTGTTCCAACCGATGTAGTTTGTTTTGGCGATGCTGACGGAACCATTACCCTTAATACCTCAAGCGGCGCCGGTGGATATTCTTGGAGCTGGTCAAGCACCAATCCTAGCTTCGTTGATCCAGCTACTGAAAATCTTACCAATCTTGATGTTGGAACTTATACCGTTACCATTACTGATGTCAACGGCTGTACCAAAGACTCCTCATTTACCATCGATCAACCAGATTCAATTTCTATTTTTGGATCTCACACCGATGTTACCTGCTTTGGAGAAGACAACGGAAGCATTTCAGTAACAGTTTCTGGGGGATTTTTACCAAACAACTGGAGCTGGTCAAGTACCAATTCAGGGTTCAGTGATCCGGGTGGAAATTCAACCTCTCTTGCAAACCTAGGTCCTGGCACATATACAATTTCGGTTGTAGATGCAAATGGTTGTATTAAAGACACCTCTTTTACCATAGTTGAGCCGGATGAAATTTTTGCAAATGGAATACCAACAAATCTAATTTGTAACAATAATAATTCTGGAGAAATAAATGTTTCTGCGGTTGGTGGGTCTGGATCATTTGATTTTGATTGGGATAATGATGGGGTTGGGGACAACGATGATTCCGAGGATTTAATTGGTTTATCACAAGGCACATATTGCCTAGGAATAATTGATCAAAATCAACCATCGTGCAGGAAAGACACCTGCTTTATCATTACAGAACCTGACAGTATTGTTGTCAACCTAATTGGTATTTCCGAAATAAGTTGTGCAGATTCTATAAATGGTGCAATTGACATCTCCCCTGCAGGGGGAACAATCGCAGCAGATTACCAATTTGATTGGGATATCGATGGAACTGGAGATAATGACGATAGTGAAGATATTTCATCTTTAGGAGGTGGAACTTACTGCATTACCATTACTGACGATAACGGATGTGCTAAAGATTCTTGTATAATTTTAAATTCGATTGACAACATTTCATTTAATCCTGTTGTTGACAGCTCATCTTGTAGTTTACCCAATGGAAGCATAAATCTCTCTGTTATTGGGGGAAACAATCCCCTCTCTTTCGACTGGGACATCGACGGGCT
>JAZADZ010000008.1:0-10516 GCA_036123135.1 Bacteroidota bacterium | reverse complement strand
TTTGTTGACTGAGAAAGGTTCTGACAGGGAGCAACTTCAATTACTTTTTGAAACCTCCTTTGAACCGAACAATCTCTTTCATATAAATGCACAATATTACCATGCTGATCAGCTAGAATTTGTACCTCAATGTGTTTGGGAGAATCTATAAACTTCTCAATAAAAATTGTGTCGTCATTGAATGCTTTAGCAGCCTCTCCTTGGGCCTCTAAAAAATTTCTTTCTAGAGATGCCTCCTCTCTTACAACACGCATACCTCTACCACCACCACCAGCGGCAGCTTTTAGCATTACTGGGAAACCTATTTTTCGTGCAAATGACTTTATCTCACTTACATCATCAGTGTTAATTTCAGCACCCTCAATTACAGGAACTTTAGCTTTGCGAGCAATTTTTTTTGCTGCAATTTTATCGCCAAGTTGTTCCATAACCTCTGATTTAGGTCCAACAAAAATTATCCCCTCTTTCTCACATCTTTTGGCAAACCCAACATTTTCCGATAAAAAACCGTATCCTGGGTGAATGGCATCTGCACCCACTCTTTTCGCTAAAGAAATGATTTCTTCAATATCAAGATAGGGTTTGAGTGGTTCATTTTCAGCACCAATTTGATACGACTCATCTGCTTTATAACGATGAAGAGAATAACGATCTTCGTGAGTAAATACAGCTACTGTTCGAATTTTAAGTTCTGTTGCAGCTCTGAAAATTCGAATCGAAATTTCTCCTCTGTTGGCAACAAGAAGTTTATGAATGGTTTTTTGGCTCATTGAATCATTTTTAGTATGCGTGCATAATATTTTGCAAATGTATCTTTTCTATTAAAAAAAACATTGTCATTTTAATGTTAGTATGTATCAATCAGTGAAATTATTTTGATTTTATTTTTTACTTTTTTCAATGGTTGATCCTTTTCAGTTTTAATGGTTATTTTTTTTATTTCACCTGGGCATAAATCAAAAGCGTTGTCGTTAAAAGAACAATTCATACTTGTTGAAATAAAAACATTTTTTGCAAGTGTATTGGATTGTAATGTTACTAAAAATTCCTTTGTTTTTTTCTTCTCAAAAGTTAAGGTATATTTTGGAGGTTGTAGCAATAAATCTTTTGTTTTAACGGCATAAAAGGGTTCTGAACTAATGGTGTTTTCTTCAACAATAAATTCCGCTTTTAGAAAAACATTATTAAACTGAAGCGGGAAAAAATCTTTCAGACATACGATTAAAACTTGTGTTGATGAATTTGACTTCACCTCTACCTGCTTAACTTTTTCAAAAATCTTTTTTCCAGAAAAATCGAATGAGCAAATCCTTAATTCTCCAAAAAGTTCTTTTAATGAATCAGAAACAACATAGATTGCCAATGAATCCTGTTTTTTTTGGAAGCTTACAATGCAATTGGAAAATGCTTTTTTTATTAGGTAATGAAGGGGTTTCCACTTACCGTAATAGTCGATACTTGACCATGAAGCTACAGGCCAACAGTCATTTAGTTGCCAATACAAAGATCCCATACATTTTTCACGATTTCTGCGATGAGCATGCGCACCTATTTTAATACCCTTAGCTTGCAACAATTGACTAACATAAACAAATGACTTAAAGTCTTTAGGTGGATTAAATTCCTTTAACAAATATTCTTCAATGGTTTTGTTTCCAATACTTGAACGTTGATGCGATTGCATGACTTTTGAATACACATTGTAATCTTCAGGTACGGTAAATTGTTCTATAGTACTAAAGGAAGGAAAAGACTGAAAACCATATTCAGACATAAAGCGAGGAACCTCTTTTTCGTAAGCAGTAAAAGGTTCTCCTCCCCACCACACTCCCCAGTAGTGCATGTCACCAGAATTGTTTGAAGATTTCACGCCCCTACTTGAGCTTGGAGATGCCGACCAGTACAAAGATTTAGGGGCCGACTTTTTAACAGCTGATGGTAAAACGTGATGAAAAATAGTATCATAAGCGCTCCACAATAAATTTGCAATCTCCTCAGATTGCTCTTTCTTAACCTGTTCTTCCCAACCCCACCTTTTCCAAGCAGAAAGCACCTCATTGTTCCCACACCAAAGCACAATACAAGGGTGATTCCTGAGCCTTCTTATATTGTCTATTGCTTCATCATAAATTGAAGAAACGATGTCATCGTCTTTGGGATACATAGAGCAAGCAAACATAAAATCTTGCCAAACCATTAAACCAAGACTATCGCAAAGCTCATAAAAATAGTCGCATTCATAAATGCCTCCTCCCCACAATCGAATCATGTTCATGTTTGCATCCTTTGCAGATTGAAGAATGTGTCTGTAATGCTCTTTGCTAACCCTAGGAAGAAAAACATCTTGAGGAATGTAGTTTACTCCTTTAGCAAAAGTTGGAACACCATTAATTTTAAAATAAAAAGAAGTGCCTGTAGAGTCTGGTTGTTGAATTAGTTGAACGTTTCTTAACCCTATTTGGTGAGCCTTTTGAACCGAATACCCGTTTGCTTGTATGCTCAATTTAACATCATATAGAAATTGTTCACCCATTCCATTTGGCCACCACAACCTTGGATTTAAAATTTCAAAAGGAATACTTATATTTTGACTTCCCTTTTTCAGCTTAGCTTTTTTTTGAGCAACCAAACTGTCCTCAACACGCACTTGAATATAAACCTCTTTATCTTCATTTGAGTTTATGGATGCACTTGCTGTAAATTTTGCACTTTGATTAAGCTCTTGTTGTTCAATAAAACTATTTTCTATTTTTAAGCCATTCCAAAATTGGAGTTCTACTTTTCTCCAAATTCCGCTTGTAACCAATCTCGGGCCCCAGTCCCAGCCAAAATGATAGGGTGCTTTTCGAATAAATGCACTAACTCTTTTTCCATTTTCAACTTCTCCTATCTCAGCCAAATCGTTGGCAGATATGGGTAGCTTATAGTTTGTAGCATCGTATTTTTGAATCCCTTTTAGAATTGGAGAATAAAAAACTATTCTTAGCGCGTTATCACCTTCTTTGAGCAATGCTCTACAATCCAATTTGTAGCGCAAAAACATATTGTCTGCTTGAAGAATCAAACTGTCATTTAAATACACATCGGCATAAGTATCCAATCCATTAAAAACTAATTGTGCATTAATGAAATTGCGCTCCTCTTTTGAAACAGAAAAACTGGTTTTATATTCCCAATTGCATTTATCTATCCATTGAAGGTTCAATTCATTCAATCGAAAGAATGGATCCTCAATAATATTATTGGCCAATAAATCAGTGTGTATAGTGCCAGGAACAGTAGCTTTAAACCATAGCGTATCTGATTGTTTTTTAAAACTCCATCCTTCATTAATAACCCTTATTTTTTCATTGATGTCTGTTGGCTGACATGAACAAAAAAAGAGTAATAGAATACTTACTATAGCACAACCCTTATACCCTTTTTTAATCCAAAAATTCATTTGATTAAAATAAGATTAATTTGTTGAATTTTTGAACAAAAAAACACGTGAAAATTAAATAACTTTAAGACAAAAAATAGTAAAAAATTAATCTTCAAATGAAAATAAAGTTACCCTTCACCTTTATATTTTTCATTGCAATTCAAGTTGGATTTTCTCAGGATTTCGATAGAGAAAAGTTGGATAATTACTTCGATGTTCTTGAAAAAAACAACAAATTTATGGGAAGTGTTGCTGTTGCAAAAAATGGTGAATTAATTTATACTAAAACAGTTGGATTAGCTGATGTAGAAAACAACATCAAGGCGAACCAACATACAAAGTATAGAATTGGATCAATCTCTAAATCATTTACCGCTGTATTGGTTCTAAAAGCAGTTGAAGAAGAAAAAGTCAAGCTAGACCAATCCATTTACAAATGGTTTCCAAAGATTAAAAAATCAAAAAAAATTACCATAAAACAATTGCTCACTCACAGAAGCGGAATTCACAATTTTACAGAGAACGAATCTTACTCACTGTGGAACACTCAATCAAAAACAGAAAAGGAAATGATTGCTATCATAGTAAATGGAGGGACAGACTTTAAACCAGGAAGCAAAGCGCAATATAGCAACTCTAATTTTGTTTTGCTGTCGTTCATTCTTGAGAAAATCTACAGAAAATCCTACACTGAGCTAATCCAAGAATACATAGCTGAACCAATTGGATTAAGCAACACTTATGTTTTTGGAAAAATAAATACATCTCTAAATGAAAGCAAATCATACTTTTTTTCTGAAAAATGGAATGTAGCAAATGAAACTGATTCTTCCATTCCTCTAGGCGCTGGAGCATTAACATCAACTCCAACAGACTTAGTGCTGTTTTTGGATGCATTGTTCAATGGGAAGCTAATCAACCGCGAAAGTTTAGAATTAATGAAAACTATGAGAGACGGTTATGGAATTGGTTTCTTTCAAATTCCTTTCTACTCAAGTCTTGGATATGGACATACTGGAGGAATTGACGGCTTTAATTCCATTTATTCTTACTTTGAGGAAGAAGATCTTTCTTATGCATTGGTTTCAAATGGAACAAATTTTTCTACCAATGATGTATCAATTGCTGTATTAAGTGCTGTTTTTGAAAAAGAATTCGATGTTCCCGAATTCTCAACCTTTAATTTAAACTCTGAAGACTTGGACAAATATTTAGGTGTTTACTCCTCAAAAGATATTCCAATTAAAATTACCTTCACCAAGGACGGAAATACTTTAATCTGTCAAGGAACTGGACAACCAGCACTGGTCCTTGAAGCATCGGAGCAAAACATTTTTAAGTTTTATCAGGCAGGAATAATGTTCGAATTTTTTCCTAAAAAAAAGACGTTAGTATTGTTTCAAAACGGGAAAAAATTCAATTTTACTAAAAATCAATAAACAATTTAAAAATTGAATACAACTTTCAAATCTAAATGTTTCATATTTGAGCACTTTTTGGTACAATTTAAAGTACTCCTCATAATTGCTCTTTTACTTTCTGGTTCAGTAGGATTGTTTGCACAAAAAACAGTAACTAGTTCAGGTGACGATGCAACAGGTAGTGGGGGTTCTTGTAGCTATACCATTGGACAAATTGATTACACAACCTACACGGCAGGTTCGGGTTCATCAGCACTTGGCGTTCAGCATGCATATGAATTGTTTGCACTGTCAAGTAGTGATTTGGTGGCAAGTAACCTTAAACTTATTGCATTTCCAAATCCAACTATAGACGGAATTACACTACAAATCGACAATTTAAAAAATGAAAAGTTGACATTCGTTCTGTTCGATATGAACGGAACACTTTTACAAAGCAATCAAATCATCGGAAAAACCACTACAATAAAAACTCAGCAGTTAAAATCTAGCACCTATATCTTGACTGTTTTGGAAAACAACACAGTAATCAAAAAGTTTAAACTCATTAAAAATTAAAACATGAAAAAATCATTCGGCTTTTTTATTGCTCTAATAGTAACCAGCTTTGCATGTGCTCAGACACCTGAAAAAATGAGTTATCAATCCGTAATAAGAGATGCTTCGGAGAGTTTGATTCAAAATTCTAACATCGGAACTCAAATAAGTATACGACAAGGTTCGGTTTCTGGAACAATTGTATTTCAGGAGCAACATACCACCTCAACAAATCAAAATGGTCTAATTTCAATCGAAATTGGAGACGGTACATCAACAATAGGTTCTTTATCAGCAATTGATTGGGGAAATGGTCCATATTTTATCCATTCGGAAACGGATCCTAGTGGTGGAACCAACTATTCAATTAGTGGAACATCACAGCTTTTAAGTGTGCCCTATGCTCTGTTCAGTAAACTTGCAGAAAATGTAGAAAACGATCAAGTCAATGATGCTGACGCTGATCCCAATAATGAAATTCAGAACCTTTCAATCAATGGAACAAACCTCACCATCTCCAGTGCAAACACTGTAGATTTATCCTCCTTACAAGATGGTGTGAACGATGCCGACGCTGACCCCAACAATGAAATTCAGAACCTTTCAGTTAATGGAACAAACCTCACCATCTCCAGTGCAAACACTATAGATTTATCCTCCATACAAGATGGTGTAAATGATGCTGATGCTGACCCCAACAATGAAATCCAAGTGCTCTCGTTTTCAAATGACACGATGTATCTTTCAAATGGTGGTCAAATTTTTTTAGGAGCATATGCCATTGATTTAATTGATGATGCTGACAACGATCCAACAAATGAAATTGAACTTCCTTCAAATGCAAACGCAGGAGATTTACTTGAATTCAATGGTTCAAATTGGGTGGCTTTTACTCCTACAGCTAGTTCCTCTCCAGGAGCGTTGATGTACATCTACAATGGACAGAGCTGTCCAACTGGATGGAATACTCAACAAATCAATGTGGCAATATTTGGAGGCGCTCCTGTTGATGCTTGTTACACCGATTCACCTTGTTTAGTGATGTACATTTATGATGGTCAAACCTGCCCAGCTGGGTGGACAAATTGGCCCATTGGTGTTTCAATTCTTAATGGCACAAATGTTCCAATGGATGCCTGTTTTAAATGCAATTAAAACAAATAGCTTCTCTTAAAACCATCTGCTTGTTGAATTTTTGGATAGCAAAAATGGTTCGGAATTGTTTATACTCCTGTCATCATTTGAGTATCTTCATCCCACACCTTAAGTTTTAAGCATGCTATGATATCTCTTAATTTAAAGGAAGTGCTTTTTGGGTTTTGAAGCTCAACAATGCTTTCCATTGCTTCTGGAAGCTTGTAAAATGGAATCGATGGATTTAAATGATGTATATGATGATAGCCTATATTCCCGGTTATCCAACGCATTACTTTATTCATTTTAAGAAAACTTGAAGACTCCAATGCGGAAAACGTATAATTCCAATTGTCTTTATTCTTATACTTCGCATCCGGAAAGTTGTGTTGAACATAAAACAAGTATGCACCAAGTGCTGACGCTAAAAAATGTGGAATGATCACGACTAGTAAAACATGCTGAATGTCTTTCATGGAAAAAACTAAAAACATATATGAAAAATGAAAACATAACGCAAGCAATGAGTCGAAATGTTTTTTTGGATTGCTAATAAAAGGATGAATACACATTCCATAAAGGAAAGTAAAGAGATATCCAAACAGTATCACAATAGGGTGTCGGACAAAAAGATAGCTGACTTTTTTAACTTTTGAAAAATTATTAAACTTCTTCTTTGAAACTAAAGGATAAGAACCAATACTTGGTTTGAAAAATTTACCAATGTTTCTGTGATGATAATCATGACTTCTCTTCCATACGTTTAAAGGAGCAAGCACATAGATTCCATAAATGAAGTACATGGCTTTGGCAAAATATGATTTTCTTAAAATGGTTCCATGAGCGTAATCATGGTAAATAATGAATGATCTTGAAATCATTGCGGCAATAGCCAAACTAAACAAAAAACCTGACCAAAATTTTTCAACGAATAGTGCGCAAAAAATAAAAAAAATCAATAGCACTATTGAGCTGATTGAATGAAACCAACTCAACCGTTTGTTTTCCTTCCTGAATTTAAGTGTTCGTAATATGATACTATCCATCATTTTGAGTTTTAATCTTAAATTTTGAACTGTTGTTGTAAAGCAATTTAAAGTGTGAGAAAACCGCCAAATGCAAATGTTTTGTTGACCGATACTTGAGATTATGTTTACTAGCTACTCTTTTTAAAATTTTAGTCAATTGAGGGTAATGAATGTGACATATGTTTTGAAAAAGATGATGAATGACATGGTGATTAAACGCTCCAAATAGATGCGTTATTACGAAACTTTCTGTTGAAAAATCAGCAGCTGTTTTAAGATGGTGATGAGACCAACTGTGAGGCATAACGCCATTTGAATCAGGTTCTGGAAAATTAGCTTCTTCACCAACGTGAGTGCTAAGCAAAACCATAGTGATGCACAAACTTGCAAATGCAGTGAGTAAAAGAAATAAAATAAAAAAAAGAATCAATGCATGTCCTACAATTAAAGCAGGAAGAAATATTGTAAGCAATAAGTATAATGCTTTAAAAAACACCATTTTAATTATTTCTTTTTTCGGGAAATTGGTGTTATTGAATGCGCCAATTTTTTTTGAAAATAAATCCTTGAAATCTCTGTATACTACCCAACGAAATATATAAATCATATATAAAAAAGGCATGTATAAATGTTGAAATCTATGAAAGCTTTTGTGTTGGTCTTTGGGAAAAATCTTTACAACGTTAGATTGCTGAATATCAGAATCGTAGTGCATAATGTTAGGAAACAAATGATGAGCACCAATGTGTCGATTTTTCCAATTGTAAGAATTTGTTCCCAAGAGATCAAAAACGTGTAGTAAAATAAAATTATATTTCCTCTTTTTGAATACCGCATTGTGCGCTGCATCGTGACCTACATTTAATCCTAAAAAAACTCCCCATATTCCTATAAAAGGATAAATAAGAAATAAGAAGTATATATTATCCCCAAATACATATATACTTATGTATGATAGAATATATACCGAAGTAAATAAAATTGCTTTAGCATAAAAAAAACCATTAGCAGTTGTATTCAATTTATTTTCTGAAAAATAGCTGTCTATTTCAGACTTTAAATCCTGAAAAAAACTATCCTTTTCTTTTTGAAAATATATCTTTTTCCTTTCCAATTTTAAACTCCTTTTTTAAAAACCAAATAGTTGACTCTTCATAGGGGTGTTTAATCGTGTGATACACTTTATAGCCAGCAAGCTCGTACAATTTTTTTGCTCTAGGAATTGATGTTTCTAGGCAAATCGGTCTTTTTTCTAACTCGCCCATTTTGGTCATTTCCCTATTAATTTCATATGCTGCTCTACTGCCTATTACCTTTCTATCGGTTGCTACAAGAAACCCCACCAATGCGTTCTTAGGTCTTATTTCCGAAATGATTTTTCGATACTTGATCAATCTCATTCCATTTTTAATTCCTGCAAAAAAAAGAACAAGAAAGACTTTTCTAAATCCATTAAAGATGTTAAACCCTCTATTATCGGCAGCAAAAAATAAAAGCACACCATTTTTATTGGATGTCATGTAAGCCCCTTTTTTTGCCATTCCCTCATAAAATAAAACACGAATTGTCATTTTTTTTGAAACCTTTGATCTTCTTTTAAGAACCCACATTATTCCAGGCGTATCCAAAAAAGCATCGTTTAAAATTTCTAGAGCTCTTCTCTTGTCTTTGTAACTTTCAATAAGAATCATTACTTATTAAAAGTAAAGTATTTAGGAATTTCTCGAAAATAAAATTTATTTGAAACCGTATATTATTTTTTGAATAAATAATATATAAAATACTGAAAATTAGATGATTAAAATTTTATAAAAGGATATATAAAATATAATCAAAAGCTTAAAGCAATAAGCTTAAGATTTTTAATTGGTTTTAACTTCAATGGCTGTTAATTTATTCTAACACCCATCAAACAAACATCGTCCATTTGTTCATAATTCCCTCGCCAACCGTCAAATTCCTTGCTTAATATGTGTTTTTGCTTTTGCATGTCCTCTTTTTGGATAGAATGCAATAATCGTTTAAGCTGTGTCGATTTAAATTTCTTGTTCTTTTCTCCTCCAAACTGATCAGCAAAACCATCTGAAAATATATAAACGGTATCGCCTTTTTCCAAATCAACCTCCAAAAGAGAAAAAGGATTTTCAACTTCATGCTTTCCTACAGGCTGACGGTCAGGTTTGTAAACGATTAGCTCTCCCGAGCGAAATAACCAAAGGGGGTTGTTTGCTCCTGAAAATAAAAGCTTATTCTCCTCAATGCTACATAATGCAGCATCCATTCCATCTCTTACATCCTCGTTTTGACTAAACGCATCAACAATAATTTCTTTCGACTTATCAAGCACCTCGTTTGGTTTTGTTAATCCATATTGTCTCACCGACCGGTTAAGTGCGTTATAGCATACCACACTTACAATTGCTCCTGGCACACCATGTCCGGTACAATCTGCAACACCGAACAGAACAGAATTGTTTTTCTTTTCGAGCCAATAAAAATCTCCAGCAACAATATCTTTAGGCTTATACAGCACAAAAGCATCTTTTAAATGGTGCTGAACTAAACCGTCTGCAGGAAGCATTGTTTTTTGAATACGTTCAGCATATTTAATACTATCAGTAATGTCTCTATTTTTAACTTCAATTACACTTTTTTGGTGTTCTACTTTATTTTTCTGAGCAAAAATAAGTTTATTGACTCTTCTGTATTTAAAAAGGAAATATGAACTAAAAATAGTTCCTAAAAAAAGCAGAATTCCTCCTAGGATTAAATAATTAGCTTCCTTTTTTCTCCAAGACAGCTGATTAAGCTGATTGGTTACAATTTCGTTCTTGTGAAGGCTGTCTTTTAAAAGTAATTGGATGTGTTTTTCTTTGATGTCAACTTTATATTTAGCCTCCATTTCGGTAAGCTGTTTTTGGTAGTACTGCTCACCTACTGCATTTTTCGTTTTAATGTGTTTCCTAAGAACA
>JAZADZ010000007.1:0-24274 GCA_036123135.1 Bacteroidota bacterium | reverse complement strand
GACGAGGTTTTTTACTTCTCTTTGGAAGATGAGTTAAATTGAAATTCATTGCAGCTAATCTTTATATAGTGCAATAATATCAACTATTTCTTGAATTTCTCTAGCTTCAGGATAAATTTCAAAAAGCTTTTTGAAAACTTTATTGTCTTTTTTTAAAATGTTGTGAAGCTTTATGGTTGCTTCGTTAATTTTATTGTCTGCTAATAAATAAGCAATTAAATTAAAATCTAAATCTGTCTCTTCCCCGTTATTTTTGATGGCTTTCCTCACGGTACTGAGAGCTTTTTTTGTAGCATTGTTTTCGAATAAAAAATTGGAATAATCTATCCATGCATCAATATTTTTAGGTTCTAGCTCAATCACTTTTTTGAATGCAATCTCTGCCTCTTTATTGTGGGATATTTTTTGAAGCATTTCAGCATAGATGTACCAATATTCGGCATTTTCTGGTTCATATCTCAACGCCTTTTCAATGAATTTTACTCCTTCGGCTGGCTGATCGGTTAAATCTTTAACTATTCCAATTCCTATCCAAGCATCTGTTTGACATGAATCTAATTCAATACTTTTTTCGTAAAATACAAGTGCTTTATCGAATTCTCCAATTTTTTCATAGCATTCACCAATACTGCAATAAGCATAGGAATGAGGTTGCTCAATTTTAAAAGTTTCATTCAATAAGTCAATGGCTTTTCGATACTCTTTTCGTTGTATAAACACATTAGCTTTTCCATAATAAGATGCAGAAAAGTGTTCATTTATTGCAATAGAGAGATCAAATGCAAATTCAGAATCTTCAAAATTTTGAAGTCTACTATATATAGTTCCAATGTTAAACCAAGCTAAATACGAGTATGGTTTTCTATCCGTTAAGTTTTTAAAGAAATGCAATGCATCTAAATCTCTGTCTACTTCATTGTAGGCAACTCCTAGCTCCAAAATAGTTGATTCATTTTCAGGATTAATCAACAACAATTCTTTCATTACATCAATAGCACGGTCACAGTTGCCCATGTTTTGGTACTCATATGCAAGCTCCATTAAAACACCTTCTCTGTCTTCAAATGACATTTTGAGTACTTTTCGGAAATTTAAGTCCGCAGAATTGTAATAACCTTGACGTGAATTTAGCCTACCTAAAGTCAGCAATAATTCACCGTTAAATGGATTGAGCGGCAGGATGGATTTCAATAAGTCAATTGCTTTAATATACTTTTTTTCAATTGAATAAAATTCGACAAGAATGAGTGATAAAGAAAGATTTTTCGGGTGATGTTCTAATCCCTTTAATGTTGCTAGTTTCGCTTTATCTTTGAGCTCAACATCCAGGTAATAATTGATAATAGTTTCGTATTCATCAACGTCAAAAAATGAAAATGAATCGCTTTCGATCATGCGTTCAAAAAGAACAACTTTATCTAAGGAGAAACTTTCATCATTATTATCTTCAAACATAGGCAAGGAATGCGTCTACGTTTATCAAAATTATTCATATAAACACTTCTTTAACACGATGTAGAACTACCTTTTCCACAATTAAATTAACAGAACTTAAAATTAGGATATTAATGAGCATTAAAAAGTTATTTATAATTAAAGCACGTCAGGACTTTATATTTATATTCGAGGAAATTTTAATCGAATATTAATGACACTAATCAAATCAATTTCTGGAATTCGAGGAACCATTGGAGGTGCTCCTGGAGAAGGATTAACCCCCATTGATATAGTAAAATTCTCAGCTGCATTTGGAATGTGGGTTAAAAATAGATTTCCTTCTAAAAAAACAACAATTGTCATTGGAAGAGACGCAAGAATTTCTGGAAAGATGGTTAGAAATTTATGTGTATCTACACTTTCAGGATTAGGAATTAATGTTATCGATTTAGGGTTATCCACAACACCCACTGTGGAGTTAGCTACATCCAAAGAAAAAGCAGATGGTGGAATAATTCTAACTGCTAGTCATAATCCAAAACAATGGAATGCTCTAAAACTATTGAATGAAAAAGGTGAATTCATTTCTGCAGAGGATGGAGCGGAGTTGTTGAAAATTATTGAAAAAGATCAATTTTCTTTTTGCGAAATTGATTCAATTGGAACGGTTAAAATGGACAGCTCCTACTTTGAAAAACACATCAATGAAGTAATTGATCTAAAACTTGTTGACACAAATGCAATTACCAACGCAAATCTAAAGGTTGTTATTGATTGTGTAAATAGTACTGGTGGGATTGTTCTTCCGATGTTGTTGGATCAACTAGGTGTAAAAGAGATAATTCAAATGTACTGTGAACCCAATGGACAATTTCCACACAATCCTGAACCCCTCCCAGAAAACTTAACCGAAATCAGTAAAGCTGTCGTAGAAAATAATGCTGATTTAGGAATCGTTGTAGATCCTGATGTTGACCGTCTAGCTTTTATTTGTGAAGATGGTTCCATGTTTGGAGAAGAATATACTCTCGTAGCTGTAGCAGATCATGTGTTGGCCAATAATCCAGGAAATACTGTTTCGAATTTATCCTCCACCAGAGCGTTAAGAGATGTGACTGAACAATACCATTGTTCCTATCATGCATCTGCTGTAGGAGAGGTTAATGTTGTAGAAAAAATGAAGTCCTGTAGTGCTGTTATTGGAGGAGAAGGAAATGGAGGAATAATTTATCCTGAGTCGCATTACGGAAGAGACGCTTTAGTTGGAATTGGTTTATTTCTTACTTTGATTTCCCAAAAAAATATTTCAGCAACCCAACTTAGAAATAGTTATCCAACTTACACTATTTCAAAAAATAAAATTCAGTTAACTCCTGAAATTAATGTCGATGAAGTTCTCGAAAAAGTTAAATCAAATTATAAAAATAGTCCAATAAATACTGTTGATGGGCTAAAAATTGAACTCGGAAATGAATGGGTTCATCTTAGAAAATCAAACACAGAACCGATAATTCGAATCTATGCAGAAAGTAGCTCAGAAATTGCTGCAAATGCACTGGGATTAAGATTTATTGAAGAAATAAAAAGCCTTATTTAAATTCCTTTTTTATGGTACAATTTTGATTTACTTTTACAGTAATTTTTTGGAATGAAAAAAACTATTTATCTAGATAATGCAGCTACTACACCACTTGATCCAGTTGTTTTAGATGCTATGCTTCCCTTTCTAAAAAATGACTTTGGGAATCCGTCTAGTACACATTCATTTGGAAGAAAAACAAAAAATGCAATTGAAATAAATAGAAAAAAAATTGCAGATTATATTAACGCTGATCCCTCAGAAATTGTTTTTACATCAGGAGGAACTGAGGCTGACAACATGGCTCTTCGTTGTGCTGTATCCGACTTAAAGGTTTCTAGAATCATCACCTCATCAATTGAGCATCACGCTGTGGGGCACACTGCAAACCACTTAAAAGATAGTTGCAACATTAAGGTTGACCATGTTAATATAGATCCTTTAGGGCATGTTGATTTAACGCATCTTGAAGAATTACTTCAAGAAAATATACCTACGATCGTATCTCTTATGCATGCCAATAATGAAATTGGAAATATAGTTGACTTAAAAAAAGTGAGTTCAATTTGTAGAAAATACGATGCATATTTTCATTCGGACACTGTCCAGACTATGGGGCATTACCCATTTGACTTGAAAGACTTAGATATTGATTTTATTACTTGTGCAGCTCATAAATTTCATGGTCCTAAAGGAGTTGGCTTTCTTTACGTCAAAAAAAATACAAAAATCAACCAGTTTATTACAGGTGGATCTCAGGAAAGAAAACAACGAGGAGGAACAGAAAATCTGTATGGAATTATTGGATTAGGAAAAGCAATGGATCTGGCTTACAAAGATGTTTTCAACCATCAAAAACACGTTCAACAACTTAAAAGTTACATGATTGATGAGTTGCTCAAAATTGACTCGTCTATTTGCTTCAATGGAGACATTAGACCTGAAAAAAGTCTATATACTGTTCTAAATGTTTGCTTTCCCATTTCTCAACAATCCAGTATGATGCTTTTCTCTTTAGATATTAGTGGAATCGCCGCATCTGGTGGAAGCGCTTGTTCTTCGGGAGCATCTACTGGTTCTCATGTTTTAGCAGCACTACCCAGTGCTAAAAACTGCCAATCAATACGTTTTTCTTTTAGTAAATACACTACAAAAGAAGAAATCGATTTCACTCTTCAAAAAATAAAAGAACTAATCTCCATACGTGTCTAAAGAAAACCTTACCGTCACTTTTCTTGGAACTGGTACTTCCCAAGGAATTCCAGTTATTGGCTGTAAATGTAAAGTATGCAAATCAACCTCATCTTGGGATAAAAGACTACGTTCTTCAATTTACTTAACCAAAGGTAATAGCTCCATTGTTGTTGATACTGGTCCTGATTTTCGACAACAAATGCTCAACAATGATATTGACCGATTAGATGCTGTTTTATTTACACACGAACACAAAGATCACGTTGCTGGACTCGATGATGTTAGGTCTTTCAATTTTTTACAAAAAAAACCTGTAGATATTTTTTGTAGTGATCGTGTTTTTGAATGTTTGAAGCGGGAGTACATTTATATTTTTGATGAAAAATTCAATTATCCTGGAATTCCTAAAATAAATCGATTTGAACTAGAAAATAAACCATTTACTTACAAAGATTTTACAATTCAACCTATTCTTGTAAAGCACTACAAACTTCCTGTTTTTGGATTTAGGATTGAAGATTTCTGCTACATTACTGATGCTAGCTACATCGAGGAACAAGAAAAAAAGAAAATGTATAATCTAGATGTTCTTGTAATCAATGCACTTAGAAAAGAAAAGCACATTTCTCATTTTAATTTGCAACAGGCATTAGATTTAATAAAAGAGCTCAACCCTAAAACTGCATACCTTACACACATCTCTCATCTTCTTGGCTTACATGACGAGGTTTCCAGTGAATTACCAGAAAATGTTTTTCTATCTTACGATAATTTAAGATTAACTATTCCGTCATGAGAATTGATATTTTATCGGCAGTACCTTCTTTACTTGAGAGCCCATTTAATGATTCTATACTCAAGAGAGCTCAATCCAAAAATTTAGTTGAGATCTTTATTCATAACATCAGAGATCATTCCACCAACAAACAAAAGAGTATAGATGACTATGCTTTCGGAGGAGGAGCAGGAATGGTACTAAGCATCGAACCAATTGATAAATGCATCCAAAAGCTTTCAAGTGAAAGAAATTACGATGAAATAATATACATGACTCCGGACGGTGAAATGCTAAACCAAAGAATTTGTAACCAACTTTCTGTACAGCTAAAAAATGTTATTGTGATTTGTGGACACTACAAAGGCATAGACCAGCGAATTAGAGATCATATCGTAACTAGAGAAATTTCGATAGGTAATTATGTGCTTTCCGGTGGTGAATTGGCTGCAGCTGTTCTCGTAGATGGAATTATTCGATTGATTCCTGGTGTTCTTAATAACGAGACTTCTGCGTTAACCGATTCTTTTCAGGATAATTTAATAGCACCACCAGTATACACAAGACCTTCTGAATACAATGGCTGGAAAGTTCCTGAAATTCTTACTTCTGGGAATTTAAAAGCAATAGAGAAATGGAGGCATGAAAAATCAGTAGAAAGAACAAAAAAAAGAAGACCAAATTTACTTGATTAGGCTACCTTTTTTTATCTCCTCTTGTTTCTTATTTACATTTGTCTGCTTATTGATGGATTCTTGGTGAATTGCAGAAAAAACTTTCCTCATGAATTCTTGACTCAAATTTGCATCAAAACCTTCTTTCAATGATTTTGTCAAAATTTCTTGCCATCTTTTAGGCTGCAAAATAGTTACATTATTTTCGCTTTTATATTCTCCTATTAGACTAGCAATATTCATCCTTTCTTTTAAAATGCCTATTAATTCATTATCAAAATGATCAATTTGATTTCTTAGTAAGGTCAATTCGTTTTGTATCTCAGGATTGTCAACTTCTACAACTTTATGAACTAATTTTTTCAAAATATCCTGCAGCATATCTGGTGTTATTTGCTGAGAAGAATCAGTCCAGGCATAATTAGGATTTGTGTGAGATTCAACCATTAATCCGTCATAATTTAAATCCATAGCTTTTTGGGATATCTCATGAATTAAAGCTCTTCTACCACCAATATGACTTGGATCACAAATCATTGGAAGATCAGGCATTCTCCTTCTCATTTCGATGGAGATTTCCCACATTGGTAAATTTCTGTATTTAGTGGTATTGTAAGAAGAAAAGCCTCTGTGAACGGCAGCAATTTTTTTAATACCTGAACTTAAAATTCTTTCAATTGCACCTTGCCATAAATCTACATCGGGATTAATTGGATTTTTAACCAAAATAGGAACATCAACTCCTCTAAGTGAGTCGGCAATTTCCTGGATAGAAAATGGATTAACGCTTGATCTCGCTCCAATCCAAAGAACGTCAATACCAGCATTCAAAGCCTTTTGTACATGTTTTGCATTAGCCACTTCAATAGCTACCTTAATGCCCAATTCATCTTGTAAAGATTTGAGCCATGGCAAACCTATGTCGCCAACTCCTTCAAATGAATTGGGTCGAGTCCTTGGTTTCCAAATACCAGCTCTAAAAATATTAACACCAATTGAATGAAGTTTTCTACCGGTTGATAAGATCTGATTTTCAGATTCAGCACTACAGGGTCCAGCAATTAATAAAGGGCCACTAAATGTTGAATCCCAGCTGCTAAATGTTGATGAACTGTTGTTTACCATCTGGTACTAAACTACTAAAAAGACTTCAAACATATTAAAGTGTAAAAGGAATAAATACATTTTACAAAACATAAAGTCAAATCAAAAACTAACTTTACAAACTAAACTTTTAAAGTTGAAACAGAACATATATCCAATTGATTTTTTTTCAGGAGAATTAATCATTCCTCCCAGCAAAAGCATATCGCAAAGGGTACTTGCCTGTTCTCTAATGTCTGATGAAAAAACCGTTGTTAAAAATTTTGGTGAATCGAACGACGAATTAACTGCATTGGAAATTTTAAAAAATTCAACAAAAGTTGTAAAAACAGACAAAAATCGCATTTGTATTGAAAAGACTTCAAATTTAGGATTCAGAACTAATGAGCTTCTCTTCAATGAATCAGGACTAAGCGCTCGACTATTTACTCCAATTTTAGCCACACTAAATAAGCAACTAAAATTAATTGGAAAAGGTTCTTTAGTTCATCGTCCAATGGGGGTGTTTGACAAAATTTTTCCAATTCTTGGTGTAAAATTTAGTTCTAGAAACGGCTGTTTACCTTTTAATTTAAAAGGTCCTATTAACCCGAAATCCATTGAAATTGATGCTAGCTTAAGCTCCCAATTTATTTCTGGTTTTATATATGCTTATGTTGGGTCAAAAGATTTAAGAACAGAAACAATTCAATTAAATAATCCCAGTTCAGTCCCCTATTTAGAACTTAGTTTAGAAGTACTAAGGAATTTTGGTGTAGATCTTCTAATTGAAAACAATTGTATTCAGTTTAATGGTCCTTATCATTTTCATCCCTGCGAAATAACAATAGAAAGTGACTGGAGCAGTGCTTCATTTTATATTGTAGCTGCCGCCCTCAGAGGTAAACTATCTTTGATGGGGTTAAATCGTTTTTCCAATCAAGCTGACAGAAAGATTCTTGATGTAATTAAAGAATTTGGAGCTAAATTCCAGTGGAAAAATAACAATCTAATTGTAGAAAAATTTAAGTGCGAGTCGTTTAACTTTGATGCTACACATTGTCCAGACTTATTTCCCATTTTGGCTGTACTGGGAAGCTTTGGAAATTCTAAAAGCTCAATTAAAGGGGTTCATAGGCTATTTTCAAAGGAAAGCAATAGAGCTAAAACAATAACTAGCGAATTCGCCAAGCTTGGTGCGAAAATCTTCATTGAAAACGATTCAATGTACATTTTACCTGCTGGTAAACCAACTGATTTAAGGGTTAATTCTTGTAAAGATCATCGAATTGCGATGGCGTTGGCAATATTTGGTTCAATGCTTAATGAACCGATTGAAATATCAAATTCTGAGGCAGTAAATAAATCTTTCCCCAACTTTTTTAAACTCTTAGAATCTTTAACTTAGCTCGATGAATTCTTTTGGATCAAAATTCAGAGTTTCGATTTTTGGTGAATCGCACGGTGACGTAATGGGTATTACAATGGATAATGTCCCTGCAGGAATATCAATCAATACAAATGATTTTACCTATGATATCGCTAGAAGAAAACCTGGAAAAAAAGGCACAACAGCTCGTGTAGAAGCCGATAAACCTATTCTTGCTTCGGGGATTTTTAATGGTAAAACAACTGGTGCTCCTCTGACTATTTTAATTGAAAACAATAATACCCGTTCTAAGGATTACAACAAAACAAAGGATTTTAATCGTCCAGGTCATGCAGATTTTGTTGCAAGCCAAAAATTTAATGGTTTTGAAGATTTTAGAGGTGGTGGACACTTTTCAGGTAGATTGACCATTCTTATTGTTTGTGCTGGAGTTGTTGCTAAAAAAATACTACCTGAACTTGAAATCAATGCTAAACTGATTGAAATTGCTGGAGAAGAAAACTTGGAAAAGGGACTTCAAAAGGGAATTGACAATCAAGATAGCGTTGGCGGAATTGTGGAGTGTAGAGTTCAAAACATACCGGTCGGTTGGGGAGAACCTTTTTTTGATTCTGCAGAAGCCATTATATCCCATGCTGTTTTTTCAATTCCTGCTGTTAGAGGAATTGAGTTTGGCACAGGATTTAAAGCAGCTTCTATGTTTGGATCTGAGCACAATGACACGTACTTAGACGATAATGGTAAAACTAAAACTAATCACTGCGGGGGAATTATCGGAGGAATAACCAATGGAAATGAAATTGTATTCAAAATAGCAATAAAACCTACTTCAAGTGTTGGAAAAGTACAAACTTCATGGAATAAAAAAGAAAAGGAAATTCAAGATTTCTCTATTACAGGCAGACATGACCTATGCATTGCTTTGAGGGTTCCAGTAGTTCTAGAGTCCATAACTGCAATTGCATTGTTGGATCTTAAAATGCTTTCAAAAAGATAAATTTTAAATCTTTTTAACTAATTCCATTTTTTCTTTGTAATATTGCAGCCCAAAATAGGTTTGTAGAAAACGGAAATCATGGACAAAATTAAAGAATTATCAAACGAGTTAACTCAAGTCAACGAATGGCCAGAATTTGGTTCCGGTGATACTCTTGTTGTTACGTATAAAATAAAAGAAGGCAATAAAGAAAGATTGCAGTCTTTCAAAGGTACTGTAATTCAAAGAAGAGGAAGTGGAACAACTGAAACATTCACCATAAGAAAAATATCAGGTGGAACAGGCGTTGAAAGAATATTTCCTTTATCCTCACCTTTTCTAGAGAAAATTGTTGTTGAAAAGAAAGGTTCTGTTAGAAGATCCAGAATTTTCTACTTAAGAAAAAGAACTGGTAAATCCGCTCGAATTAAAGAGAAAAAACAATACTCCAAAAAGTAACTTAAAAGCGGTCATTGATCGCTTTTTTTATAATCTATTTTCAATTTTTTCTAAAAATAAACATGCCTCATTTCTGAGTTGATTTATTCCAGGCTCTTCCATTGGTATGTGTCCACATCCCTCTAAGAAAATAACTTTTTTTGCACAATTTAGTCTGTTGTAAAAAAACGCTGAAAATCTCCAGGGTATTATGTAATCCATTTCAGGTTGAAATAAAAGAATTTCACAACTCTTAAAATCTTCTGGCTCAACATTGGGACGATACTCCATGAGGGTTCGCAAAAATTTTAAATACACTTTCCCACCTGACCCAATTTTATCTTTTTTAAGTTTTTCAACAAATGAGCGATTATTAGCCATCGCCCACATTTTAGTAGTGTATTTAATGGGAATTCTAATGGAATCTAATGTGTCTTTAAATACATTCAACAAATTGATAGCCAAAGTTCCAAAGAGAAAATTCCTAGAGAGCTGTTTTTGAACTGCTTTTAAGCTAGTATCTGCTAAGCTTGAAACCATCATTCCAACTACTTTTTTATTGGAGCAAGCTGCGTGATAACACAACATTCCTCCAAGGCTTATTCCACAGAGAACAATTTTTTTACTGTCCTTATCGGATTCTATCTCAATCAAATGTTGAACTAAATCTACCCAATCTGAATAACTAGTAGGACAATTTTCCTCTGAAAGACCAAAACCTGGAAGATCAGGGACAATACATTCATATCCTAATTTCATCAAAGCAATCCCAATCGGAAACATTAATCTTCCATTAGCACCTCCTCCGTGAACAAGAATAAGTTTTATTTTTTTTTCATCTTGATTTGGCATGTAATGATCCAAATGAATTGTTTTACCCTCCCAAACGATATAATTCTCTTTCGGGAAAAATTCTGAATTAATTCGAAAATCTTCAGGAAAATAACACTGAAATTCCTTCCATGAAGTGTAATCATCGTATGATGCTTTACTCTTTTGCATAAACCTATTTATAAACAGCAATTTTTTAAATATACACTATATCAAAACCTTTTTAACAGAATTGATTGTAATTCTAAATAAGTAATTATTTTAAGGGTTGTAAAATTGATTAATCGTTAACAAACAATCTCTTTTGAATAAGTACTTTTTAATTTTGTTTTTTTTAGGGTTTTTGATCTCTTATGAATATCAAGCTCAATCCCCTACACTTAACTGTCCAAGCGACACAACTCTTTACCTATCCTCTGGATGTGATGTCGAGTTTATCTATTCAGTATCTTGCGCTAGCAATTGTATTTCAACTACAATTTATCAATCTGATTTTAGCGGATATTCGTCTGGAGACAACTTCCCAATAGGTACTACCATTCAGCAGTATACGATTACCAATGGAAACGACTCAAGCAATTGTAACTTTACAGTTACAGTAATAGACACCATTGCTCCTCAAGTATTTTGTTTGGGAACGCAAAACGTAAGTGCAAACAACAATTGTCAGGCAACTCTCGGAGATTATACAGGTATTGTAAGTAGTGTTGATAATTGTAGTATTTCTTCAATTACGCAATTTCCTGCAGCAGGAACTATTTTCAGTGGTGCTCAAATGGTGACAATATATGTCCACGATAGTTCTTTTAATGTTGACTCTTGCTCCTTCCAGATTATTGTTGACGACAACCTTCCGCCTTTAATTGTTTGCCCAACTGATTCCAATGTTTACATCAATTCCAATTGTACTTACATTTTGGACGATTTAACAGGACATATTTCTTTTTCTGACAATTGTGATCCTTCTCCATTAATAACGCAAAATCCTCAATCAGGAATTGTATTTAATGTTGGTGATGATCCATTTATTTCTTTTAACGTTTCTGATATTTCTGGGAATTCGAGTGTTTGCTCTTTCAGAATTAGTGTTGTTGATAGCGTTTCCCCAACAATTTCCTGTCCCGCTAATCAATCAAATTACGTAAACAATAGTTGCGAATCTGTTTTGGGTGATTATACTGGGCTAGTAACTTCTTTTGACAATTGTTCAGGAAGTGTTTCAATTTTACAATCTCCACCAGCAGGGACAACTTTTTTTGGATCCCAGAACCAAAACATCCAATTTGTTTCAATTGATGCATATGGAAACTCTAACAGCTGTTCGTTTGAATTTCAGCCAATTGATACAATCCATCCTGTTTTGATGCAAACAATAAATGACACAGTCAAATATGTTGATTCAAATTGTGTGTACGTATTGGAAGATTTCTCGACCTCACTGCTAGTAATGGACAACTGTCAAAGCAATTTTACATTCACTCAAGCACCTGCTGCTGGAACATCTCTAAGTGCTGGAACAACACAGCCAATTACGCTAACAGCTTCTGACTCAAGTGGAAATTCTGTATCTACATTCTTTATCATTGATGTTCAGGACAACGATTCACCAAGTTTAATCTGTCCTGCAAATCCAAATGTTCCTGTTGATTCGAACTGTACATATATTATTCCCGATTATGAAACAATACTTAATTTTAATGATAACTGCGATTCTAACCCATTTTTCTCACAAAGTATTTTACCATCTGATACGCTATTTGGAATCGGTACCCAACAAAACGTTGTACTTTCAACTGTAGATTTGTATGGAAATTCTTCTAGTTGTAGTTTTACCATTACTCTAATCGATACTACTGCACCTCAAATTTTTTGTCCTGATACGCAATACGTTGATCTGGATGCCAACTGTCTTTTTCTAGTTCCAGACTTGTCAACTATTACCTCCTACTGGGATTACTGTGATGCAAATCCAGTTTTTTCACAGAATATTCCTGCAGGCTCTTTGGCTGGTGGATTTAATACCGTCTACTTATCAGCGATTGACGCAAGTGGAAATAATTCTTCTTGCCAGGTTGTACTTGTTCCAAATGATACTCTTCCCCCAACTATTAATTGTCCTGGCAATATTTCTTCGTGTGATCCAGTTGTGACATTTGTATCTCCATCAGGTTTTGACGATTGTGGAACAATAACACTTTATCAAACCGACACTACTAATTTAATGTCAGGTGATGCATTCCCAGTTGGTATTACAAACTTAAATTATGTTGCAACAGACCTAGTTGGTAATCAAGCATCATGTAGCGTTGAGATAGAAATATTTGCTCTTCCAGAAATTGATGCAGGAGATGATTTACAAATTGACGAAGGAAGCGAAATTCTTATTGATGCAACTTCAAACAATTGTTCTCAATTCGAATGGTACCCACAATACAATATGCAAAATCCATTCTCTGAAGATCCTACTGTAAGTCCACTGAACAGTACAACTTATTTTGTCAATGTTGAAAGCATTGATGGATGCACTTCTTCAGATTCTTTAATTGTATTTGTATCACAAATTGAAAATCTTGAAATCAACAACATCATAACTCCAAACGGAGACGGAAAAAATGATACTTGGGACATCAATAAACCTTCAATAATTTCAGGATGTAAAGTGTCAATCTTCAACAGATGGGGCAAAATTGTATGGACGTCCAACAATTACAACAACAATTGGAACGGCGAAAACTTAGGTGGTGAAATCTTGCCTGATGGTACCTATTATTATACCATTATTTGTCAAGGTGACGAATACTCTGGCTCAATTCTTTTACTCAAATAGACTCATGAAAAAAATTCCGTTTTTTTTAATACTACTTTTGATAAAAGCTGCAACAAGTCAGCAGATTTCCCAAAATTCGCTTTTCTATCAAAATTTGTTTTTAATCAATCCCGCTGAAGTTGGTAAAAATGAATTAACCGAGTTTCATGTTTCTCACAGACAACAATGGCTTGGATTTGAAGGTGCTCCATTGACAACTTGGTTTAGTACTCAAACAAAAATCAATGACAAATTTGGTGTTGGAACTAAAGTAAATTACGACCAAGTTTCATTTTTTAAACAATTTCAATTTGATGCATCTGCATCATACTCAATTAAAATTGATGCATCTAATGCCATTAAATTTGGTTTATCCTTGGGGATCAAGCAAGGATCCCTTGTCCTAGAAAATATGGTTGCCACCGATTATTCAGATTATTTGTTACAAAATAATGGAACTAGTGGAACTGGTTTTCACTCAGAATTCGGTTTAAACTACTCGTTCAAAGAAAAATTTACAATTGGTTTTTCCTTGCCTCAACTTTTTGCGAGTTCATTTGATTTGGAGCCTGCAATTTTAAATAATAATTACATTTTTAACAGTCACCGTTTTTTTTATGCATCCTATGAATTAAATATGAGCAGAGACGTTACGTTTACTCCATTAATACTATTTAAAAAAGCTACAGGATTTTCTAATTTGGTAGAATTTCAAGGCAACTTTAATTTCCAACATAAATTTTGGGGAGGTATTGGAGTACGTCAACAAAATGGAATCATGCTTAATGTCGGTATGTCTCCACTCTACAACATTAATGTGACCTATGCATATGAATTTAACAGAAATGGTATCGCTCAATTCTCTTCAGGAACACATGAAATTATGTTGTCATACCAAATCAATAGGAAAAAACAAGAAAAAGAGGAATCCCCTACTGAAAATCAGGAAATTCCATTAGAAAATTTTGAAGAGTAAGATTTACTACATTACTTTAGGAACATTAATTCCTAACAATTGCATAGAATTTTTAATCAAATCCCCAACTGTCCTTGAGAGCAAAATTCTAAACTTTTTAAGCTCATTATCCTTTTCTGATAATATTGAAATTGATTGATAAAATGTATTGTAGTACTTAACCAACTGAAAGGTATAATTCGCAACAATAGACGGAGAAAGTTGGTCTCCAGCTTCCTTAATGACTGACGGATAAGACAACATCCATTTAATAATATCAAGTTCAGCTTTGCAAATAGATAAATTAACAGAGACCTGATTAGTTTTAGGTCTTTGGTTCGACAAAATACTTTGAATTCTTGCATAGCAATATTGGATAAATGGACCAGTATTTCCATTCAAATCAATGGACTCATCAGGGCTGAACATCATTTTTCTCTTAGGATCAACTCTAAGAAGAAAATACTTTAATCCTCCTACACCAATCGTTGAGTACAACTTTTCTTTTTCTAATTCTGACATACCCTCCAAATGACCTCTCTCACTTGTCATTTTCTTTGCATCCTCCACAACGCTTTGAATTAAATCATCAGCATCTACAACTTTACCCTCTCTTGATTTCATCTTTCCATCAGGAAGTTCTACCATTCCATAGGAAAGATGGTGACACTCTTTTGCCCACTGAAAGCCCAGTTTCTTAAGAATGGTAAATAGAACTTTAAAATGATGATTTTGTTCATTTCCAACAGTGTATATCATTCCAGAGACTGTTCTAAAATCTTTTTGTCTTTCAATAGCTGTACCAAGGTCTTGCGTCATATATACAGATGTACCGTCAGCTCTAAGCAACAACTTGTCATCGAGATTTTCTTTGGTCAAATCACACCATATTGAACCATCTTTTTTTTTGTAAAAGATTCCATCATTCAAACCTTTGTAAACTACATCTTTTCCAAGTAAAAAAGTATCGGATTCATAATACAGCTTATCAAAATCAACTCCCATAAGTTCATAGGTCTGATTAAAACCATCGTAAACCCAAGAATTCATCTTTTCCCAAAGGGCATATGTGTCAGAATCTTTTTTCTCCCATTTCAGTAACAAATCTTGAGCTTCTAGTAAAATTGGAGCTTTTTTTTCGGCTTCTTCCTTTGAAAAACCTTGTTGAATCAACTTATTAGTTTGAGATTTATACTCTCTGTCGAAAGCGACATAATATTTTCCAATTAGATGATCTCCTTTCAAATTAGAGGATTCGGGAGTTTCTCCATTCCCAAATTTAATCCATGCAATCATAGATTTGCAAATGTGAATTCCCCTGTCATTGATAATTTGGGTTTTGATAACCTTATGACCGTTGGCTTTTAAAATTTCTGCTACAGAAAATCCAAGGAAATTATTTCTTAGATGGCCCAAATGCAACGGTTTATTGGTGTTGGGTGAAGAATATTCTACCAAATAAGTCTTTCCAGAAAAAGAGGTGTCTAGTCCCAAATTTTTGTCCTGTAAAAATGAATTGAACTGATTCATCCAAAAGGAAGTCTTTAGAGATAAATTAAGAAATCCTTTTATTACATTATAGTTGGAGACAACAGCTGAATTTTCGAGTAACCATTTTCCAATTAGATCTGCAGATTGTTCGGGTGATTTTTTGGTAAACTTTAATAAAGGAAAAACTACAAGAGTTAAATCCCCTTGAAAATCTGTTTTGGTATTTTCTATTTGAAAAAAATCTGACGTTAATTCTTTGTCAAAAGTTGAAGAGAAAGCTTTTGCTACTTCTTTAGATACAACAGTAGATGGAATCATTTTTTACCCTCTTTTTTCAATGATTGAAGAAGCACTTTCCAAAATTCGAAATGATGTTTCGGCCATTTTATTTTGCTTGTTGTCTAAACATGGGTTGATTTCAACGATTTCAAGACAATTTGTTCGCTTATCGATAAGTAAATGATTAATCAAACTACTTGCCTCCTGATCTGTAAGTCCATTTTGAACTGGAGTTCCAGTTCCATAGGAAATTAAATCACAATCCATACTATCGACATCAAAAGATATGTAGATAATATCACAATTGGATAAATAATTCAGAATGTAGTTTGCTGCTGATTCAGCTCCGTTTCTTCGAACAGTTTCGACATTAATGTTTTTTATTTCATTATTGGAAATGTAATAATCTTCTGGCTCTTCAGTTGACCTAAGTCCTACATAAATTAAATCTCGAGTAGTTATTTTCGGAAATATGTTGCCCACCGATTTGAGTTTTTTCCACAAGTCTTTTGTTGCTGAATCAATTTCTTGTACTCTGTAGTCTTCATTGTCTGAATTTAATGCAGTTGCCAAAGACATACCGTGCAAGTTTCCAGTTGGAGAAGTGTATGGAGAATGTAAATCTGCATGAGCATCAATCCACACCACACCAAGTCTTTTTCCAGGATAAGCCTTTTTTATTCCAGCAATTGTACCGCCTGCACAGGAATGATCTCCAGATAAAAGAATGGGAAAATTATTTTTCAATAATTGATCGCTTACCTGACCAGCAATTATTTCAAACATTTCAATAACAGACTCAATTCTTTTAGCTTTAGGATATTTAAGCTGATCGAAAAGTTTGTAATTGAAATCCTCTAGAACAATAGACTGATGGCGAGTGAAAAAATCCGAATTACAATTCAATGAAGCAACTTTTAAAGCATCAATTCCAAGGCTAGAACCTCTAGTTCCTGCCCCAATCTCGGACTTGTTTTCGATAATTTTTATCCTGCTTTTAGTGTCACCCATTTAAAGTATCTTAAGAAGTGCGAGTTTAAGAAAAATCAATGAATTCACCAATTAATTAAAGTCAGTGAAAAAATTCGATATCAACTAGTTATTTGAGTTGTATCTCAACTTCAGTTGAATCATTTTATCCTGTAATCTCTTGCAATGATTTTTGTACTTCAAAACTCCAAGTGTAATTGCCTTATTATTGAACAAATCAGCATTGTTAAAATCATCCATCCACAAATAGGCTTCAGCTAAATTTGCATACAAAAGTGCCGTGGCTTTTTTATTTATCCTAGATTTATTGTCGCCGATATTGCTTTGAGAAAGTTGATTATTCCAAATATCAATTGCTTTCTGAAGATCTTCTTTAGCAGCATCTTTTTCAATACCATTCGATAATTTTTGGTACCCAATTTTAGCAAATGTCATTGCATCTACAAATTCTGAATAGTTGAAATCCTTGTATTTTTTTATAACATATATCTCACTTTCGGAAGATTTACTAGGGAACCCGTATGTGCTGTTCATGTGCTTATTTAAGTCAGTCAATAAAGTTGCTAATTTTTTTCTTTGAAAATTTGTCCAAAATTCATCTTTATTTTCCATCCACCACAGCTTAAAATCATACTGACTTTTTTCAGTACTGATTAGCTCAGATGATTCATTCGAATAGAAAGTTTTTTGGTAGACTACACCTTGAATGGGTGCTTCTATTTTGACATCAATTGGCAATTTAAAGTGTGCTTTGTATCGATATTTTTTACCAGAGCCTGAACCAGTTATTGATTTTGAAATTCTTGCCAATTGTAAACCATGTTGAGTTATGGTTACAATTGCTCCACCTTTACCTTTGTTGTAGCCAGCCAAATTTATTTTTTTGTTGCACTTTTCTATTGTTAGCTCATGCGTATAAATTGGGGATGGCACTTCTTTAAGGATAGGATAATCAGGATATGGTTGTTTTACTGGTTGAACTGCAGTGGTACTTCCGGCATTAACCGCTTTTTCCCAAACAGACATCTGGGAATAATACAATCGATCAATACGAATTTTTTCAGATTTCCAAACTTTTAATAAATTTTCTTGTTCAAGTTTTGCCTGGTTTAGTCTCATTTCATAAGCAGCTAACGTATCTTGGTTTAATTTTTCGAAATTATTTTCCAAAACAATTTCATAATTAGATACTGACTCAACAAAAGGTTCAAGAGGAAGTTGAACGTAATTAAATGGGACTTTATAATCCTTAACCGTTTGAGAAAAAATGGTGTTAAAGGATAGAGCCAATACGGCAAGTAAAAACTTTATTTTCATAATTAGTTATTTAATTTTTTCTTTAAAGGCCTTTTTGAACTTTTCAAGTTTAGGTTGTATTACATATCTGCAATATCCCTGGTTTTTATTTAGCTCATAATAATTTTGATGATAATTTTCAGCAATGTAAAACTTTTCTAGGGCGGTAATTTCAGTGACAATTGGATCATTCCAGGCGCCTGATTCTTGAAGTTGTTGTTTGTAGAAAGTTGCTATTTTTTTTTGTTCGTCATTTATATAAAAAATTACTGATCTGTATTGTGTACCAACATCATTTCCTTGTCTATTTAGTGTTGTTGGATCGTGAGTTTTCCAAAAAACTTCAAGAATTTCTTTAAAAGTTAAACTATTTGTATCAAAAGTAATTCTAGCTACTTCTGCATGACCAGAGGTTCCAGTGCAAATATCTTTGTATGTGGGATTTTCAAGATGCCCTCCGCTGTATCCCGATTCTACCGATTTTACCCCTTTGAGTGAAAGAAAAACTGCTTCGATGCACCAAAAACAACCGGCTCCGAGAACAGCAGTATCTAGATTTGGATTACTTTCATGCATATTTTTTTCAGTTGAAGAATAACACGATAAAGTAACAAAAAGAAAAGAGTAAATAAACAAATTTGATATTGAAATTAATCGCATACTTAAAATTTATTCAATTAAAGATATTAATTCTGTAATATAAGAACTTCAATATGAAAAAAATAGGTTTGATTTCCGATACTCATGGACACTTTGATGAAAAATATATTCACTATTTTAAAAAATGTGATGAGATTTGGCATGCCGGAGATGTTGGAAATCTCGAAATTATTGACCAGCTAAATAATATTGCACCAACAAGAGCTGTCTATGGGAATATCGATGATCATAATACTCGTTCAGAACTCAATTTAGATGCATACTTTTCAGTAGAAAAACATACTGTTTTCATGACTCATATCGGAGGTAAACCTTACAGCTATCCAAAAAGAGTTCAACAAAAATTATTAGAACTTAACCCATCTATTTTTGTCTGTGGCCACTCTCACATTTGCAAGGTTCAGATGGATGAAAAATTTAACATGTTGTACATCAATTCAGGAGCAGCAGGAATAAAAGGATTTCATAAAATTAGAACACTAATTCGATTTACGATTGAGCAAAAAAACATCAAAAACCTTGAAGTGATTGAACTAGGAAATAGAACAAAATCATCTAAGTCTGTCTAGAGATTTAATTAGATTTTCATCTTTTTTTATTGCTCTATTGGCTAAAAAGACCAATGGAAGGGTACACACAATTAGATAAGTTCCTATACCATAAATGGGTAATTGTTCATTGTTGTTGATCTGATTGTGAATAAAGTCAATTTCTAGAAAAATAAAAACTAAGGAAATTAGAATTAATAAATAATTTATTTTTCCAAGTAGCAATTGTCTTTTTCGTTTTTTATAAAAGCCAATAGAGACAATTGATGTTCCAAGAATTGAGAAAACACCTGCAAAAAGAGGTATTCTTGTAGAAAAATCAGAATTGGCTGGATTCAAACCAAAAGCACCAAGTTGAACAACAGATTTCTCATGTATCAAGGTTGCAAAAGGGAAAAAGAGAGCTGCTGTTAGAGCAACAATAACTAACAATAAATAAATTGTTTGTACTCTTTGAAGCATAACTAGTTTTTTGAACAAATATATGTGCTATAAGAATAGAAGCTGTACTTATTTGAGATTTTTGTGAAATATTGACATTTTTCACCAAATCATAGCATTATTAATTTCTTTACTATATATTTGAGGCATTAAAGTAATTCTTCTGATTACTGACCCGATATCTTTATTTGTAAAATTCAACTTATCAACCACCACTCATTCTTAAATTAATCATTACCTAATTAGATGTACGACATTCTAGATTTGAACAGCAAAAAAGTTGCTGAGCTTAGAGAAATTGCAGAGAAACTAAATATTTCCAAAGCTGAAAAACTCAAAAAACAAGACTTGGTTTACAAAATTCTTGATGAACAAGCTTTGAATCCTTCAAAAGCTGAAAACAACGCTAAAACTCCAAAACCTAGAGTTGATAAAGAGGAAAAAAAGGAACGAAACAAATTTACTTTTAAAGAAAAAGAGGCTAAGACCTCTGTTGAACAAAACAACTCCAAAGAACGTGTAGAATCAAACTCAACAAATAAAGTTGTTGAAAAACACGATAACTCAGCTTCTAATTCAAAAAACCAAACTGACAAAACTGCTTTCAATAAAAATAAGCATAGAAACAACAGAAATAACAGAAACGAACACAGAAAAGAAAATAATCCTCCTCAAGATTTGGGATATGATTTTGAAGGAATTATTGCCAACGAAGGCGTGCTTGAAATCATGCAGGATGGATATGGTTTTTTGAGATCTGCAGATTATCATTATCTAAGCTCACCCGACGATATTTACGTTTCACAATCTCAAATCAAACATTTTGGACTTAAAACAGGCGATACAATTAGAGGAATAGTTCGACCTCCCAAATATGGTGAACGATACTTCCCTCTAGTTCAGGTGGATAAAATAAATGGTAGAAACCCAGAGAACATTAGAGATAGGGTACCATTCCAATACTTAACTCCTCTTTTTCCATCTGAAAAGTTTAAATTAACTGGTCATCCAAAAGAAACTCTTTCAACCAGAGTAATGGATTTATTTTCTCCCATTGGAAAAGGTCAACGGGGAATGATTGTTGCCCAGCCAAAAACGGGAAAAACAGTATTACTAAAAGATGTTGCCAATGCAATTGCATCCAATCATCCTGAAACTTATTTGATTGTTCTTCTTATTGATGAACGTCCTGAAGAAGTTACTGACATGCAAAGAAGTGTTAATGCTGAGGTTATTGCATCAACCTTTGACGAACCTGCTGAACGCCATGTTAAAGTGGCTAATATCGTTTTATCTAAAGCAAAAAGGCTCGTAGAATGTGGTCACGATGTATGTATACTTCTGGATTCTATCACCAGACTCGCAAGAGCATACAATACAGTTATGCCTGCATCAGGAAAAGTTTTAACTGGTGGAGTTGACGCAAATGCTCTCCACAAACCTAAAAGATTTTTTGGAGCAGCAAGAAAAATTGAAAATGGAGGTTCATTAACCATTCTGTCAACTGCTTTAACAGAAACCGGTTCTAAAATGGATGAAGTTATTTTTGAGGAATTTAAGGGAACGGGGAACATGGAGCTTCAACTTGACCGAAAAATTTCCAACAGAAGAATATTCCCTGCCATTGATATTCTAACCTCTGGTACCAGAAGAGAGGACCTTTTAATGGATAAAGAAACCCTACAGCGAGTTTGGATCCTTAGAAAACATCTTGCAGACATGAATCCTATTGAAGCCATGGAGTTCATGAAGGATAGGCTTCAAAACACAAGAAGTAACGAGGAGTTTCTTGTTTCGATGAATGGTTAAGAATTTTTTTGCCGATGAAAAAATCCTATCAGTTAGGCTTTTTTGGTGCTTTACTTTACATTGCAATTGAATTAGGTGTATACTTTACTGGATGGAATCACCACCCAATGAAACATCTTATTGCATTTGCTACTTCTTCTCTAGTACTTCTAATTTCGGTGACTTTTTCAGTAGTCACGGGATATCAATCTGTAAAGCATACTTTTCCCAGTTTCATTCTAGACCTAAAAAATGGAATTCAAACAGCCGCCATATACGCTTTAATAGTAGCTATTTTTTCTTTTGTTTATTATAAGTGGGTAGATGATTATGCTCAAGTTAAAAAGCAACAGCTTTTAGAAATGGCAATGGATGAGGAGGCAATGAAAAAAATAGCAAAGGAACAAATTGAAAATAATCCTGCCTATTATGATGGAAAATCTCCAGAAGACTTAATTGACATGCAACAGGAAAACATCAGCGCAAACATGAGTGCAGGTGTCATTTTTCCGTTTACATTATTTACTCAGCTTCTTCTTGGAATGATATACACTTTTTTAATAATGGCTCTGAACAGACTTTTATTGTCAAAACTTTAAGTCAACAAACTTTTGGCCAAATCTTTTATTTCAATTCCTCCGAAATTTCCGCTACTCATCAAAAGTAAATTGGTATTGTTCCAATTTATAGATTTAAGGGCATTTACCAAATCATCTGAACTTGTGAAAACTACGAGATTATCAGATCCAAAAGCGTTATGAATATCATCTGCTGAGATTTCTTTTAATTTTTTATGCTTTACAGTTTCAGGACTGTAATACACATAAGCTACATCGGCACTATGCATAGATCCTCTATATTGTTCAAGAAATGAAGAATTTAAACTACTGAAAGTGTGAAGTTCCATGCAGGCAACTAATCTTCTTTTGGGAAATTGATTACTCAATGCTTCAGTTGTTGCTTTGAGTTTTGATGGAGAGTGAGCAAAGTCCTTATACACAACAGTATTGTCTTTTTCTGCAACCAATTCCATCCTTTTAGATGCACCCGAAAAAGACTGGATGGCTTCATAAAATTGTTTTTTATCTAAACCTATCTTTAGACAAACTTCTAAGGCCCCGCTTAGGTTTTGTAGATTATGTTCCCCAAATACAAGAACAGGATACTTGTCTTTACCATCAATTAAGTATGTTTTTCCATCTTCAACAAGATGATTATGTGTAGAATATCCAACTTGTGAAATAGTATCTTTTAAGCTATTTTTTATTTTTTTAATGTGTTGATCACCAGTATAATATATTAAATAACCTGAATCTTTTATTAAGTTAGCAAAAATGTCAAATTGTTCTACATAACTTTGAAAAGTTGGAAAGACATTAATGTGATCCCATGCAATTCCACTAATTAATCCTATAGTTGGTTGATACAAATGGAATTTTGGACGTGGATCTATTGGTGAGGATAGGTATTCATCCCCCTCCAATACAGCTATTTTAGCATCATCAGATAAACGTACCATACATTCAAATCCATCCAATTGAGCACCAACCATGTAGTCATGAATTATTCCATTGTAATTCAGCACATGTAAAATCATACTAGTAATGGTGGTTTTTCCATGACTGCCGCCAATCACAATTCTTTTTTTACATTTTGTTTTTTCGTAAATGAATTCTGGATAAGAGTAGATTTTTAAACCTAATTGCTGCGCTTTAATTAGCTCAGGATTATCCGACCTTGCATGCATCCCCAAAATAACAGCCTCCAATTGGTCGTGAATTTTACTTACATCCCAGCCAATATTTGAAGGTAGTAATCCATATTTCATCAAACGTCCTTTGGAAGGATGAAATATTTCATCATCTGAACCAGTAACGACATCACCCATCAGGTGCATAGCAATTGCAAGATTGTGCATAGCTGAACCACCTATTGCAATAAAATGAACATTCATAAAAAAAATTAATTTGAAAATATATGTTTCTGATAAATCAAAGAAAGATTTTAAAATTAGTTTTTAACACCTTTAAACTCAAAAAATACGCAAATTAAAAACATTAGTACTAGGCTTATTTATTGGTTATTTTTGTTTTCATGGAACATATCCCAAGAATACCATTAGCTGAGCGGTTACGTCCTAGAAACCTAGACGATTTTCTTGGTCAAAACCACCTTACTGGTAAAAACAGTCCAATACGAAAATGCATAGAATCTGGGAGTATTCCATCCATGATTTTTTGGGGACCTCCTGGTGTAGGGAAAACTACATTAGCTCAATTAATTTCGAAGGAAACTGAAAGAACATTTTTCACCCTATCTGCAATTAATTCTGGAGTAAAAGAAATTCGAGAAATTATCCAAAAAGTTAAGTCTGGTGGTATGTTTTCAGATGGAAATGCAATATTATTCATCGATGAGATACACCGATTCAGCAAATCTCAACAGGACTCGCTTCTTGGAGCTGTTGAAAATGGAACAATAACTTTAATTGGAGCTACAACAGAAAATCCGTCTTTTGAAGTAATCTCCGCATTACTTTCAAGGTGTCAAGTTTTTACTTTGAAATCACATTCAGTAGATGATTTAGAAAAAATTTTGCTTTCCGCAATTCAAAAAGATGAGTATTTGAAATCCTTGTCAATT
>JAZADZ010000006.1:0-17003 GCA_036123135.1 Bacteroidota bacterium | reverse complement strand
GTAAATTTCAAATCCACTTAAATCAACGGCATTATCTTCGAAAAATTCAATTTCAACGTTTTGTTCATCTGTTACACTCACCGTTTTTAAATAAGAAAAAGACGGCTGATCAGGTTGATACACATATCGGTCAGCAATGTTGGATAGGGATTTTTCACTTCCATTTTCTACTGCCTCAATCATATATCGATACGTTGAAAAACCATCTACTGAAAAATGAGTGTAAGTGATAGAACTAGTTGGCAGCTGAGCCAGCTGTATCCATGGTTGATAATCCTTGGAACAGTACAAATTGTAATGAACAACTCCATTATTCCAGCCATCGTAACTGTTCCAGTTCAGATCAATAGACAAATCACAGACATTTAAGGTAGTGGTTAGTAAAATAGTATTATGAGAAGGACTAACTGGACTAGTATTCGGATTTCCATTCAAACAACTATCGTAAGCAGCGACTCCGTAGTTATCAATCTGTAAGGAGCTATTTGAAGTACTGTCGTTCAAATAATACGTGTTGTTGTATCCAATTACAGTATCCAATACTTCCCATACTCCATTTATATTTTGAAAAATTATGTAAGCATGTGCATCTTGAAAATAAGTTGTGTCCCAATCTATTTCAACATAACCTGTAGCGGTATCTACCGATACGAAATTAATTGAGGGAATATCTGGTGGAAGCATATCTTGAAACTGATCACCGTCTACATTTGAAAAGCTCGTACATCCTTGCTGATTTCCAATACCAACTCGGTAGTTTAAGAAGTCATCACAAATGGTAATGGTATCAATGTATGAATTTACTGAACTAACAACAGAATCAATCAAAGACCAAGAACCTGACGGATACTCCAAAAATATGTGATAATAATCTGTATTTGAAAAATTTAAGGGATTGGTTGGATTGTTCCATTGAAGAATTGCTGTTCCATTGGATGGATTCGTTAAATCAAGAAAAATTGAGGATAAAGTATCTAAAGAATTTTCTTCAACCGTCGATCCGCCAGAGACAGAAACACAAGAAATAAAATAATCAAAACTTGATAGATTTGCATTTACGCTAAAATCTGTAAATGAAGTGGTTAATCGATCTGTTTCTGAACCAATGAGTGTAAATGTGCCACCAACAGATGAAGAGTAAATCCTATATTCAATAAAAATACCAAGCGGATCATCTATTTCAACCCAGTTTATTGTCACCTCACCAGAACTACCCACTGAAATACAACTTATTTCTGGAGGTCCAAGAGAGAGAGAATTCTCAACACTTTTTTCCTCAAAAGTGGCACAACCATAACACGAAGTAGTAAAAAAGAGGATTAATAAAAAGAAACTTGCTATAATATTGAATTTGCTCATGCACTAACTCAAATCTGAATTATTTTAACGATCAAATAGTTCATTTGTTGCTTTTATTTCCGACAACAACTTGGGTAAAAGTCGAGGAATTCAAAAATTGTCTTGAAACTGAAAGGATATCGCTTACACTTACCTGCTGAATGGCTTTAAAAAAATCATATATATGATTCATTTTTCTACCTCTAAGGTGTAGTTGTTTGTATTGTTCTGCAATTAAAAAAGGACCATCCAATGCTCTCATTAAACTACCCATCATATAGTTTTTAACAGTATTTAACTCTTTATCATCAATTGGTTCAGAACATAATCTGTCAAGCTCCATCTTGATTTCTTTTATCGCAAGATCAGTAGCTTCAGCTTTTACAGTAGAGGCAATTACAAAAAAAGATGTACAATCGTAATTAATAAAAGATGAATTAACACCATAGGTGATTCCCTTATCCTCTCTAAGATTACTCATTAGTCTTGAACCAAAGTATCCTCCCAAAACAGTATTGACAACTTTTAGCGTAAAATATGTTTCAGATCCATATTCAATGTTCAAAATTTTTCCAATTCTTACTGCAGACTGAATGGCCTCTTCTTTATGGAAATATTTAGTCATTGGAATAGAAGAATTAAGTTTTGGAACTGCCTGGGTTGTATAACTTCTCTTCCATCCTCCAAAAAATAAATTCAGATTTTGTATAATTTCATTTTCATTAAATTTTCCAGACACTACAATGGATAGAGAATTAGATCCGAAAAAGGAGGTATAATGGTTGTCTAAATGATCTGGACGTATACCATTAAAGTCAGATAATTCAACAATTTTCCCATAAATATGATTTCCAAAAATTGCTCGATTAAACTCTCTTAAGCAATGGAATTCAACTCTTTCCAAATCATTTTTTAATTTTTGAGCACTATTTGAAAGAAATACTTTAAGATCTTTTTCATTAAATACAATTTGAAAAAAAGCATCTTTTAAAATTTCTAAAACCTTGTAGACGTGTTCACTTAGTGAATAGATTGAAACAGTAGTAATGTCCATGTTAACGCTAGTCTCGAGATAAGCACCATAATAATCAATTTTTTCTATGATTTTTCCAGATTTATCATTTTTAGAGCAAACGCCAATTAGTTCAGAGATTGCCCTTGGAACAACACTATTTTGATGACTGGATAGCCCTGTCTGAAAAATAAATTCGACATGAACCACATCTTGGGTTCCAATATTAAAACAACCTACTTCAATGTTATTTTTAAGAAAATGAATGGATGGTTCACTTACAACAACTTTGTCAACATCAACAGCTAATGGAGGAATTTTTCTATCCAGCATTTTTTGTCGATTTATAAAATAAAACGTTAGAATTACTTTCCCGGAATAAAGATCTAGCAAGCTCAGAAACTTGTGATGGCTCAATCATCCTATATTTGTTGGATTCGTCATTTATACTTTCTGCCCTATCGAAGAGTTCATAATACCCTAAACTCATGGCCTTATTTAGATTTGAAATTTCTTGAAATGTTAATGAGGAATGAATTTTATTTTGAATCCTATTCAACTCACGAGTTGAAACATCAATATCGCATAAATCAGTTAATTCATGACGTATCAAGCGGTATGCTTCCTCCAACGAAACACCATTGGCTGGTTTTCCTGCGATAACGAAAAGTCCATTGTCTAAGCTTCCCATAATGAATGCAGATAATTCAATAAATTTTGATCTTCCTTTAACCAATTTGGTATAAAATCGGGATGATTTTCCATTGGAGAGTAGATCTGAGATTAAATCAGCGCAATGATAGTTTTTTCCTGATCGAGCATCCATGTGAAAAGTGATGTAGATAGCGTCATTTGGAACATCTCTCTCTACCCAAAGCTCTCTTTTAATTTTTTGTTGTGGTTCTTTTGGAAGTGACCTTAACTTTATCTTTCTAGATTCAATAGGTGCAAACCATTTTTCAGAAAATTCTTGAATTTTTGAATAGGGTAAATTTGCAGTAATGGAAAGAATTGCATTATTCGGAGAGTAATGCCTGAAGAAAAAAGTTTTGACGTCTTGCATAGATGCATCTTCGATGTGTTCAATTTTCTCGCCAATTGTTGCCCATTTGTAGGGGTGAATCTTATAACTTAATGGCCTAAGCAATAACCAAACATCTCCATAGGGTTGATTTAAATAGCGTTGTTTAAACTCCTCAATAACCACTTTTCGCTGAATTTCTAGACTGTGGTCACTAAAAGAAAGCATATTTAGTCGATCTGATTCTAACCAAAACGAAGTTTCCAAATTTACAGCTGGAAGTGTCATGTAGTAGTTTGTAATGTCATTGGAAGTAAATGCATTGCTTTGACCGCCAACAAGCTGCAATGGAGAATCAAAATTTTTAATATTGGCTGAACCTCCAAACATTAAATGTTCAAATAAATGAGCAAAACCTGTTTTATTGACATCCTCATCCCTTGCTCCAACATTATACAACATATTGAAAGCAGCCACAGGGCTAGTTTCATCTCTATGATAAATGACCTTCAGTCCGTTAGACAAAGTAAATCGTTGAAAACTAATCATCAGAAATTAAATTTTTCCGAATTAAGGTTGAGCTTGGCAGTATTATATTCCTGTATTATTTGAGATACAATTTCACTAGCAGGAAGGATTTCACTCATCAATGAAGAGATTTGTCCAATCTCTAATTCTCCCTCAATTAAATCCCCTTCGAACATTCCCTTTTTTGCCCTACCCTTACCCAATAATTCTTTTAGAAAAGAAATATTTTCAGAATTTTCATAGGCCTTTTCAATGTTGGAAAAAAACTGATTTTTAATGAGTCTTACCGGCGTTAATTCTTTCAAGGTTAAAATGGTGTCACCCTCTTTCGTCTCAATAACTTTCTTTTTAAAAAGAGCATGAGCAGAAGATTCTTTGGAAACAACAAAACGAGTACCCATCTGAACTCCATCTGCACCTAAAATCATAGCAGATAACATCGCATTTCCGTCTCCAATACCACCAGCAGCAATAACAGGGACATCCAAGTGTTTACAAACTTGAGGAATCAAACACATTGAAGTAGTCTCATCTTTTCCATTATGTCCACCGGCTTCAAAACCTTCAGCAACTACAGCATCTACACCAGCTTCTTGCGACTTTAATGCAAAAGTTAAACTTGAAACAACATGTACCACAATAATTCCATGATCTTTCAATCTTCTTGTCCATTTTTTTGGACTTCCAGCGGACGTAAATACAATTGGAACTTTATATTTAATTATGGTTTCAATGTGTTTGTCTATGTCTGGATATAAGAGAGGTAAATTAACAGCAAATGGTTTTTTTGTTGCTTGCTTGCATTTTTTAACGTGTTCAACCAAAATTTCAGGATACATGCTACCAGATCCAATTATTCCGAGTCCACCAGAATTACTTACTGCACTAGCGAGTTTCCATCCCGAACACCAAATCATTCCAGCTTGAACAATGGGGTATTTAACATTAAATAATGCTGTGATTCTGTTCATACAAAACTTTGGTTAAAATTAATCAAATCTTAGCTTACAATTCTAAATTTAAAAAGATAGAGTATCGCAAATTAAATCAAGCAATTCATTTTACTATCTTTGCAAAGTTGAAAACAATTTTTGCACATATAATCTCTGGATTAATTCTAATCTTTCTAAGCTCAAATACAAAAGCTCAGTACAACTGGGATATTGGTATCAAGGCAGGTGCATCAAATTATCTTGGCGAGATAGGTGGCAAAGAAAAAACCAGAAGAAATTTCATATTGGACTTGAAACTTAAATCAACTAGCTTCATAGTTGGTGGTTTTGTTCGATATAAGTTCAACGACCAGTGGTCGCTAAACAATAGTTTATCAATTGCTCAAATTAGAGGAGATGATGCTTTATCGACCAACCCTGCACGTGTTTGGAGAAACTTACGTTTTAAAAACAACATTGTAGAGATAACCTCAAGAGCAGAATACAACTTCTTTATTGAGCCAGATGTTGGAGGAAGAGGTAGATACAACAAAGAATTTAAAACTTTCTTACATGGAGGATTAACTTGTTTTTATCATAATCCAAAAGGCAGTACAGATGGTTCAACCTGGCATGCTTTAAGACCTCTCCAGACGGAAGGTTTTAGTTACAAAAAACTTGGAATTGGTATTCCAGTTGGTTTAGGTATGGTCTTTACATATGACAGAAATCATCGATTTGGTTTTGATTTTAGCTGGACACCAACCTTTACAGATTATTTGGACGACATATCTACTGTGTACAATGATCCAGATAACATGTCTGAACTTGGGGCTTCATTAGCCAATCAATCTAATGGAGTTGTTCCACCTGAAGAAGCTCTAAATTATGTAACAGGTGAAAAAAGAGGTGATCCAAACCATGATGATACATTCATGTACGTAACTGTCAGCTACAGCTACTTTATTCAATCTAGAAATAAATTCTATAGAAATTCCAGATCAAGATTTAGATCAAATAAAGGTAGAAGGTCTAAAGTTAGAAGGGTTAGAGCTAAATTCTAAACTGATTTAATTTCCTTAAGGGTTTAAGTAAAAAAGTATATGCTTTAGGCTTTAAGCCATTTATTTTCCACGCTTTTTTATCCTCTCTATTTGCAAGTAATCTATTTTTTATTGAGGCATTACTTGCTCCGCCAAGTCTCATTTTTACGATTGTTTTTTGCAAATAAGAAATGCTTATGTTGAACTTATGAATAAAGCGCAACATTAATTCATAATCCGATGAAGTATTTAAATCTAAAGAATACGTGCCTAGTTCGTCATAACACTTTTTCTTTACAAAAAAAGTTGGATGAGGAGGCATCCATCCAAAATAAAAAAGTCCTTTCTTGTAACTTCCAGCCTTCCATGCTCTTTTTACACTATTTAAATTGTTGGAACCAACATAGACTAGATCGGCATAAACTGCATCATTGTTACCTAAAGCATTAACCATTTCGGAAACGACAGATTTAAAGGCATACACATCATCTGAGTTGAGAATAGCGATCACATCTCCGCAAGAGGCAGCTATTCCTTTATTCATTGCATCGTAAATACCTAAATCAGGCTCAGAAATATAATATGCTAATTTAGATTTATACTTTTGAATGATACTTTTTGTATTATCTTTTGAATTTCCATCAACGATGATGTATTCAATATCCTTGTAATCCTGAGAAATAACAGATTTGATGGTATCCTCAATTGTGTCTTGGCTGTTAAAGCAAATGGTGATTACGCTAACTTTCACTTTTAAATGTTCTTTTACGAATCAATATTGCAGGGTTACCTTGGTATATCGAAAATGAATTCAAGTCTTTTGTTGCAACTGATCCTACAGACAATACAGAGTATTTTTGACAAATAATTCCAGGACAAATAATAGATTTAGCACCTATCCAAACACCGTCATCAATTGAAATATTTTCAACCATTAGATCGAAAGATTTTTTACTGTAGTCATGATTACCGGTAAGAAGATAGGCGCCTTGAGAAATACAAACGTTATTTCCAATGGTAACATTACCTAAAGAATCTATCCACACTTCTTCTCCGATCCATACGTTATTTCCAATGGTAATATTCCAAGGATATTTGATGTTGATTTTTGGTTTTACAACCACTTTTTTTCCAACTTTTGCCCCAAAAATTTTTAATAAAAAACATTTAATAGAGCTTGAGGGAATTAAGTAAGAATTAAAAACAATTGAATTAACGGTGTACCATAGTACTCTTTTGAAAAGACTACCTTTTTCGTACCAATCATTGTTAAAAGTTTCCAAATTCATACCACACTTTTTTAGCTAAACAATCTAATGTAAGCTTCTTTAAAAATATCCAAATCTATCTTTTTTTTAAAATAATCAATTGCTCCATTTCTGTATTTTAAGAATTCGGTTTGGTTTAAAAGCGAATAAAAATTGATTTTTTCAGCATACTGCTCAATAACCAAATCTAAATTTTCACCTGCGAAATTTTCATTAAGTTCTCTCCAGGGAGAATGATTACTGACAATAACTGGGCAACCAACTGAAAGGGCCTCAACAATACTATGTCCGTAATTTTCATTGAGGGATGTACTAATTAAAAAGTGATGATTATTAATTAGGTCAATAATTTCAAAAGGTGTCTTTTCTTTAAGATAATTTACTTTAATGTTGGAATTTAGACTATTGAACTTTAGCAAACATTGTTTCCAATAACTTGAATCTTCAATAGGACCAACAATTGAAAGAGAAACTTGTCCATTTACCTTGGACAATACGTCGGCAAGAAAAGTTAAATTTTTAATGGGAGATATTCGGCAAATGCAAATGATTGATAAAACACCCTTTTCTTTAGAAACATTAGATGAATTAGTTTGTGAGTATTTAACAGGTAAATTGGGGATTTTATTAACGCTAGAATTTTTACCCATAATATTAAAAATTTCTTGCTGCTCAGTTTTAGAACAGGCAATCCAAGTTACATTTTCATATATGCCAATAATCTTTGAAACAAATAAATAAAACTTTTTTTTAAGACTCTTAACCCTGAGTGACTCTGGACCAAGCATTCCTCTAGGAGAAAGAAAAATAGGTTTTACAATATTTTTAAAGCAAATGAGAGGAAGAATGGAAAAGCGATAAGAAAATAAACTGTTCAAATAAATACTATCAGGCTTTATTTTTTTAAGGATAGAGTGATAAAAAGTTGCTTTTTGGCAATCTTTTGAGAGGTAAATAATCGAATACTCATCATTTTGGATCCAGTGATTGAATTTTACATTACTATAAGGATGATTATCACCTAAATCTCTATCACTTGTTACAATAAATAAATTGAAATCACTAGATAAATGATTTACAAAATTAGAAATTGATTTTATTGGTCCTCCAGCTTTGTAAGCGGGAGTGAACCAATCAATAAAAATTAATATTCTTCGTTTTCTAGTATTCAATTTTATTTATTTCTAACCAATTCCCAAGAACAACTAAAGACCAAAGTTTAGTCCAAGAAATTCTTGGATCTCTTTTCATAAATTTATTCCAAATGCTATCAATTTCGTTATTATTGAAAATTGAGGTTTCTTTTAAATTTTTTAACGCATTGAAATTAAATTCTATTAGCTCTTTTCGCATCCAATTTTCCCATGGTAATAAAAATCCCATTTTAGGTCGATTTATAATTTCTTTGGGAAGCATGTCTCCAAGAGATTCAACAAGAAGCTGTTTAGGAGATGCTCCGAGCTTGTAGATATCTTCAACTCCGTAAACAAATTCATTTAATTCTTGATCAAGCATAGGTACCCGAATTTCCAAAGAATGTGCCATACTCATCTGATCAGCATCCCTGAGTAAGGTATTTTGCATGTAGCTATTCATTTCAAGAAAGCTAACCTTGCTTAAAAATGGAAGTTGATGGCCATTACTTCCATAGGATAAATTAGTTAAGCCAACGTGAAATGGTTCATTTACGGATTTATCTTTGATTTGGATTAAGTTGGCTATATCTTTTTCGGTAAATAATTTTCTGTAAACAGGATAAAAATAAATGAGCTCTAAATACTTTTGCGTAATTATTTCTGCAATCTTATTTGAAGAAATTGATGGTTTTATCCACATTAAAAAAGCTCCAATAAACTTTCTTATTTCAGGAGGAAATGAGAACAACCACTTTTTTTCAATTAAATCAAGAGACTTCGGAAATATATCGTAACCAGCGAACAACTCATCTCCTCCCAAACCAGAAAGTACCATAGAAACTCCAGCAGATTTAGCTGCTTTTGAGACAATGTAAGAATTTGGTCCATCGCCGCTGGGATGATCCATTGACTGTAATGCTGAAGGAAGATTATCAAGAAACTCTTTCGGATTAAGAGTTATGTGATGGTGATCAGTTTCATACATGTCAGCGATAATTTTAGCATATTTCGACTCATCAAAAGCTTGATCATTAAAGGCAATACAGAATGTCTTAATTGGACGATTACTTGATTTTGCCGCTGCCGCAACAACTGCACTGGAATCAATCCCACCGCTTAAAAAAGCACCAAACGGAACATCAGAAATCAATCTTTTTTTCACTGAATTCGTAAAGAGAGTTCTAATCCTTTCATGAATATGATCAGCATCTATATTCACTCTGTAAGTATCGCAAATATCCCAGTACTTTTTGAATGTAAAATCATTTTCATCAATTTGAAGATAGCTACCTGACTCAAGCATTTGAATTCCATCAATTATGGTATTTGGAGAATGAACGGTTGAATAATTAAGGTAGTCGTAAAGAGCAGATCGATTTAGCTTTTTCGGAACTAAATTACATGCCATTAAACTTCTAATCTCAGAGGAAAAAACTAGTGATTTGTTATTGTAGAAATAATATAAAGGTTTTACACCCATCCTATCCCTTGCAAGAATTAATTTATTTTCTTTCAAATCCCACAATCCAATTGCGAACATTCCATCAAGCTTAGATAAAAATTGAATGCCCCATTTTTGATAAGCAGCAACAATTACCTCAGTATCAGAGCTAGTGATAAATTTGTAGTTTTTAAGTTCGGTTTTAAGCTCTTGAAAATTATAAATCTCTCCATTAAATGAAAGAACAACTTTACCATCATTTGAAGAGAAAGGTTGATTTGAGCGATTGTCAGGATCAATTATTGAAAGTCTGTTGTGGCCTAGAACAACATCTTGATCTATGTAAATAGCTGAGTAATCAGGACCACGGTGAGAAGACAAGGCATTCATTTTTTTTACCTGCTCTCTAGAATCTTTGAGGATTAAATGATTATAAATACCATTTATTCCACACATTGGTTCATAAATTCTTTATCTGCAATCATTAAATCAATTCCTTCCTCAATAGAAATTAATTCTTTGCCAAGAACAGTCTTCATTTTTGAATTGTCTGGCATTCTTCTTCTCATGTCTCCTTCAGTAAGTGCAGGTAGATGAATAATTTTGGATGTAGAATTTGTCTTTTTAATGATAAGATTTGCTAAATCTAAAATTGTCATTTCTTGAGCACCTCCAATATTGATAACATCATTAATGACTAAATTTTCCTCAAAAATTTTAATACATGTTCCTACATTATCAGAAACATAACAAAATGTTCTTGTTTGAAGACCATCTCCATAGACCGTAATATCTTGATTTCTCAAAGCCAAGCTTAAAAATCTGGATACTACAAAGTCTTTACTTTGATTGGGACCATATGTATTGAAAAAACGAAAAATGGTAAAAGGTAAGTTAAAGGATTTGAAGAAAGATCTGAAATAGGATTCACCTACGTTTTTAACAACCGCGTAAGGAACCCTAGAATTCAGAGGAGTTGTTTCCTCGTGTTGAGGTAATTCAACTGGTTCTCCATAAACTTCAGATGATGAGGAGAAAAATACTCTTTTAACCGAGGTATTTTTGGAAAGCTGTAAAACATTTCGGATACCCTCAATGTCATTTAATACCATTATGGGATTTTCTTGAGTACGCTTTACCCCAACTACAGCAGCATAATGAAAAACATAATCGAATTTATGCACAAGCATAATTTCTGAAATCTCTTTGTAATTGTTTACATCGCAATAAACAAAATTCCAATTATTGTTTTGATTTGAAGGAAGTTTCTCCTCAGATCCAGTAGAGAGATTATCGGCAATGACTACAAAATAGTTTTTATTTTCAACCAACTTTCGAGCAAGAGCACCACCAACATTTCCAGCTCCTCCAGTAACAAGAATCTTAAGCATAACTTCGTTTATTAAGAAAATTATTTAATGTATCGTTCCAAGTTGTTAAATTATACAAATTTGACAATTCGTGACTGAGATTTCCAAATTTATCTAGTTGTTCTAATGGAAGATTAGCAATCATAGTCATTTTTTCAACAAGATCATTGATATTTTTTGATTCATAAGAAAAACCGTTTTCTCCATTGACTAGAAAGGCACATCCGGCACCGACAGCATCGCTCAAAATTAGAGGAAAACCTGCAGAAGAAAATTCTTGTACTGCTACACCCCAATGGTCATAGTGTGAGGGCATTACGAAAATTCCTCTTTGTTTAATAAGCAAATCAAACTGATTTTGTTGTAAAAAGCCATGATGAAAAATTTTTGGATGATCTTTTTTTTCAATTGATAATTCACCAGTTCCTGCACAATGTAATTCCCATTCAGGATGGTTCTTGGAGAAAAGCTCAAATGCATCCCATAAATCTTGGACGCCTTTAATTTTTAAGTACCTACCTACGTATATGAACTTTTTGGAAATTGTTCTCTTATGATTATGATTTTTAAAATGTTTTTCAAAAAAAGACAAATCTGTGGTGTAAAACCCCAAATTAATTTCTTGATTGTTGAATCCTAATTGTAGTGCAAAGTTTCTTTGAATTTCACCAGGAATCCAGCAAAAATTAAATCTTTTCTTTAGAAAAAACTTAAAAAAAATTGATCCTATTTTCTGTTTTAATGATCCACTCCAGTAATTATCAAACAAAAGAACTGAAGAAAAAGAAAACGAACGATTTTTAAGAATATTTAAATAATCTTTATCCATCCAACCACTAACCAAAACCAGATCTGGTTGAAGTTTCTGAAAAAAAGAATTTAGGTCTATTTTATTTTTTTGAAATAAATGGATGGACTTATCAAAATTAAATTTAAACGGGGCTTCATCATTTATCTCCCAGTGCACAATATTTAGTATGGTGTCACTATTTTTTTTTACGAAATGGTTCATGCAATTCACAGAATATTCACTGAGTTCAGAATATAAAAACAAAATTTTACGCATTACCAACTGAGAGATTTTGATTTTTTAATTTTTGATAATCAATGAAGTTGTAATAGTAGATTAAAAACATGAGCGGAAGACCATTTAGCATGTAATTACCTTGACGAATCAATGTTAGAATAATTAAAATAAATAAAGACTGACTTAGAAGTAAAAAAAAGACATCTCTTTCATTATCAATCTTTCTTATGAAACATTTAATTGTAATAAATAAAATGAAGGCAATACCAATTAAGCCAGTTTCTGTACAGAGTCTAACAAAAAGGGAGTTTCCATCTTTTTTATTAAAAGCAAAATCATATTGAATTATCTTTCCAGTCAAGGTGTATTTATCAAAAGCATCTTCATGCGATCCTAATCCAGTTCCAAAAAAGGGGTTGTGAAGTAAATTTTCCTTGGCTATTTGAATATTATTGTATAATACAAAACTAGAGTTATTGGTATTCTGCAAACTAAAATCATTATAAACCCATAGACCAATTGCAGAATCAAATCTACTTTTAAAATCTCCTACATAATTATATGCTAAATAAAAAGAAGACATAAAAATTAAAATTCCTACTACAATGTAGCGCAATCTAAAACTATTGGTATTCAATAAAGCACAAAGCAAAAGTCCTATAAAGCCCACAGAAGATGTAGTTAAAATTGTTGTTAAAACAATGCTTAAAGATTGTAGTTTCGTCAACAAAATATTCTCTTTGTGCAATAGATTGCGGACAGAAATAAATAATGCTGGTGATAAAATTATTGCCAACTGAGATGGCTCTGAAAGTATTGAATTCACTCTAAACCCCACTATTCCTCCACTTACAAAACCCCATTTGTTGAATAGCCATGAAAAATCATATCCGTATTTAAATCCAAAGAGGAATGAAACAACTTGGAATAGTCCAATAGAGCTGATTATCAAACAAAACTTTACATAGAATTCAAATAGTTTTTTTAAGTTGAATTCGTAGTAAAAAATTACATAATTGTAAAACAGAAAAGTTGCAAATAATCCACCAAAAACCTTAATGAAAGCAAAGGCGTCACAATTTCCAAGTAAAACATGAACTAGACCAACTGCGAATGGTACAAAAAACAATGTAACAATCATCCTTGGAAATCCATATTTAATCGAAAAAAAAGGAATCAGCAGCAACAATAAAATATAATGGAAATAAAACTCAAATGGAACCTTAAAAAATACATAAGAGGAAGAAAAAAGACATATGAACAATACCACCTGGTCCAAGTGAAAATGAATACTTCCTATTTTAATTACCCTTGACAAATTCTACTTATTTTATTTGAAAAATCCTGAACAACAACATTCCAGGTAAAATTATCTTGAATTTTTTCAATTGACTTTTTCTTGAGCTCAACTAATTCATCTTTTCCTAAATTAGAAAAATAGATTAAAGCATCAGAAATTAAAGCTGAATTGTTTTTTTCAAGTAAAACTCCATTATCAGAACCGACTAATAATGAGACTGCTCCAACATCAGAAGCAATTATTGCGAGTCCACGTGACATAGCCTCCAAAATAACATTAGGCATGCCTTCAGAAAAACTTGGACAAAGTAATACATCACATGTATCAGTCACTGAAAAAATTTCTTCATTATTGGTTAAAGTACCATGATATATAACATTATTAGCATTTACTTTTTTCGATGATGGAATTGGACCAATAAAGTGAAATTCAAAATTAATACCTTGTTTGTTCAGACTTAAGACTGAATCATTAATTTCCTCAACAGCTTTTCTTCTTTCATACCTTCCTAAAAACAAAAACTTAATTACATCAGCAGTTGTAATTTTAGATACTCTAATGCACTTTTTTTCAATTGCTGACGGAAGCTCAATAATTCTATCCTTGCTAACACCAATCTTTTCAAGGATGTTATTGATTTTCCCACCATATGAAAAAACAAAATCTGAATTAATACTTTGCCACTTTACAAATGGTCTGAAAAAAAGTTGGATTAATTTTGATTTCATTCCAGCGGAATCTTGCCACATTTCGTATCCGTGAAAATTTAATCCAATCGTTGGAATTTTTGGTAATTTTTTTTTCTCAATAATAAGCTTCCAGCCAGAGAAACCCTTGCAGTAAATAAAATCGAAAGAATAAATATTTAATCTTAAAAGCTCTTGGTAAACCAAAATCGAATATTTTCTTGAATTAAATAGATAATGACCTGGAAAGGAATTTGATTTTGGAAATTTTATACCAACAACTCGAACATTAACTGTACTTTGATTTTCAAATAGTTGTGAATTGACCTCATTTTCTATTGGTAATTTACTATCATCATAAACACAGTGAAATAGTGTTATTTCGAAGCCATTTAAAGCTAGGTGTTTGATTAGATTGGTTGAATGTCTCTGCATTCCTCCAAGAACATATGGATAAATACCGTCTGTTAAAAAGGCAATCTTCATTGTATATATTAAAAAATAATTAGCATGAAATATGTCTGTCTATTCAATGGAGCTTAACATTTCCTGGTATTTGGAATAAATGCTATGAGATGATTTTGAAAAATGATGGCTTGCAAAATCACAAATCCTAATTTTTTCTTTTGTGGTTGGTTTTTCTAAATCAAATTTAAAATTGTTCTTTTTTACAATAAATCCAATGTTATTGATTTCAACAAAATTAGAAACTGACATAAATTCAGAAGTAATGACTTTTAAACCACAGCTTAGATATTCAGCAAATTTTGTCGAGAATGAAACTGAATTGGTAATTGATTGATTTCTTATGAGCAAACCATAGTCGGCTGCCATCAAATATTTTGTAATGAGATTACTATCAAGCCACATTCTAAAAACCTTAGTTGGATAATCAGCAATTAATTGATTTAGCTCAATTGTTTGATTTGAAAGAAATAATACTTTGACCTTTGGATTTATTTCTAGTTGAGATTTACAAAAAGTTATAATGTTGTCAATTGATTGCCATTTTGCAGTAGATCCTGAGTAAATTAAAACAATATCATCAGACTTAAATCCAAGGGAAAGTCTGATAGCGTTAATATTGTTTGAATCAATAGAGATATCTCTAAATTTTTCACCCAGTGTATTTGGAATAACAACAAAATTATTTTTATTAAAATTATATGACTTTTTCCATGCATGAATCATTTCTTGGGTAATTGCCATTAAGAAATCAGATCGATTAACAGAAAAACTTTCCAAAGAACTAATCATTTTAGCTACTTTTTTTGGGAATATTTTGTACTCTTCTGACTCTGCTTTAATGAAACCTCTACCGTCATAAACTACTTTGGAAATAATTTTATTGTCTCTACATTTTAATGCTAAAAAACCTGCAAAAATATTTCTTGCAATAATTCCCTTTGGTTTGTATTTAAGGCATATGAAATACAAGAAAAAAAAATTGATTTTAAAAAACCTCAACTTTGGAAAAGATGGTAAAACAATAGAATTAACATCGCAGGATTTAATAATCCTTCTGTGTTTAAAGAAATGTCTTAAAGAAATAAAAGAAACTAAAAAAAGATCAGATTCGAATTCTCTATTCAAAAATGATATTACATCAATAATTTGACTTTTAAATAATCCAACAGGTTCTTCATTAATGGTTAAATAAAAATTCATCTCTCTATCCAAAAAGTATAATTAGTGCAATTTTCAAAAAAATCATCTACATCATTTAGCATGGCTTTTTTAATTTTTTCTTCAAAATCTGAAAACTGTTTAGCAGTTAAATAATTGAAGTTTGAGTTTGATAATGGAAAACCTTGAACATCTTCTATCATTAAAATAGTTTTATGACCGCAGTGAAGCCTTTCAAAAAGAATTGTAGAGAAAGCACCAAATCCGACTTCAAATTTACTAAATGACTCATAAGAACTGGTTTGAGACAAAATTACGTTATCTCCAAAAATTCCCTTATAATATTTTTTGGCTTCATTGAAATTTTCAATTGATTTTTTTTCTTTAGGATGAAGGCAAACAGTTATTTCATATTGACTTAGAAAATCGTTTGCTTTAATTTGATTTAGCAAATTAATTTCAGCCCTAACTTCACTAAACCAGGGTAAATGGTGATCTTCTTTAAATCGAAGCCAAGAGGCGTGAGAGTAATAACATAGCTTGTTTTGGTATTGATTTTTAAATTCAATGTTGTAAAATTTATCCAACATTTGAGGTTGCCAAAATTCAAATTTTAATTCCTTATAATTTTTATAAAAATACTTGGCTTCTTCAATTTGATAGCCCAATGTTAAAACAACAGTAGAGGCAATCAATTCTTTATTAAACATAAATAAAGGATTAGTATTGGGAATTTTAACAATATTAACTCCTTGTTGCATTAAAAAATGTGCTAAAAGATTTGCTTCTGGTTCGTGTGTGAAAAAAAAATACAACTTTTTACAATTTACTGTATTGAGCTTTTCAATAAGTACACAGCATTGTATAATATGTTCAGTAAATAGGGCAATATTGATCCTGTTTTTTTTAAAAAAAAAGGTGTGAAAAAAAATAAATGGGAAAAAAATAAAATTTAGAATGGTAAATGAAACTTTTGAGAAGAAATTTAGTTCGAGAAGTAAATTTTTTTTACTAAATGCTCCTTTAATTTTATCCCTTCCCTCTAGATAATTTAGTTTTTCAGAAATATATTCTGGAAATAAAACATATAAGAAAGATTGATTAGTTAAATTATTAGACTGAATTGAATCAGCAACTTTAATTTTTTCAATCCATAATTTTTGTAAAATTCGTTTAAATTGACGCAAACCAATTAGCCTGTCTAAATTTGCACTGTTAGGTAAAGAGAAACAATGTTGAGTAAAAAAACTGTTGCGAACTATTTTATTTACTTCG
>JAZADZ010000005.1:0-8472 GCA_036123135.1 Bacteroidota bacterium | reverse complement strand
CTGACAAGCAATTGCTTGGATTGCCAACCATCCAATTTTTCAATTTATCCAAATCCATGCAGTACTAATAATCTCCATGTTTTTAATCCAGAACAAAGCATGTTAAGTATTTTTTCAGCAGATGGAAAGTGTTGTTTTCAGGAAAATCTCAAGCCCGGAAATCATTCCATAGATATTTCTGATTATACTAGCGGTTATTACTTAATTCGTTTAGGAGAAAACTATAAAAGACTAATCATCGAATAGACCAAGAATAAAAATTTCTATAGAATTTTTAATTTTAATCGTTTTCGAAAGTATGTTTTGAAAGCTTTAATCGAAATCAGTAGCTTAACAATACATCCTTTGGATTTTTATCCCCTAGAATTTTTTCTACAGGATTTTCCAACGCTTCTTTTACCATAACCAAGAAACCAACACTATCTTTACCATCAATAATTCTGTGATCGTAGGAAAGTGCTAAATACATAATGGGGCGAATCTCAACCTTTCCATTTATCGCAATTGGACGATCAACAATATTGTGCATACCTAAAATTGCAGATTGTGGAGGATTAATTATTGGAGTACTCAACATAGAACCAAAAACACCACCATTTGTAATTGTAAAAGTACCTCCTGTAATCTCATCGAGTGATATTTTACCCTCTCTGGCTTTAATAGCAAGCTCTTTGATGTTGGACTCAATCTGTAAAAGATTCATTTGCTCAGCATTTCGAAGCACTGGAACCATCAACCCTTTTGGAGAACTAACAGCAATACCAACATCAGCAAAGTTGTAAGAAACCATGTGATCTCCATCAATCATTGAATTTACCTCAGGAAATTCAGCAAGAGCAAGCGTACAAGCTTTAGTGAAAAATGACATAAATCCTAGACCAACACCATATTTTTCTTTAAATTGATCTTTGTACTGCTTTCTTAAATCCATTATAGGTTTCATGTTAACTTCATTGAAAGTGGTTAACATCGCCGTTTCATTTTTTACAGCAACCAATCGAGATGCTATTTTTCTTCGAAGCATACTCATTTTCTTACTTGAGCTCTGTCTATCTGACCGAGCAACGCCAGAAGAAATTGCAGTAATCACATCTTGCTTTGTTATTCTACCATCTCTACCAGTGCCATTGATGAGCTCTGTTGAAATCTCGTTTTCGTCAATTAATTTTTTTGCAGCAACGCTTGGATGGCCTTTAGCGTATGAATCCTCCTTTGCAACAGGTTGCGACTGTGGCTTTGTTAAAGGACCAGGATCAGGAATGGTGTCAGCTTCAGAATTGGATTTATCATCGCTTGAAAAACCTTCTGGTTTTTCAGCAGAAGTATCAATCAAACATACAATCTGACCAACCTCAACAACATCACCCACCTCAGCTTTTAACGTTATAGTCCCAGACTGTTCAGCGGGCAACTCTAAGGTTGCTTTATCTGAATCTACTTCTGCAATTGTTTGATCTTTCTCAACAAAATCACCATCATCAACTAGCCATTCTGCAATTTCAACCTCTGATATAGATTCTCCTGGACTTGGAACTTTCATTTCTAATACTGACATCTTCTATACTTTTACATCGCTCTTTCTAAGAGCATAATTCATTACTTTATCAATAATTTCTTTGTGTCTGATTTCGTGAACTTTTGGAGAACCACTTGCTGGACTTGCTGAAGAGTGTCTTGCACAACATTGAATAGGACCAAAACTCCAAAAACGTAAAATAAACGACCAAGCGCCCATATTTTCAGGCTCTTCTTGGGCCCAAATATATGTCGTATCTTTTCCGTATTTAAGAATAAGTTGCTCAACTTGATTCGTTGGAAAAGGATATAGCTGTTCAAGTCTAACAATAGCCATATTCATTAAAGAGAGTTCTTCTTTCGATTCTAACAAATCGTAATAAAACTTTCCAGAGCAAAAAACAACTACGTCAGTATCAATCGTATTGGAATCGTCAATAACTTCTCTAAATCCACCAGATGTAAACTCTGAAATACTAGAAGAAGCTCTAGGATATCGTAGTAATTTCTTTGGAGTAAAGACAACGAGGGGCTTTCGAAATTCTCTTTTTATCTGCCTTCTAAGTAAATGAAAATAATTTCCAGGGACTGTACAATTCGCAATTTGTAAATTCTCTTCAGCACATAATTGTAAAAAACGCTCTAACCTTCCAGAAGAATGTTCTGATCCCATTCCTTCGTAACCATGAGGAAGTAACATGACCAATCCATTCTGAGTACCCCATTTATCCTCTGCTGAACTGATGAATTGATCGATTATAATTTGAGCCCCATTGTTAAAATCTCCAAATTGCGCTTCCCAAATTGTTAATCCATTTGGTGTATTAAACGCGTAACCATAATCAAATCCCAGTACAGCATATTCAGAAAGCAAAGAATTGTAAATGGAAAGCTTTGCTTGGTTATCTTGCATTTCGTTCAATGGTACAATTCGTTCCTCGTCATCTTCGGTTTTCACTACTGCATGTCTATGCGAGAAAGTACCTCTTTCAACATCCTGACCTGAAATTCGAATCGGAAAACCTTCAATAAGCAAACTTGCATAGGCTAAGAGCTCACCCATTGCCCAGTCCAATCGATCGCTTTCTACCATATCCAGCCGATCTTTGAATAGCTTCACAATCTTTCTAAAATATTTTTTACCAGTGGGAAGCTGATTAAGCTTTTGTGCTAAATCTAGAATCAATTCTTTATCAATACCTGTAATAGGAGATTGATGAAAATCTGTGAGATTAGCCTTTCTAAAATCTTTCCATTTTTCCTCTAAAAAGTCTGTTACTTTGGCTTTTTCAATTTGTTTTGCTTCTACCAATCGATCTTGTAACATTGCGTCAAAATCATCCTCCATCGACTTACCCTCATTAGAACTAATTACATTTTCATCAATTAGTTTTTTCAAGTAAATTTCTCTTGGATTGGGATGTTTGGCAATTGCCTTGTATAACTTTGGTTGAGTAAACTTTGGTTCATCTCCTTCGTTATGACCATATTTTCTGTAACAAAGCAGATCTATGAAAACATCTCTGCCAAACTCCTGCCTGTATCTAAGAGCAATTTGTATCGTTTGAACAACAGCTTCTATGTCATCTCCATTAACATGAAAAACAGGACACAATGTAGTCTTTGCAACATCGGTACAATAGGTACTTGAACGAGCATCTAAATAATTTGTAGTAAAACCAATTTGATTGTTAATGACAATATGAAGTGTTCCTCCAGTTCGGTAACCGTCAAGCTGAGCCATCTGAATTACTTCGTACACAACACCTTGTCCAGCAATTGCAGCATCTCCATGAATTAAAATAGGTACAATTTTAGAAGAATCTCCACCGAGTTCATTGTCAATTTTAGATCTAGTAATACCTTGAACAACAGGGTCAACAGCCTCAAGATGAGATGGATTTGGGGATAGAGTTAATCTAAAATCAATACCTGACTCCGTTTTATTTTCTGAGGTAAATCCAAGGTGATACTTGACATCTCCATCAAATAGGCTATCCTCATCGTACACTTTACCCTCAAATTCACTAAATATTTCTTTATAGGTTTTGTTAAATATATTGGCTAAAACATTTAGTCTTCCTCTGTGAGCCATCCCCATGACAAACTCTTTAATTCCCAATTCAGCACCCTTTTCAATCAAAGCATCCAGTGCAGGAATTAAAGATTCTGCACCTTCAATTGAAAATCTTTTCTGACCTACAAATTTCTTTTGTAAAAATTGCTCAAATACAGTTGCCTGGTTGAGCTTATGCATAATTTGCTTCTTTTCAGCAGTAGAAAGTACTGGCCTGTTTTTAATTTCTATTCTGTCTCTAATCCACTTGACTCTGTTGGGATGTCTTATGTACTGGTACTCAATTCCAATGGACTCACAGTAGGTTTCCTCTAAATGATCGATGATTTCTTGCAATGTTGCAGGACCAATCCCTATTTGTTCACCAGCCTGAAATACTTTTGTTAAATCACTTTCCTCAAAACCAAAGTTGGTATACTTCAAAGTAGGTGAGTATTTCCTACGCTCTCTTACTGGATTTGTTTTAGTGAAAAGATGGCCTCTAGATCGATACTCGTCAACCATTTTTAACACCTTAAATTCTTTTTGAACGTTCAATGGAATTTCATTCCCACTTTCTTCATAATTTTTACGAGCAAATTCAAAACCATCAAAAAACTTTCTCCAACCCTCCTCAACATTGTTTACATTAATAAGATACTGATTGTAGAGATCTTCGATTACGGCTCCATTAGCATTACTTAAGTAAGAATGTTTATCCATTATTCATTGTATAATCAACAACAAAGTTAAAATTTTAATTCACGTAATTTCTCGAGAAAAAATAATTTTATTAAAGGGTTTAAAAACATCACTTATATACTTTATCAATTGATAACAATCAAGCTTTGGAAAGCTCATTTTAGGTCAAAATTTTTATGAGTAAAGAGAGGAAATATGTTTCGTATTAAATTACGTTGAATTTTAAAAACAATCGTTTAGAATAAATTAACAATTCATAGGTCTATTACAATCCAATTAAGTATACTTTTAAAAAAAAATCATCATCAAAATGAAAGTTCTTATAACAGGGGGTTCTGGTTTAATCGGAAGAGCAATTTCAAAAAAATTACTTGAAAAAGAAATTGAAGTCGTACATCTTACTAGAGAAAAAAATTCAGCCCTTGGAATAAAAACATTTGAGTGGAATTGGGAAAAAAACCAAATTGACGAAAATTGTTTCAAAGGAGTATCACATATCATTCATTTGGCAGGTGCTGGGATTGCTGAAAAACCATGGACAATGCCTAGAAAAAGAGTTATTGTAAAATCTAGGGTTATGACCGCGAGATTAATTCGAAAAAAAATTGAAGAATTAAGCCTTCCAATAGAAGCCTTCATCTCTGCATCTGGTATTGGTTACTATGGAGCAATAACCAACGATAACATATATGCAGAAAATGATGACCCACACCACGATTTCATTTCAAAGTGTTGCGTCCAATGGGAGCAATCTGCAGACTTATTTAATGATTGTGCAAGAGTTGTAAAATTTAGGCTTGGAATTGTACTAGACAAAAACCAAGGAGCATTACAAAAAATTCATTCAACGCTCAGAAAAAGAATAGGTGCTCCTATTGGTACAGGTAGACAATTTATGCCTTGGATTCATGTTGATGATGCTGCTGAACTATTCATTTTTAGTCTAACTAAAAACACTATTTCTGGGGTTTACAATGCTGTAGCCTCAGAACATATAAACAATCATGAATTCACCAATAGACTAGCAAAACAAATAAATAAAAAAATTCTTTTTCCAAATATTCCAAGTATTGTCGTTAAGGGAATATATGGAGAGCTTGCTGACGTTTTAATATATGGCTCGAGAGTATCCAACAAAAAATTAAAAAAAGCTGGATTTTCCTTTAGATACGACTCAATTGAAAATGCTTTTCAAAATATCTATGGTTAAAATTTTCTATTCATCAGATTTTCAGCAAAATCTAGTAGTAACTTTTTTTGAGCATCTTGAATAGATAAAAGTTCTATAGACTTTACTGCTTTGGAATAATATTGATTTTTAAGTTCTGATGCAGCATCCTTAACATTCATACTATTAAACAGTGCTTTAACGTCCTTAACTTTCTTTTGGACATTAGAGTAACTTAGAAAAAGCTTTAATTGTTCAAGCTGGCTCGGATTTGCAATTTTTTTTGAAAGAATCATAAGTGCAGAATGTTTGCCCTCGATTATGTCTCCTCCTGACTGCTTTCCCACAGCTAATTCATTTCCATATAAATCTAATATATCATCATCTATTTGAAAAGCTGTTCCTAAATTAACTCCAAAATCATACATTAAATTGGCATCTTTTGCATTGGAATTTCCAATTATAGCCCCCATCTTAAGAGCACAACCAACTAAAACAGCAGTCTTTAGTCGAATCATATCAATATATTCCTCTAGCTCTACTCTATCTCTATTCTCAAACTGCATGTCTAAATCCTGACCCTCACAAATTTCAATAGCAGTTTTGTTGAACAATGAAATGATTTCCTTTAGATGATGTGGATAACAAGAAGAAATAAGATCATTTGCCTGAGCAAACATAACGTCCCCAGAAAGAATCCCCATATTGAGATTCCATTTGGTATGAACCGACTTTTTACCTCTTCTGAGCGGAGCAGAGTCCATAATATCATCATGAACAAGGGTGAAATTGTGAAATACTTCAATTCCAAGAGCTGGTCGTATGGCTTCTTGAATGTCTCCACCAAAAAGTTCAGTTGACAAGAGAACTAAGGAAGGCCTGAAGCGTTTACCCCCTAGATTTAATATATATTTAAAAGGGAGATATATCCCATCATCAGGCAAAGATTGCAAATAGATTGAAATTTCATCATTTAATATTTCAGCGTACCTATTCATTATTATTATTTAACGAATTAAGCTGAGTAAATAATTTCCATATCCCGATTTAATAAGTGGTTGAGCAAGCTCTTCTAATTTATTAGCGTCAATAAAACCTCTAGAGAAAGCAACAGCCTCGATACAACCAACGCCTAAACCTTGTCTTTCTTCAATGGTCTGAACATAGTGAGATGCCTGCATCAATGATCTAAAAGTACCCGTATCTAGCCAAGCCACACCTCTTTCCAGTTCCTTTACTTTAAGCAGACCTTTGTCAAGGTAAGCTTTATTAACATCCGTAATCTCATATTCACCTCTTTCGCTTGGCTCTAAGCTTTGGGCAATGTCTACAACTTTGTTATCGTAAAAATAAAGCCCCGGAACAGCGAAGTTTGATTTTGGGTGTTTTGGTTTTTCTTCTAAAGAAAGGACGGTTTTATCCTCATCAAATTCAACAACACCATAACGCTCTGGATCCATTACGTGATATGCAAATACTAACCCTCCATTTGGATCAGCACATTTTCTCAGCTTCTTTCCCAAACCAGAACCAAAGAAGATATTGTCTCCTAGAATTAATGCAACTTTATCTTTTCCAATAAATTCTTTTCCAATTACAAATGCTTGAGCAAGTCCATTTGGTGAAGGTTGAATCATGTATCTAAAACTACATCCTAACTTAGATCCATCTCCTAAAAGATGTTGAAATGCAGGTTGATCGTGTGGAGTAGTAATGATTAAAATATCTTTAATGCCCGCATGCATAAGGGTTGACAAAGGGTAATATATCATCGGTTTATTGTAGATGGGCATCAATTGTTTACTTAATCCTAAAGTAAGCGGGTGCAGTCTGGTCCCAGATCCACCAGCAAGTATGATTCCTTTCATAAAATCTAATTTTTTTGAAAATCTAATTTATCAATATCAATGTCATCATTTTCTTCGAGAAATTCATATGAGTGGTCTCGAAAAGATTTGGTTGTCAGTACTTTTTCTAATGTAAGAAGCAAAGACGGGAGTAGTACAAGATTAGCTAGCATGGCAATAAATAACGTAACAGAAACTAATACACCTAATGCCTGTGTACCACCAAAATTTGAAGCAATAAAAATTGAGAAACCAAAGAATAAAATAATTGAGGTGTAAATCATACTTACGCCTGTTTCTTTGATGGCCACAATTGCAGATTTTCTAATGTTGCCATTATTAGACTTTAATTCTTGCCTATACTTCGCAAGAAAATGTATGGTATCATCAATTGAAATTCCAAAGGCTATACTAAAAACTAAAATGGTTGATGGTTTAATGGGTATTCCAACATAACCCATTATGGCTGAGGTAATAATTAATGGAATTAAATTAGGCACCATTGAAACAATAACCATCCTCCAAGATTTGAATAAAAATGACATCAAAATAGCAATGACACATACAGCAATCATTAAACTAATAAATAGATTTTTCACTAGGTAAGTAGTTCCTTTGGTGTAAACAATTCCTGATCCAGTAATTGAACTTTTAAGCAAATTTGTTTTAATTGAACTTAGTATCTGATTATTAAATGCTTTTTTGCCATATTTTGAGTAGATCTCGTTTGCAGAAAGTGGGAAATCCATTAAAAGTTCAAGTTCTCCTTTAGTCAAGCTGTCTTGAACTGCCATTTGAATCCAATAAGTTTTCTCATACAAGCTAAAAAGTACAGAATCAATTTCTGAAGGATTTTCAACGTCCATTTTTGAAAGTACCAGCTGCTCAGGATTCATTATTTCTAGTATGAGACTGTCAACCCTTTTATATAAACTATCCATTGATGCTGTTCCAACATCTGCCACTTGGATAGTTATTCTTGCTTTTGTGTGAGTTGAATCGATAAAACTTGAAATGAAAGCATTGGAATTTTTTAATTCGTATTTATTGAACGTGTTTTTGAAATATTTTGAATTCACTAAAGATGACAAATATCGTTTGTCCTTGGATTTCGAAAAATCTAAATAATATTTATTTTTTTTACCATTTCCATAAGACTGGGATAAAAATTGGATAGCATCCAC
>JAZADZ010000004.1:0-20086 GCA_036123135.1 Bacteroidota bacterium | reverse complement strand
AAATGAAAATTGATAAATTATCAATCCTTATTCCTGCTTACAATGAGGCAAAGACAATACACTTAATCTTAGATAAGGTCAAAGAGGTTGAACTTATAAATAAGATTCAAAAGCAAATAATAATTGTGAACGATTGCTCTTCTGACCAAACAAAAGAAGTCATTGAAAATTATATTGCTGAACACCCCACGTTAGATATACAGCTATTTAATCAAGCTGTAAATATGGGTAAAGGTGCAGCAATTCATAAAGCAATTGAATTGGCAAGTGGTCAATTTTTAGTTGTTCAAGATGCAGATCTAGAGTATGATCCTGAAGAATTTAACATCTTACTATCTCCAATTGTGAATGGTTTTGCAGATGTAGTTTACGGATCAAGATTTATGGGTGGAAATCCTCACCGAATTTTATTTTTCTGGCATTCCATTGGCAATCGTTTTTTAACAAGGCTTTCTAATATTTTTACCAACCTCAATCTAACTGATATGGAAACATGTTATAAAATGATTGACACCAAAATTGCACAGTCCTTGTCGCTGAAAGAGAAAAGGTTTGGATTTGAACCAGAGCTTACTGCAAAGCTTTCAAGAATTCCAGCTATTCGAATATATGAAGTAGGAATCTCCTACTATGGTAGAACTTACGAGGAAGGAAAAAAAATTGGCTGGAAAGATGGATTCAGGGCAATCTATTGCATTATCAAATACAATTTATTTAAAAGCTAAGTTTTTTAAAGAAGATTCAGCTTTCCACTCAACCCTTCCTTATATGCTTTTCCTATGTTAATTTGATTGTTGTTGATTACGATGTAATTATCTTCAATAGATTCAATTTTATCCAAGCGAACAATAAACGATCTGTGAACACGCACAAATTCATCTGAAGGTAATTTATTTGCGACATCTTTCATTGTGCTTAGGATGGTATATTTTCCGTCTTCAGTGATTACTCTCATGTAATTACCCAATGCTTCAATCCAAAAAATCTTGTGGGTGTTGATTTGAACTAATTTAGAATCGGATTTTATAAAAATAGTTTCTCCTTTGGTAGTAAAAAGTGATGCATCTGTGTTAAATCTTTTATTGGCTTTTTCTACAGCTTTCAGGAACCGAGCAGTTGAAATGGGTTTTTTAACAAAATCCGTAACATCATATTCATAAGACTCTACGGCATATTCATCATGTGAGGTTACTAAAATGACTTGAGGAAGAGGAGAGAGCGCTTTGAGCATGGATATTCCGTCCATTTTTGGCATTTCAATATCAAGGAAAAGCAAATCAATTTTACTCTCTTTTATAATGTTGAACGCTTTTATAGGGTCATCGCAGGAAGCAACTAATTCTAATGAAGATGTATCGCTGATTAAGTCTTCAAGAATTCCTCTTGATAATTTATCGTCATCAACCACTAGACACTTCATCATTGTTTATTGAGTTCTAAAATATAGTTGTTTAGTTCGCTAATAGATTGTTCTATGATTAAGCTTACCTTGTCAACAATATTAGTGATTTCGTTTGTATTTTCCTTGAAATGCTTCATTTTTTCAAGCTCGTTTAGCTCTGAAAGTACGTCTTCTACCCCTAAGTAAGAGGCATTTCCTTTAAGTTTATGTGCAACCGAAGAAAGTGCTTTGAAATTTTTATCATTTACTGCAATTTGTAATTCTTTAAGGTCAGTTGGAACAGTTTGAAGGTATATGGAAATGTATTTTTCAATTTTTTTGTGGTCTCCTTTGCTGATTTTAGTTAGAAAAGATAGGTTGGTTACATTTTTATTCTTCTTATGAATCCCATTGAAAATTTTGGTTTTTTCAACTTTAATTTTTTTAGGTTCAAGCGCTAAAATGGTCGCTATTTTGTTAAATAAAAGCTCAGTTTTAATGGGCTTAGAAAGGCAATCGTTCATTCCAGAATCAAAACATTTTTGAGCAACTCCGTCAACCACATGAGCAGTCATTGCAATAATGGGTATGTTTTTCTTATTTTCTGGAAGCTTTGTTCTTATATATTTGCTGGCTTCATATCCGTCCATTTTTGGCATTTGAAGGTCCATTAGTATTAAATCGAAATTTTCTTTTTCAATCATGTTTACTGCCACTTGTCCATCTTCAGCAAATGAGACAACAATTTCTTCTTTGAAATTTTTAATTATTTCATTCAGTACGATTCTATTTAGTTCATTATCGTCGACTAGTAGGATGGAAAGGTTTTCGAAATTAAAGTTTTCGTAATTGGGAAGTTGAAGAGGCAGATCTTCTTTTTTACCAGCTTTTAAATTAAGGCTGAATGAAAAATCACTTCCTTTACCAATAGAAGATTTTACTTTGATTTTACCACCCATTAAACGTACTAGCTCTTTAGTAATGGCTAGTCCTAGACCAGTTCCACCATACTGGCGAGTGGTTTGAGTGGAAGCCTGTTCATAGCTGTCAAAGATAGATTCTAGTTTTTCTTTTTCAATTCCAATTCCAGTATCTGAAATACAGAAAAAGAGGCTATTTGAACTTTCAGATTTATTCTTCGAAACAGAAATTTTTACGCTCCCTTTCTTGGTAAATTTAATGGCATTGTCAACTAAATTAAGAAGGATTTGATTGATTCTCATTGGATCTCCAACAAGAATTTCAGGGACATCAGCATCAATTGAACTTATAATTTCAACATTTTTTTCAGTCAATTTGAACGACACTGATTTTTCAATATCAGTAATAATTTTTTGTAATGAAAAGGGTACTTCCTCTAGTAGTATGGCTCCTTTTTCAATTTTCGATAAGTCTAATATATCATTTACTAAAAACAATATATTGTTAGCACTGTTTTTAATTGTGCTTAGGTAATCTTTTTGTTTCCCAGAAAGATTGGTTTGAGCCATTAAATGAGAAAGCCCAACAACAGCATTCAATGGAGTTCTAATTTCGTGACTTGTGTAAGCAAAAAAGTCTTCTTTATCTTGACGAAGTTTATTGGATTGGAATGTGGCAATTTCTAGCTCTTTGTTAATGGATATTTTTTGACGGTAGGCATAAAGTAAAAAGCTTGAAAATACCAGAAGAATTAATAAGATTAGTGAAAAGAAAATGGTTCTAGTTGTTTTAATTTTTTCTTCATTATATTGTTTTTCTCTAACAAGCGAAAGTTCTTGCTCTTTTTTTGTAAGCTCAAGTTGAGATTCTAGAAAATTTATTTCACTTACACCCTTGATGTTTGCATAGTATTGAAGATATTCATATGCTTTCCTGTAGTCTTTGTTGAGTTCATACGCTTTTGATAAATTTTTATATCCTTTTATGATGTAATTCTTTAAAACTAATTTTTTTGAAAGCGCAAGGCTTTTTTCCATGTAGAGTTGAAAATTGGGATTATCTTCCAATGTTTCATAGGCTTTTGCAATTTCATAATTTAGTTCAGCCTGGTTGGATGATACGCCATTGTAAAGTGAACTATCAACTGTAACATAATAACGCAAAGAACTGTTTAGAAAATCAATTCCTTTTTCCATGTTTCCAACTGAAATGGTAAGTTGACCAATAGAACGGCATATTTCTGCCTTTAATGAAAGGTTTTCTTGTTCATTTACTTGTTCGTTTGAAAGCGTAATAAGTTTTAATGCATTTTGTTTATCTCCCAAATACTCCCTTAGCTTTCCGAGCGAAAAGTTAGCTAATGCTGTAATATTTGAATTTTTAGTCTTAACTCCTATTTCAAGAGCCTTTTCATATTCTCTTTTCGCTCGTCTTTTATCTCCTATTTTTTTGTATACATCACCAATTAAAATGTCGCATTTTGCAATTTCTCGAAGATTAGATATTTCCTTATTTATATCTAGTGCTGAACTAAAGTACTCCATTGCATCATCATAGTTTCCTCTTGAGAATTCAATTTTTCCGATCTGTTTTAGCGCATTAATTTTATCTTCAATAGAGCGTGTTGTTTTACTCAACAACAGTGCTTTTTCCGCATAACTTAATGCTAAGTCTTTTTCTATTGATGTGTATAAATGGGCAAGGTCAAGATAAATTTTAACTATTATTTCAGGAGATTGTTCTGACGATAAACGTTGTTCAAGATCTACAATGAGAACACTCTTTTGCGAAACCAATGAAAGGGAAGCAGTAAAAACTAGTAAAAAGAATAGATATTTTAAAATGTGCCTATTCACCGTTATAAAAGTAAAGAAAAGTTTATTGATTAAGAAGATGGTGGTTGCCAAGCTCTTTGACTTTTCAATAAAGATAAAATACCAATTCCTTGGAAAATAAAATTAAAAAAGAAGAATACCGCGATTATTTTCTGCCCACTGACCTGTAATATAAGAGAAAAAAGATCACTATTAGGTTTTGGCCCAAATTCAATAAGTAGATTATAAAGAAGAAGAACTGTAGAGAATATTAAATAGCACAAAAAGTGTTTTTTGGGAAAAAGAGGGTTCAATTTTAAAGCAACAGTTTGGGATATTGAGGAAATAAAAAATAAATAAAATGAAATCTTAACAAACATCAAATGAATGTAAATTGTTGATGGATCAGCGCTGTAGTACCCTATTCCAATAAAGGCTAAAGCTGAGCATAACGCGAGGGAAGAAGATAAAATACTAAAGCGATAAGAAATCACATGGTTTTTAAAAAGTGGTGTTTGGCCTAGAAATAGTAGAGCAAATGAGAAGCTTACTACGTAGATTCCAATTTTAAAAAGAAATGCACCAAAAGAATTGTCTAAACCACTGGAGGTGGTTTGCTTTCCAAGATGGCTTATGAAATTTTCAAAAAATAAGTAATGAGTTGCGTCATTGTCAAACCTAGATCCTCCAGGGTATTGAAGCATACAAAACAGTAAAATAAAAATAAAAAGAGCCAAACAGATGAGGTTCTGTTGAACAAGCAGTTTATAAAATTTCATTGATTAAGGCTCAAATTGTGTTACTCTTTTTTTTCTTTAATTAGAACTGCGAAAATAAATAATACTACAGATGCAGCACAAAAAACAATAAACAGAGTCTCAATAAATCTCCAAAAAACTTGTTCAATGTCTAAAACATGAATTCCCCATATTTCTAAAACGGCAATTACTGTACATATCAATACAATGGCAACAAGAAAGTAAGAAGAAATTTTTTTTAAGGAAGAGTTCATTATTGATGTATTCAGTCTAGGTTTTGATGTATTATTTTTGAATATGTTAACGTAAAATAACTTTACAATATTGTTTTAATAAACGTCATTTAATCGCTAAATTTAGTAAATGAAGTCATTGCTGTCAGTGTTATTGTCTTTATTCATTTTGACCTCTTTTTTGCACGGTCAATCTACCGTCCAGCTTTTTTTAGAAGATTTTAATGGTCCAAATCTATATTTTCAGCTTAACTCAGCTGGTTTAGGATCGAACAGTGGGAATAATACTTGGGTAATCAATAATTCATACGATGGAATGGGGGTTAAGCCAAATACTACTTCTCAGGACAGTACTTTCGGAGGACAAATAAGTTTTGCACCTTACAGTTCCTATTTACACATTCACGATTCGACGTTGTACCCAGGAATATCTAACTGCAATTATGATGCTGGAAGCTCATCAGATCGTTTTGTTGAATTATCTGATGGAATATGTACCAAAGGAATAACTGATGTAGAGTTTTCTTTTTTTTATCTGTGTGAGGGTGGTGTTGATGCATATGGTGAGCTCTATTATAGCGCTAGTTCAGGCCCTTGGATTCAGACAGGATTGTCTCAATATAAGGGTAAAAGCAAATGGAAGTACGAGCAGGTTTCGGACCCAGCTTTTGATAATGTTGAAAACTTAAGATTTGGTTTTAGATGGATTAACACTAGTAGTTCAGCTCAAGATTCTATTGCTTTTGGTATTGATGACATACAAATTGTAGGAACATACAACACTACAACCAGTCCAGTTACCATTGACATAAATTTTATATCTCCAGTGGTTTGTCCTGGAGACAACGTAATTCTTGGATTTGAACTTTCTGATACTTTGTGCGATGGATCTTACACAATAGAGATGTCTGATGCAGCTGGAAATTTCACACCTCCCCTTGCAACTTGGTCCTCGGCTTTAAATTTTCCCTTTACTACATCTTTTTTATCTCTCTCCATTCCTTTTTCAACCCCCCCCGGACCTTGTTACCAGTTTAGAGTTACAAGAGTTTCTCCACCTCCTGTAATAGTAAGTACAATAAGTGCTTGCGTTGAAGTAGACAACTGCCCAAATGTGATTAGTACAACTGATCCTCCTGCAGTAACCTTGGATACTAACTTTGTTTGTATTAACAGTGTAATTGAAGTTCCCTTTTGGTCAACGGGAGTGTACAATCCTGGAAATATTTACATAGCTCAACTTTCGGATTCTACTGGAAGTTTTTCGCAGCCTAATTTGGTTGGTACATCTGCCGATAACACCACCTACGATCCAGCTTTAGTACCATCCCCTGGAATGGTCAGTGGTGTTATACCCACTGTGCCTGAGGGATGTGGCTATTATTTAAGGGTTCTTTCCTCCAATCCAAATTCAATAGGTCAAGAGTGGGGACCTTTTTGTATTCAGGAATGTGACATTAGCACCAACAATTGCAACGACATTAGTGCCTGTCCTGGAGATTCTGGATTAGTTTTTAACATTCCAATAGGCGTCAATGTTTGGGATTCATTAGTGAGTTATTATCCGGGAAACACGTTTAGTGTAGAAGTCCTAGATATGATGTCCTTTTCTCAGATAAACATTGGAGGATTGGGTGCAATTGTTGATACTAGTTCAGCTACAATGGTGTTATCAATTCCTCCTTGCGATAGCCTTCCTCCTTTGGGTCTAACTACTATGGGTTTTCCTGGGGGTGCTTTTTACATGAGGATTGTTGCTGACGGAGCGTCTGACATGGAGCAATCCTTGGGTTGTGTGGTTCATCTTTCCATTGGATGTCCAAAACAAATCCCATACAACATTCAACCGGCATTTCCTTTTTCCACTTATGATGACACTTTATTGTGTGTTGGTAATCCAATTTTTATGAATGTTTCTCCCTTTAACCCATCTTCGGAGTTCACTTATTATGTAAATGGAAATGCGGTTCCCCCTAATAATCCTCCTGTTATGCTTGGAGTTTACTGGACCAATACCGGCAATAACGTCATTACAATTGAAGAATCTAGTTTTGGCTGTGATGGTCCCATTTCAAATCCTTTTAATGTATATGTTATTCAGGCTCCGCAGACGTTAATTATTGGCTCGGATACTTCGTGCATTGATGACACACTGGACTATTTTGTTCAATTTTATGATGGAACATATTACGATTGGGACGTTTCTCTTGGCGGTTCTTTGATCGATACAGGAAACAATGAAATAAGCATCCTTTGGGATTCTGTTGGTATATATACAATTGAAATTGAAGCGCTGAATAAATGTGGCAACAGCACAAATTCTTTTGAAGTAAATGTGTTGGATCAGCGAGGAGTTAGTATTGTTGGAGACACAATTGGTTGCGAGGGAGATTCATTGTTTCTGTATGCAGATGGTGCAGGTAATTTTATTTGGGAAAATGGTCAAAACAATCAAAGTATAGCAGGTGTTTTTCAGCTCTTGGATACACTTACTTATGTTCAAGTAAGCAACGTTTGTGGTGTCTTTACTGATTCCATTGAACTTGTTCCAATCCCCACCAGTATTTTAGATTTGGGAGACGATACAACCATTTTTGCTGGCGAATCTGTTCAATTAAATGCTTCTGGGGGTGGAAGTTACTTTTGGTCACCAAATGATGATTTATCCTGCTATGACTGCTCAAGTCCAATTGCCAATCCAATCCAGACGACTACCTACTATGTGCTTGTGGACACCTTGGGCTGTATTAGTGAAGATAACATTACTGTCAATGTTGAACTTTCAGGAGATGTTTATGTCCCAAATTTATTTACACCGAATGAAGATGGTGTAAACGATGTACTTGGAATTTACGGTTTTAGTGTGAGCGAGGTAGAATTTAGAATCTATGATAGGTGGGGAGAATTGATATTTCTATCCAATAATATGGATGATACTTGGGATGGAACTTTTAGGGGAGAGCCTCTGAATTCTGCCGTGTTTGTATACACCCTTCAAGTAACCTATTTGGATGGAAGAGAAACCCTCCAACATGGTAACATTACTTTAGTAAGATGATGAAAAAAAGTAGCATCATAGTATTTGTTTTTTTCTTTAGCTTTTGTAGTGCACAAGATTTACATTTTACTCAATTTTACAATGCTCCAATGAAATTAAACCCTGGTAACACTGGAGCTTTTAAGGGAGACCTTCGCGTAATAAGTAATTACAGAAACCAGTGGTCAAGTATTGAATCGCCCTACAGAACTTTTGGTTTCTCGGTTGACCTACCCGTTCTAAAATACAAATGGAAAAATTCTTTTTTGGGTGTGGGATTGGATGTGTTTAATGATCGGGCAGGAGACTTGGGCTTAGGGTCTACTCAGGTTGACATTACCGCATCCAACATTCTATCATTAAATAAGCAGATGACAATGACTGTGGGCATTCAGGCTACTTTTAATCAATACAGCCTTGACATTTCAAACGCTATGACGGGTAGTCAATTTATTGGATCTGGCTACAACCCTACATTACCAACTGGAGAAGCTAATGTTTTTGAGCCTTTTTCATTTTTCGATGTAAGCACTGGAGCAACTTGGAATTACGCTTCTGGAGAATCTAATATCGCTGCAAATGATATGTTTATTGTGAATTTAGGTGTTGCTTTTTTTCATTTGAATAGACCAAATTTAGACTTCATTAATTTAGACAGATTGTATCCAAAAATTATAACGCATGGATCGATGAATATTGGAATACGATATTTTAAAATAGCATTAATGCCCTCTTACATGCTGGCTTTTCAAGGTCCACAAAAAGAGATAATTTTTGGCAGTCTAATTCGCTTGAAACTAAGAGAAGAATCTAGACACACAGGAACCATTAGTGAGGCTTCATTACTTTTCGGTGCACATTATCGTGTTTTAGATGCCGTTGCTCCGTCATTTGGAGTTGATTTGGGTGATTATATGTTATTGCTTAGTTATGATTTTAACACCTCAAGATTGGCAAATGCTACAAGAGCTAAAGGTGGCTTTGAACTAACACTAAGATACCGAAATCCTGAACTTTTTTCAAAAGGTGGAGGTTCTTTTCTTCAGCCTAAGTTCATGTAGTTATTTTATAAAACAGGGATAGTTATTTTTACCAGCACCTTACTGTCTTCTCTTTTCTTTCTTGAGAAGACATCGAAATCATTAGAAAAAATAATTGTTCTTCCAACGAATGTTTTTTTTGAATAGGTAAAGTTAACTACTACCTCTTTTTCAGTTCCTTTAATCGTCATTTTCCCAATCATTTTAAAGCCTTTATCAGTTTTGGAAATGCTAGTACTTGTGAAATCCATTGTTGGAAATTTTTCAGCATTAAACATGTCGGCTTGTTGAAGGTGGGAGTCTCGCATTTTATTGTTGGTGGACAAAGTAGTTACGTCGGCAGTACCTTTTATAGAAGCTATACTAAGATTTGTTGGATCAAAATTTATGGTTGCTTTTATTCCTTTAACGGTTCCGATTGCATCTTCCTCCACAAAATTAAAGTCAACAATGGCTTGATCACTATTAATTTGAAGTGATTGAGAAATTCCAGAAAAGGTAAAAAATAAAGATAATGTTATGAATGTAAGTATTTTTTTCATTGTAATTTAAAGTTGAAAATTTCTTGAAATGGTAAATCCGAATCGAAATGCTCCGTCTTTCCATCTACTAAAAGTGTAAGGGAGGAATTGTCCTTCGCCGATTCCTCTTGAATTGATAAAATTTAACATAAAAACATGGCCATATGTTTTAATCTCTACAGAAATTGCCAGAGGGTCAACATATCGAGTATTGTCTCTAAATACGTGATAATACTCTCCAACAAGACTTATTTTTTTGTACAGTTTTATTTTAGACATAAAGCCAATTACAAAATTTGTGTTTTGTTCGTTAAATGCAACAAAATTTCTATGTAGGAATCCAGCACTTAATTGAATACTTAATTTGTTAACCAAATTGTGTGCCAAAATAAGTTGAGTAAAATAAGAAAGGCGATGGTTGAAGGATTGGAATTTATTTTCAGCGTTGTACCCAAACGCAATTTGACTGGTGGAATCTGCTGAGGCTAACATTGAAGTAAAAAAGGCTGATGAAGCCAAGGTCAGTGAAAAGGGAACAGATTTGTTGTCTTCTTTGTTGTTATCAGAGACACTAGTTTGTTGACTGAGTATTTTTATTTTAAATAGACCATCCCAATATTCCCTGTATGGGCTAGCACCCTTAGATCTTCCAACTCCAACCATTAACCAATCATTGATTCCGTATTCTAACCCAATTCTTATGTCTGTTGAATTGTCTAATCCAAAAAGAGTTCTGCCAGAAGCAGGAACAGCAAGGTTTCCAAAGCGATGAGAAATCCTTAAATCTAAAACTTTTGCATCTAGTAGCTCTACCGAGTGACCATTGATGACCCTTGTATCATTAAAAGTTTCTTTGAGCTCTTTTTTGGATTGGTCTGCTTCAAAATCCCATTCGTCTTGTGCGTGAAAAACTGAAGTTGAAAAAGCACAATTTAGAAAGATTATAGATAAGATTAAGCGGCAACTTGTGGATAGCTTCATTCGTTTAAATATAGTAATTTTATGTAAATGAGAACGTTCAACTTATGTCTTGTACTTTTTTTGCCATTGATTTTTTTTCAGTGTTCGAAAGATAAAGCGGCACCAATAGTTCCAATTAGCCCAGACATTTGTGATTCCATCAATCCAGTATCATTTTCTTTAAATATTATCCCTTTATTGTCAGACAACAACTGTTTTCATTGCCATGCCCCATCTCCCTCGGGACTTGGAATCCCTCCAAATTTTTACGATCACCCAAGTGTAGTTACACACCAAAATATCATGCTTCGAACAATTCAACACGATCCATCGGTCCGCGCAATGCCTTACGATACAGTTACATTCTCTTCAACTGCCAAGATCAGTCAATCCTTAATAGATGAGTTTTACTGTTGGATTCAGTCTGGATCACCAGACAACTAACTTTTCATTTTTGTTTCTTTATGAATTATATATTTAACTTTATTAAACATTTAAATTTTGTATCATGAAAAATACTATCTCTTTTTTAGCTTCTGCGCTCTTTCTATTTTCCATTAACGCTCAAACAACCCATGATGTTAATTCAGGAAACTTCTATTACACTCCGCAATCGATTACCATTGATGTTGGAGACGCTGTACATTGGATCAATGATAACGGTTTTCACAATGTTAATTTTGACATAAATACCATTACTGGGTCAAGTTTCAACAACCCTGAAAGCTTTATATCAACACCAACGAGCAATGTTGATATATATACTCACACCTTTACAATTCCTGGAACTTATCAATATGATTGTTCTGTAGGCTCTCATGCCGCCAATGGTATGGTAGGAACGATAATTGTAACTTCTTCCTCAACAGATATCTCTGAAAGCTCAATTGTGTTGGATGCTTTTGACGCATTTTTTCAAGAAGGAACTAATAGTATTCAATTTGACATTGTAGTAAATCACAAAACTTCTGATGCTGTCTTTTCTATTTTTGATATTGAAGGAAAATTAATTGAAGAACAGCCGGTGAATTTAACTTTCGGTCAAAATAAAGGAAGCCTCTTTTTAAGCCAATCTCTTTCAAGCGGAATTTATTTACTTTCCCTTTCAATTGACGGAGTGTCTAGTACTAAAAAAATTGCAGTAAACTAATTGTACAGCAAGTTTTTTGATCAAATTTCCATCTCTTTTAGTAAAAGTAAAAAAGCTAAAAGAGTCATAATCTCAGTCAAACCTCCAAAAGGAGTAACCGTTAGCGTTCCAAGGGGAATACCCTTTTCCTATGCTGAAAGTTTTGTTCAAGAAAAATTACCATGGATTAACAGAACATTAATAGCTGTAGAGAAAGACGAAAAAATTTTCAAACCCAATGAGATCGTTGATATAAGGGGACATAAAATTTTGATTCTCCATCAAGATAGCTGTTCTGTAAATGCAGTAAGAACAAATGATGGCACAACGATTTTTATTCCCGTTAAGGATAATTTTTTTGCTAAAGACATTCAGCAACAAATAAAGAGCCTGGTTGTAGCTCAAATTAGAGTTCAAGCAAAGCAATATTTGCCTTACAGGCTTTGTGAATTAGCAAACCGAAGTTGTTTAAGTTACGCTAAAGTTTCTATTCGAAATAATTCATCAAGATGGGGAAGTTGTTCATTTAAAAACAACATAAATCTGAATTTACATTTAATGAGACTTCCGGATAATTTGATTGATTATGTACTTTATCACGAGTTGGCACATACCAAAATTAAAAATCACAGTAAAGAATTTTGGGAGTTTCTCTGTCGGATATGTCCAAATGCAAAATTACTTGATAAAGAGTTAAAACAGCACAAGCTGAATTGGTAAACTAGCTAAACTTTCTTTATGTTTATGGTTCATTATTCACACCTTTTCAATGAATAAAACAGTAGTTTATTTTTTTATCGGCTTCTTTTTTTTCTTTACGTCAAACTGCTATTCTAAAGTTCAATTGAAGGAACAATCCAGACCTGATTCAGTTTCTAAACCCTTTAATATTATATTTCTAATTGGAGATGGAATGGGATTGTCGCAATTATCGAGTACCTACTTTTATTCAAGCTCTGAGCCTAATTTTTCTAGATTTCCAGTAATTGGTTTATCAAAAACACAATCTGGATCACACAAAATAACGGACTCTGCTGCTGGCGCTACAGCTTTTTCAATTGGAAAAAAAACATACAATGGAGCCATTGGAGTGGATATGGATACCAATGCTGTAACAACTATAACGGAGCGATTATCTAATCAAGGATGGAGTACAGGCTATATTTCAACTTCTTCCATAACCCATGCAACTCCAGCTTCTTTTTATGCCCATGTTTCTAGTAGAATCATGCAGGAAGAAATTGCAAAGCAATTGGTATACAGCAATGTCGATTTTTTTGCTGGAGGAGGTTATCGTTGGTTCATGAACAGATCAGACTCGATAGATTATTCAGACACGCTTTTAAATAGAGGTTTTTTTTTAGATACCAACTCAATTGATACCAACCCAGATACGAAAGCTGCAAAATTAGCGTATTTGCTTGCTCCAGATGGTTTGCAGCCAAAACACTTGGGAAGAGATGATTTTTTAGTCAAGGCCACTGAAAAGGGAATTGGCTTTTTGGATTCTAAAGAAAAGCCATTCTTTCTAGTTGTTGAAGGTTCTCAAATTGATTGGGGAGGACACGCTAATGTAGGCGAATATGTAATTGAAGAAACACTAGACTTTGATAAGACCATTGGAGTTGCGTTAGATTATGCAGTAAAACACGGAAACACACTTGTAGTTGTGACGGCAGACCATGAAACGGGTGGTTTTACTTTGGCTGCTGAACAAAGTGTAGGACCATTTAAGACAATAAATCGAGATTATAATTCGATTGTTCCAACTTTTTCAACTGGTGGTCATAGCTGCACTATGGTTCCTGTTTTTGCATATGGAACCTTTTCTGATTATTTTTCTGGAGTTTTTGAGAACACAAAATTGTATTCTATCTTCAAAGAAATTACATCAAAATAAGTTTAAAATTTTAGCTTTTCTTTTTGAAAATAAAACCCAGCCCAAGGCGTTTTAGAAACTTTTTCTCAAATTCCCAAAAGAATTTAAATTGACCAAAAACAAAGCCAACAAGTGGTAGAGTAAGTTGATAAATCGGAAAAATTAGCATTATTCTAAGCGGCCAGAACAACCAGGGAGATGTTGTTTCTTGAGCTAGACCAAAAAAATGGGTGATTGGATCAGCCACCCAAGCTGCAAAAGAACCATTAATTGCAAAAACAATAATGATAAGAATGATTTGAGTATTTGAGGTTATTCCCCAGCGTTCTTTGAGCTTTTCCATAAATTTCAGTGCAAAAATATGTATTAATTGCTGTAAAGTTTAAATATTTCATCTTTTCAATTTTTAAAATAAAAAATCACTTAGTCAATTTAAGAAGCTATTTTTTTTTCATTTAGTTTTGGTTTTTTTTTAAGAAAAATAGAATGAACATTAAGCTAATATTTGGTAGTGATACTGGGAACACTGATTATGTTGTTGATACCTACATCATCAATATGCTAGACCCCTTTGAAGTGGATGTTACAGAAGTTCACAAGCTAAAGCCAGAAGATTGGGATACGGATAGTTTGATTATCCTTGGGATTCCAACCTGGTACGATGGTGAATTGCAAAGCGACTGGGAAGACTATTTTGAGGAATTCAAACAAATTGATTTCTCAGGTAAAACAGTAGCTCTTTTTGGACTAGGTGACCAGATTGGATACAGTGAGTTTTTTGTGGATGGCATTGGAATTCTTGCAGAAGTAGTTCTAAAAAATGGTGGAAACATAATCGGCCATTGGCCAAGAGAAGGTTACGATTTTGACGAGTCCAAAGGGTTGATGAATGAAGAATACTTTTATGGTTTGGCAATCGATGAGGACAATGAGTCAGATTTAACGTTTCAAAGAGTTGAAAAATGGGTGGAACAAATAAAACTAGAGTTTCAACCAAAGGTTTCCTCAGTAATGAATTAAAACTACCTACTATTGCTGAATAAATTCTTGTCCTAGAATATTATGCTTTTCCGCTATCGGAACAGCTTGATTGTAAAAATCACTAGCTTCATTTCTTTTCACAACCAATTTATTGTATCGCTCAACAGCTTCCTTTGATGTGTTGTCAAGTTTGTCTAGGTCTGTTGAATAAAAAGAAATGCAATCTGAACCATATTTTTTTAGAAAATCATAAAAGTGGTTTTGATATTTCATCATATTTTCCTTTATTGAAGTCCCACCCTCAACAAGTAGTATGTTATCAATTTTTGCTTGTCCGTCTAATACATTATTAAGCGCACTGGCATAGGTTTCATTTGTAGATTTTCTTAAAAATTTAGTTACTTCAACTTTAGTATTCAGCAGAATTATAGTGAGCTGATTAAAAAAATGTCCTTTTTTAATTAACAGGTTTGCTTTTTTATTGAAATCAATATTTTGAAGGGTGAAGTTGTATTTGGCAGCAAGAAATTTTTCGATAACTGCAATTTTTTCGTTGACAGAAATAATTTTTTCATTTAGCTTCATTAAAAATAGACTTGCGTTCAATAAATCTTCATCAATAAAATTTGTCTTTTCAAGGTACGCAAGAATAATTTTTTTATCAGTTGCTATTATTTGTTGCACAGTTCTGTGAGATTCCAGAATGTAATCAAGCAAACCTTCGTCCCAATAGACTTGTTCAACACTGTTTAGTTTTTCAATGGTTCCTTGATTTGCCGTAATAATCTGTTGAAATGTATTTACAGACATGTTGGATATAGAAATTGAAGCTCCCTGTTCCATCCATAAGGTAGCAAACTCGTCATTTATTTGCTTGACATTGTTTAAATGTGCAATTACTTCCTTAGTAGATTGGGCATTTATTACTAAACCAACAGAGAATAAAATAGCAAATAGTAGAGTTTTTTTCATGTCCTTAAAGTTAATGAAAAAATCAAGTTTGGCGAAGAAACGTTATTTTATGATGCATTAAAAGGTGATGTACTGAAGCCATTCTTAAAAAGGTGTGTTTAAAAATTGTGCTGCGTATTTAATGCATCACTTCTTGCAATAAATACGATTTGTTTTATATATAGAGTTTAAAAAAAATACAACAAAACAATTTTTTAGTATTTAATGGTTTAAAATTGCATATATGAATAACAAAATTTTAATAGAAAAACTTAACCACGCATTAAGCTGGGAGCTTCGTGCTATTCACCTGTACTCTCACTACTCTGCCTATGTTCAGGGTATTCATCGTCTTCAGCTTTCAGGTCATTTTACTGCTGAAGCTACAGAGTCTGTTGGTCATGCCAACATTGTACGTTCGGCAATTGTCAAGCTTGGAGGTGTAGCTACTACAGATACGAATCCGCACCCCATTGTCCATACATTAGATTTTTTAGAAATGCTCAAACAAGCTTATGAAACCGAAAAAATGGCTGCTGAGGTGTATGGGGACATTTTAAAGACACTAGAAAAACACGACGACGATGAGTTATTCGATTCCATTGAAACAATTTATTTTGCTGAATTAAGAAGTGTCGAAGAAGTTAGAATGTTGCTAAATTGACCAACTATTTATAATTTTAAACTATAAATTAAAAAAATGAAAGCACTTTTATTTCCTGTAGTATTGTCTTTTTTATGTGTAAGCTCATTTGGGCAGTCCTTTTCTGTTCAAAACAATAACCTTAGCATTAGCGGCCTACATACTGTAAATGATTTCAACATCAATACCTACTTAGATGCTTTAAGTAATTCAACAGTTTTTTGGGAGATTGTTGCCGATTCTGTTCCAAGTGGATGGGAGTATTCGAATTGCTTTCCGAACTGTTATCCTATTGGAACAACATCTGGAACACTCTCTTTAAATCAGGGGCAGAGTTATTATTTGAATGCTCATTTTTATCCAAATAACGTTAGCGGTGAAGGATATATCGTAATGAAAATCGAAGACAATTCAACCGTGGAATATGTAACATGGACGGGAATTGCAGGTTCATTATCTTTCATTAATAGCTCGATAGCTTCTACCAACAAAGAGATAAAGCAAATAATCAATTTGAACGGGCAAATTGTCGATCATTTTGAGTCTGGTAACATTTACATTGTCGTTTACAACGACAACTCAGTTGCCAAAATATTTGCAACCGAGTAAATTTCAATAGTTGTAATTTTCCTTTTTCGTTAAAAGATAGCGCTTAGTTCTGCTCTGACTTAATTGTTATTTTTGATATGCGCTACGTTATATTTCAAGACATATTCTTAAATAAATGTCCGTCTGTGAAATAAGCATTAAAAAATTCCCTAATTTCAGAGCTCTTCAAAACTGAATTTTATGAAAAAGCTGTTCTTTTTAGTTTCATTTTTAGGTGTGTTAACTTATTTCAATGCACAAACCGTTGATGTTGGAAATCCAGTAGGATGGAACGGTAAATTAATCGACAAGGATATTCCGATTCAATCCATGCCTGGATACGATCAAGCCATTATTGATCAAGAGGATGCGGTTGATGATTTGGCTAAAAACAAACCGTGGAGATTTGGGTTCAAGTATTCCGTTGATTTTAATTTTAACAATGCTGGAATTTGGAAATCTCTTCCCAACGGAGACAAAGTCTGGCAGCTTGCTATTGAATGTGAAAATGCACTTACGGTGAATTTACTGCTTAAAAATTATTTTTTACCTCCAGGAGCTTCTTTGCATCTTTATGATGAGAAAAAAACAAATAAAGTTGGCGCTTATACAGCTCGAAACAATCGTTCAGATGGCGAGCTTGGTACTGAGTTAGTCCATGGAGATAAAATAATCGTTGAGTATTACGAGCCTTCAAATGTATCGGGTCAAGGAACTTTTACAATTTGCAATGTAATCCATGGATACAGAAGTTTGAACATTATTCAAAAAGATCTTGCAAAAGCTTTGAATTCCTCTGGTGATTGTAACATCGATGTGAACTGTCCACTTGGAAATGGCTGGGACAATGAAATAAGATCAGTAGCAATGATTGTTGTTGGTGGAAGTGGTATTTGTACAGGAGCTTTGATTAATAATACTTGCGATGATGGAACAACTTATTTTCTAACAGCAAACCATTGTACGGGAGGAAGTACTGGCTCTTGGGCTTTTCGTTTCAATTGGAAAAGTCCTGTTGGAACACAGTCTTGTGCAACTACTGCAAACTCAGTAGACCCAGGACCTCCTTATGACCAAAGTGCCAATGGAGCAACCATTCTTGTTAGTGGAACCGCTGCAGATCATGCTTTGTTGCAAATCGACAACATGACCGTTAATGATGCTCAAACTTGGAATTGTTTTTATGCTGGTTGGGACGCTACAGACGCAACTACAGTTACCGAAACAACCGGAATACACCATCCTTCTGGAGACGTAATGAAAATATGCAGAGACAACGACGCTCCTTTTCATTCCAATGCTGGTGGTGCTGCTGTTTGGTACATCAATCAATGGGAGGAAGGGGTAACCGAACCCGGATCTTCAGGATCTCCTCTTTTTGACCAAAACCATAGAATCATTGGACAGCTTTACGGAGGTGCTGCAGCATGTTCCGGTACGAGTAACAATGGACAATACGATTATTATGGTAGATTGGGAGTTTCGTGGGGACAAGGAATAGGCGGGTATTTAGCCCCTAGTTCATGTGGAGCTGCAACGACCAATGACGGTTGGGATCCCAATGCTCCAACATTACCGGACGATGCTGGAATTTCTGCTATTTCTTCTCCAACAGGTGCTTACTGCGTAGATAATTTTGATCCAGAGCTCACGTTGAAAAACTTTGGTACCAACGTATTATCAAGTGTAACCATCAATTATGATATCGACGGTGGCATCAACAACACATACAACTGGACGGGGAGTTTAGCAGGCGGTGCATCTGTTACAATTACTCTTCCAACAATGATTACAACTAGCGGTGCTCATATTTTCAATGCTTCGACTGTTCTTCCCAACGGAAATCCCGACAGTAATCCTGGAAACGATACAAAGTCAACCAATTACACTGCAACAATAGGTGGTCAAGACATATTGCTAGAGATTAATACAGACTGTTGGGGCTCTGAAATAACATGGACTATTGAAGATGCAAGCGCAAATGTTATGGCAAGCGGAGGTCCATATTCGGACGTTTCTGGAGGTGAATTAATTTCCGAGAACATATGTTTGTCAGTGGGATGCTATGACTTTATAATCAATGATACTTATGGTGATGGAATGTACGGTAGTCAATGGAATTCTTGTTCTGTCGATGGTGATTATACAATTTCAGATGTTGGAACTAGTACAGTTTTAGCTTCTATATTGGCGACTAATTCTGATTTTGGAAATCAAGAAATCAACAACTTTTGTGTTACATCTCCTTGCACTTGGACCTTGAGCTCATCAACTGTCCAAGAAAACTGCTTTGGAGACAATACGGGCTCTATTACTGTTGCAGTTAATGGAGGTTCAGGAACCTTTACCTATGACATAGGAAATGGACCACAAGCTTCTCCAACTTTTACCAATCTTCCTCAAGGAATCTATTCAGTTCTTGTTGATGATGGAACTTGTTCTACTTCAACATCGGTTACATTAGATGGTCCTGGAGCTATTTCAGGAACTTCAACAGTTTCTGATATAAGCTGCAATGGGTTAACTGATGGATCTGTTGTTGTAAATGCTGCTGGAGGAACTCCACCATATACCTATGATTTTGGCAATGGATTTAGTACCAATGGATCAGCTTCAGGTTTAAGCGCAGGAACTTCAAATGTAGCTATACAGGATGCCAATGGTTGCTCAGGTTCATTGTCCTTTACAGTGAACGATCCCTCTCCCTTGCAAGCCACCTCTTCTGTCCTTGATGAAAGTTTTGGAGCAGATGGTGCTATTGCTATTTCAATTACTGGTGGAACATCTCCTTTTAGTTATTCTTGGACTGGTCCAAATGGGTTCAGCTCTTCTTCTCAAAATGTCACCGGGTTAGTTGGTGGATTGTATTCGCTTACGATTACCGATGCCAACGGATGTACAACTACTTTAAATGATATTTTAGTTTCCTCTTTTGTGGGTGTTGATGAGCTTACTGCTTTGGATTTAAATCTTTCCCCGAATCCTTCTAGTGGATTTTTTGTTTTAAAATTCGGTTCACTACCTTCTGAGGCTATCTTAGTTGAAATTGTAGACGTAAGTGGAAAAGTAGTTCTCTCCAATGTTTTTAGTCCTACTCAATTAATGGAAATTAATCTTTCGGAAAAGGCCAATGGAATTTATTTGATGAACGTTTCTGTTGGAGAAAAGAAAGCCTTTTTAAGAATGGTCAAATTCAATTGATTTATTTTCCAATATATGCCCTGTTGATTTTTTCAATTGTTTCCTGTGC
>JAZADZ010000003.1:0-59717 GCA_036123135.1 Bacteroidota bacterium | reverse complement strand
TTCAGACCTGCGATTTTCAAGTACTTTTTCATTTGGAGAATGTTTTCCAATGAATAGCTGCTTGTAATAAAAAGGAAGTTGATTGAAAAGCGCATTGTTTGGAACTATTTCAGAGGAAAATTTCTTAAGAATAGTAACTGGTGTTTGAACAGATTTATCTTTATCAAAGTATCTTTTAAAGGCCAATGAATCAAGTGCTTGAACAAGTATATTATCAGTGTTATTCAAAATCGATTCAATTGAATTAGAAAATTTTTGCACTTGATTTTCCCAAATTCCTTTTTTTGTTGATTTTGAAATGCTAGAGTGGTGTGTTTTCGCTCTTTCAACAACTACATCCTCTACAAATATTTCATTAATTACTTGAAATAACTTTTCAAATTCGTTTTTAAATCTTTGCGATAAATCATCTAAAATTGAAATTGAATTACTAATGGTAGAATCAGACTTATCAATAACCTCTTTGATTAACTTTTTGTCCGTTTGATTTTCTAAAGTAAACTTATTTAGTTCAAATTGGTTTTCTACAGATTTTAAATTTAACTCAACCTCATCTTTGAATTGAGTAAACAACTCACTAACCTTTTCTAGAATTTGGTTGTCGAACAAATTACTAACAACATTCGATAAGTTTATCCTTATTGAAGGAAGCTTAGATTGTTGTTGGATAAATGAACCGACACCATCAGCTGTTAAAGTTTCACGATCTCCAGCAAAAAGTTTAATTTGGTTTTCTGTGTGTTGCTTGAGTTCAAAAAGCTGATCTTCAATGATAAATTGTGCAAAAATTAACTGAATTGTGGAAATCGCTTGATCGTACTGGCTTGAACCAAAAGATGAAAATTTTGGTTTTATGGACTTTAGATAATCTAAGGGAGTTTCAAAATGAGTTTCAAAAAATAAAATCTGCTTGGTTAGTAAAAATGGAGAAACTGATAATCTAAAACCTTTCATATCTATAAAGGAAATAAGCTGATTTAATATCAATCGCTGGTTGATGGTAAACAATTTAGGATAGGCTTGAATTTGATCGATTACAATCTGATTTTTTCCGGTATAGTTTTCCTCTTGTCTGTTTTGAATAATTGTATGGATATCAAGTTTAAGGCAATCACCAACAATATTATTTACCAGTTTATTGGTTAACTCAAATAGCTTTTTGGTAAACTTTAATTGTTGTTGATTCAAAACATCGTCAATCTTTTGTGTTAAATCATCTAGTAACAACTTGGGTTTTTCTTGATTGGATAAATCAGTAGTTTGACTCAACACCTCTTTTAAATTTTGATTGAGAACAAATCCAGAAACACCAAAATCTTTTATTAAAATTTCGAAATCTTTTAAAAATTCACTTTCATAATGAAAAACAGCCAATTCAGATAATGGAACTTCGTAAGGATTTAGATTACCTCTCTTGAGTTTTTTTCTAAAACTTGATTTTATTTTTAAAATAGAATAGGAATCCGATTCTTTTGGTTGCAATTCGTTTTCAAAGACAGGAATTGAAATAGTTTTGGGAACCTGCTGAATGTGTTTTAAAAAAACATCTAAATAATGAGCAATAGATTCATCCATTGCGGATTGAAGCTTTCTAATGCGATTTTCTTTAAAGTAATTAACGTGTTTTATTAAATCAGTGAAGAGTTTTGAAAAATCTTCGGAACTGTTATTTTGAGATAGTCTATTGATTAATATTGATGAAAAATTCAAGTAATTATCATTGAAAGACGTATAAAAACGATTGCTTAAATCAATGGTAATCTCATTTAATTTTTGATCCAGTTCAACCATTAACTTATCAAGTTCAAAAACACTTGTTTTATCAATGGCTAAATCATTATAAACCATTGATGGATTAAGATTAATCTCTTCCTTGTAAAGAGCATTAACGTTAGATGTAATTAAATCATCTTCTTCTTTAAAATTGGAGGAAGATCGAACTATTAAAGTTGTTCCAATAATATCCATAAGAGCACTTGTAGACTCAACGTATTTCTTCTCTTTACCTTTAAGAATCTCAGGTAAATTCATCATTATCAAATCAGCTTCATAACTGAACAGTTTTATGAGCTGATACAAACTTTTTTGCTCGATTTCGTTGTTGATCATCTCAACAACAACGTCAATTCTAAGTTTTTGAACCTTTCGTTTTATTAAATCGCCTATTAACTCTTCTTTATCATCAGCATCATTTACATATAATATCCGAATAGTGGCATTTGACCAATCATTTGAATGTATAATTAATTTAGATAGCTGAAGTGTTAAATCACTTTCGCTGTTGATAGAAGTCCACCAGATATCAATTTTTTTATAGCTTCCAAAACCTCTTTTTTTGTCGTAATCTAGATAAAGAATATTGTAATCAAGTAATGTTAACTTTTGAGTCATTTGAGCAAACCAAAGTGGATCTCGAGTATTTCTTGCCCAACCCATTAGGACGGTATTGGGATCAATTCCGGAAAACCCATATGTATTTGCAATGGTCTCGATTCCCTTAAAAATATTTTGACAATAAATTCTTCGGTGAAATATTGAATCATCTATTCCTTCATCATCTGGAATGCTCTGAAAATGCTTGGGAAACAAAATTTCTGCAGATTGTTCTTCAATTAAATCGAAATTTGACACCATACCATTTCTTCCAGCAATGGATTTTCCAAGGTCTATTAAGTGTGGTCTATCCTTTGTTGCTCCACTGAATAGTAGGATGTTAGGCTGCCAATTCCTTTTATGAGCAGATTTTTTATATAAATTTTTTAATCCAATCTTAACCACGTTCGACCAAACACTCATCCATACATCTCCTGAACCTAAAACCAGCTCTTTTCTTGTGAGCCAGAAAAAAATTACAATCATCACACCAACTGAAAGAAGCGTAGCTCCAAGATTTAATTGAACCATTAGTAAAAAAGTGGTGATGGCTCCAACAAATGAAATCCATAGTGGTATTTTTAATTTAGGTCTAAAATCTGGACTTGCCCATTGTTCTAAAAAACACGAAATATTGATAAATAAATAAGCGGCCATGTAAAACATCGCGACGATTTCAGCAATAACATTTAACTCGCCAATTAATATGCCGAACTCAGAAATTGCAAATGTTAAAAGAAGTGCATTTCTAGGTTCATTGTTTTCACCATGTCCTAATGAAAAAATTTTGGGAGTTATGCTATCAATCGACATTGCTTGAAGAATCCTTGGCCCACCCAAAATACCTCCAAGAGCAGAAGATAATGTTGCACCCCAAACTCCAGCTATAACTAACATTGGAATTGATCCAAATTGAATCAAAGCATTGTTGTTGGTGGAAAGAATTTCTTTATCTATCGAGGCATTGAGAAAAAAAGCCAGAGAAATATAGACAATCAGGCCAGTTAAAATGGCCAGCATTGTGCCCCATGGGATGGACTTGCTAGGATTTTTTAAATCTCCACTCATGGCAACTCCTGCTGTAAAACCGGTAACTGCAGGAAAAAAGATACCAAAAAGAACAGAAAATGAAGGATTTGAAATCGCATCAACCCCTTTTTTTAAACCTTCACTTGAACCTGTAAAAACTGAAATAAGCGATAAAGCAATTAAAAATAAGATAACATACTGAATCTTAATTGCGAAACTTGTGCTAATGTAGGCAACAATTAGTACCAGCAGTAAAGCTAAAGAACCGACCACTCTTATGTGATTTGTAGTCACTTGCTCGAAACCAAAAAAATCTTGAACTACAGGAAGAAGACTCTCTGCAAAACCAACTAAATAAAGTGAAATACTGAGTGCAGTTGCAACAAAAAGAGTTATTCCAATTGCTCCTCCAATAGGAAATCCAAGTGAACGTGTAAGTATATAATATATACCACCTGCTTTGATTTTTTTATCAGTTGCAATAGATGAAACGCTCAAACCAGTGGTTATGGAAACCATATGAGCAAATAAAATGATGGAAACGAACATAAAAATATTCGTCGAATTCCCTACAACCGCTCCCAACCTCATGTACATAATGACACCAAGAATGGTCAATAAAGAGGGTGTAAAAACACCTCCAAAAGTTCCAAATTTCTTTTGGGTATTCATTTAATCAAAGATATCAGAAAACTGCAATTGAAGTAAATTTGCTAATAAGGATTTAATAATTTTGTTTTAAGCTATTGTAATTTGGTTGAAAATCTTAAAGTAATAGAGCTCTCTACTGTTCTAGCTGGCCCATCTGTTGGAATGTTTTTTGCTGAACTTGGTGCTGAGGTAATTAAAATTGAAAACCCCACAACTGGCGGTGATATTACTCGTAAATGGCATCAGCCAAGAGAAAAAAAATCAAATCAATCTGCATATTTCTCGAGTGTAAATTGGGGTAAAAAACATTTTTTTTTAGATTTTAAAAATCCGATAGATTTTTCAAAGCTTAAGCAACTTATTCAAGAAGCTAATATTGTAATTACCAATTTCAAAAATGGAGATGCGGAAAAATTTAATCTAACTTTTGAAGATTGTAAAAAAATTAACCCAACATTAATCTATGGACACATTGGTGGATTTAAATCAATTCCTAAAAGAGTAGCTTTCGATGCAGTTGTACAAGCAGAAACGGGGTTCATTTCTATGAACGGGCAACCAGATGCTGACGGAGTAAAAATGCCTGTAGCACTTATGGATATTCTTGCGGCTCATCAACTTAAAGAGGGAATTTTAGTTGCTTTGCTCAAACAAAATTCCTCAAAAAGAGCTTTTCACGTCTCCACTACTCTTGAAGAGTCAGGGTATGCTTCTTTGGCAAATCAAGCTTCAAACTTTTTAATGAATAATTTTATTCCCAAACGAATTGGATCTTTACATCCAAATATTGCTCCATATGGGGAAAAGATTATTACATGTGATAAAAAAGAATATCTGCTTGCAATTGGCACAGAAAAACAGTTCAAAGACTTTGCTAAATTCATTGAATTGGATAATGAGCTTATAATTAAATTTGATTCCAATCAAAAAAGAGTTGAAAATAGACTGGAGCTTTTAACGCATATCCAACATAAACTAAGTTCAATGAACTCGGCACATTTTTTTAATTCATGTATCGAATTGAATATTCCAGTTGGAGAAGTAAAAACTATGAAAGATGTTTTTAAAAATCCAGTTGCTAAAAAAATGGTTCTAGAGGAGAAAATTAAAAACCAGAATACAAAAAGAATAGCTACTATAGCATTTACAATTAAGAGTTAATTCATAGAGCTTTTACCATTTTTTTAATTTCATTTGCAAGTCTTTTGGCATCGTTTTCATCTAACTGTGCACCCAATAAAAGGTTGCCATTTTTGGATTTTACTTCAACAACTCCTAATCCAATCATCCAAAATGACTCATTAAATACCCTAGAAAAAGATTGCTTTTTGAATTCTACTGGCTTTATGTGCTCAATCTGGTTGGTGAAAATGAAATTTGCTTTACCATAATTAAAAATGGATTTTTTATGCGTAAATCGATCTGAGTCAATACGGATAAATTCAACCCCTCTTATTCTCCATAAATAAGCTCTTACTGTTTTAAATTCGATGTAGATCCAAAAAATAAGCATTATCCAAAGCGTAAGTCTTTCATCACCTTCGATATTGGAATCAAACAAAAAGAAAATAAATGTACATCCGCAAAAGGTCCATGCAATTAACCAAATTAGCATTGCATTTTCTTTCCATTTTTCAATTTTTGAGGAAACGATTATGGTAAAGAAATCAGCATGTTTTTCATATGAAATACGACTACCAATTTTTTGCATAGTATATAAAAATTTTAAAAATTAAATTACTTTTCCTAACAGCACCATTAATAATGGAATTTGGTAATTTGTCAAAGCTAGTATATTTTGTATTTTTAGGCATGAATTTTGAGCGCTTTGTTGAAATGAATAATTTATGAATTACATCATAAAATTAACTACTTTTTTTTCGATTCTTTTTTTTCTATCTGCACCTATTCTAGTCAAAGGTCAGGACGACTTTATGGATCTGTTGTTACTTTTTGTGGATGAAAAATACGATGTATGTTTTCACAAATCTTTGAAATACAACGAAAAAGAAAAAACTAAAAAACATCCTCTCCCCTATCTGTATGCCGCAATGTCTTCCTTTGAAATGAGTCAAGACCACAAGTATACTAATATGTATCCTAAAGCGTATAAAACTGCTCTTTCCTACTTAGGGAAATATCGAAAAAAAGACAAAGGCTATGAATACAGAGAGGATGCTGAAGATTTTACTGAAAAGATAAAAATGATTGTTGCTGAGGACATTGAAAACTACATTGAGCAAGCCACTGAGACAACCTATGGAAAAGCTGCAGGATTCGCCAAAAAAATATGCTCAATTGATCCAGACGATTATGGGTGTAAATTGTTGTATGGTCATCTGTGTATTTTAACTAAAAACAGATCTACAGCAAAAGAATACATGAAACCCTCAATTGATTATATCAAATCGTTGTCACAAGATAAATTTGCTTTCAAAAACATGACTCATTCACAACAACATTATCTAAAATTTGCTATTATCAATCTTGCTGCTTATCAAAAAAATAAAAATATCACTGACGCCAGGGAAACTCTTGAGCTTGGAAAAGACTATTTTTACACACAAAGAGACGATTGCCTTTTGGAAGACAATAAAGATTTCATTTCCATTTACGATGAGATTTTCAGTAATTAATCCTGGAATATTGCCCGAATATTATTTACATGTTCCTGAATTGAAAACTCACTAATTTCGCTAATTAGTGGAAGGTGATACAATACATCAATTCCGCTTATTTTCTTTATAATATTTTCAGATGCTGCAACCGGTTCACCGCTAAAAATTATTCCCTTAATTGTGTAGTCATTTTTCTTTAAATAATCAAGAGTAAGAAGTGAATGATTGATACTTCCAAGATAATTTTTGATAACAACTATTATTTGAGCATCAACTTTTTTCGCAATGTCAATCACTAAGTCGCCGTTGTTATTCAGTGGGACCATTAAACCACCAGCGCCCTCAATAATCAATGAATCATTTGTTGGAAGAATAAAATTTTCCATTTTAACTTTAACATTTGAACGTCTTGACGCTTCATGAGGAGAAAGTGGATACTTCAAAGAATACGATTCTTTAAAAGTGATTGTATCAGGAGACCATTTTTTTACTTTCATTGTGTCGGAAAAATCTAAATCTCCGCACTGAATAGGTTTCCAATATGAATATCCCAAAGCCTTGCAAAGCAAAGCCGAAACAACCGTTTTGCCAATGTTGGTATCAATTGCAGTTATAAAATAATTCAATTGGTTTGGTTTATAGTAGTTATTAATAAATCGATTTCTTCTTTAGAATTAAAAGAGTGAAAACAAATTCTAAGGCGCTCTGTTCCTTTTGGGACTGTAGGATATAAAATTGCTTTTACCGCAATTCCATTTTTTAAAAGTGCATTCTCAACCTCTTTTAAAATTTGAACATCTTTAAACTTAATGGATACTATAGCACTATTCTCTCCTGTTAAAATAGAACCCACTTTAGTATTTAATAAAAAATAATCTTTATTTTTTATCACCTGTGTTCTATTGAAGGATGAGATTTGATTCAATTGTTTGCTAACCTCTTTTACGATAGAAAGCGAAGGGGCTGTAGAGTAAATAAAACTTCTACAAAAGTTAATCAAATACTCTCTTAAAATTTCGCTTCCCGTAACAAAACATCCTGAAGAACCTACTGCCTTCCCAAGGGGATATATAGTGGCTAAAATTTCACTTGAAAGACCTTTATCTTCAATCAGCCCAAGTCCATTAGCTCCAGCAATTCCAAAAGAATGAGCTTCATCCACAATTAGCTCTGCAGAATGATGTTTTGCAAGTTCTGTTATTGCTTGAATGTTTGGAGAATCGCCATCCATACTGTAGACAGCTTCTACAATTATTATTTTCTTTCCTGATGAGTTAGATAATTTTGAATCTAAATGATCTAAATCGTTGTGTTTAAATGATATATTTTTTGCCAACGATAAACGCACTCCGTCTCTCAGAGATGCATGAATAAGTTCATCATAGAAAATTGTTGTTTCTCTATCGCATAAAGCAGGAATCAAGCCTACATTAGCTTGATATCCAGAGCTGAAAAATAGTGCAGTTTTCGACCCAACCAGACTGGAAAATTTATTTTCTAAATCTTCAATTTCCCTAGAATTGCCACTTATGAGTCTAGAACCAGTACTTCCGGTAGAATTTACTTTAGCAACTCCAAGATAATCGTTTGAAGAAAAATCGATACTAGTTGGTGAATTAACTTTTAATTTTCTTAAAAGTCCCGAATTTCGTCTTTCGGAAATTTTTTTTAGCATGAATGCATTGAAAGACATGAAATTAAATTAATTCCTATTTAAATGATTTACAATTTGCTTCTTCTGAAATTTTAAATTCAATTTTAGAATCATCTGCATTTTCAAATTTCAATTTGTTTTTTGCCATTGTTTTAACCTTTTGTTCAATTTTCTTTTTCTTGCCTTTTTGTTTGGCTTTTTCATTCCGATCAATCTTATGTCCTGGTCTAGACCATTTGATTTTTTCTTTAGACTGCGGTTTTTCTTTATATGAAGCTTTAATTTTAGGTTTGTCTCCCTTTTTATATGCTTTCATTGGTTTTAAGCCAAGGATATTGAAGAGTTCAAGATCTCCATTGAATTCAGGGTTAGGAGTGGTTAGTAATTTATCTCCAGCAAAAATTGAATTGGCACCAGCTAAAAAACAAAGTGCCTGACCTTCATCGCTCATTTCGGTTCTTCCAGCAGAAAGACGAACTGCAGAATGAGGTAAAACAATTCTAGTTGTAGCAATCATTCTTACCATATCCCAAATCGAAACAGCTTTTTGGTCTTCCAAAGGAGTTCCTTCAACGGCGACTAAAGAGTTTATTGGAACAGATTCTGGTTGAGGTCTCATCACAGAAAAGGTATATAACATACTAATTCGATCTTTGTCAGCTTCACCCATCCCTATAATACCCCCAGAGCAAACGGTAAGCTTAGCTTTTCGAGCATTTTCAATTGTTTTTATCCGATCTTCATATCCACGAGTAGATATAATTTCTTTGTAATATTCCTCAGAACTATCCAAATTGTGGTTGTACGCATAAAGACCTGCATCCGCTAAACGACGAGCTTGATTTTCTGTGATCATACCGAGGGTACAACACACCTCAAGATCCATTTCGTTTACAGATTTTACCATTTCAAGAACTTGATCAAAATCATCATCATCCTTGACATTTCTCCAAGCAGCGCCCATACATACTCTACTAGAACCCATTTGCTTGGCTTCATCAGCTAATTTTACCACCTCATCTACACTCATCAAACTATTTCCATTGATATCTGTGTGATACCTTGCGGCTTGCGGGCAGTACGCACAATCCTCCGGACAGCCGTCAGTTTTAATGGAAAGTAATTTACTTATTTGAACTTCGGTTGGATCATTGTGCTTTCTGTGAACTTTTGCAGCTTCATAAATTAGCTCAATTAGAGGGCTATGATATAGCTCAGTAATTTCCTCTTTCGACCATACTTTTAATCCATCTTTATCCATAATCAAACAGGTTTAGTACTTTGTGATTTTATATAAAATAGCTAATCTCTATATTTAAAGTAAATATCTTCATTGTAGCAATACCATCAACAGATTATATTAATTATTTTTGAACATGAGGTTATTACAAACGCTAATATTCGTGTGCTCAGTAAGTATTTTAATTGCCCAAGAAGGTACTTTCAAACTTGCTGTAGTCAAGTACAATGGAGGAGGCGATTGGTATGCCAATCCAACTGCACTTGTAAATCTAATTGAATTTTGCAATTCCAAATTAGACATGAATATCTACGAAATTCCCGATGAAGTTGATGTTGGAAGTAAAGATGTGTTCAACTATCCATTTTTACACTTAACTGGTCACGGAAATGTAGTTTTCAATAGCTCAGAAGCAGAAAATTTGAGAAATTTTCTAATTGCTGGTGGATTTTTACACATTTCTGATAACTACGGTCTTGATGAATTTATTCGTCCTCAAATGAAAAAAGTTTTTCCTGAACTTGATTTCATAGAAATCCCATTTGACCATGACATATATCATCAGTCGTATAATTTCAATAAAGGTCTTCCTAAAATTCATGAACACAACGCTGGCTATCCTCAAGGATTTGGACTTATTTTTAAAGGAAGACTAGTTTGTTTTTACGATTACGAGTGCGATTTAGGAGATGGTTGGGAGGATCAAGAAGTTCACAACGATAGCGAGCCAACTAGGAAAAAAGCATTACAAATGGGAGCTAATATTTTGGAATACGCTTTAATGGGGTCCTTCGATTAGTCCCTCATAAAGTATAAATTCTTGTAGTACATAAAAATGAAAATCAAAGTAACCACAGAAGAGAGAAGTAAATCGAGTATATCAAAAGGGAAAAAAGTAAAAGGCAATAGAACCAGTAAAATTTGTACACCTGAATAAATAAAAAAACCATTTCTATTTCTATTCCACATCAAGTATACGCCTAAAACACTACCCAAATAAAGCACTACAATCCAAAGAGAATTTTTATCTAAAAATTCCATTTGAAGCATTATTTCTTCTTTGGCAGCATCATCAGTTATAAAGTCAAAGCTCTGAGCAATTTTTCCGGAGACCATTTTATACAAACTACTTGAAATAATGGATAAACCAGCACTAATCCAGCTAAGTATACAAAGTGTTTTTAGAAAAGGAGGTCTTGAAATTCTTGAAGGGTCAATTTGATTCATAGATTAGTTTTTTTCAAAAATAGAGAACATTAGTATTAAAAAAAATCAATAGCTAACAAGTTTCTTGTTTACAACTGCGCCATTTTCCAAGAACACTTTAACATTATATATTCCATTAAAATTTGTCGCATCTAGATCAATAAGTTGTTCATGAAAATATTCTTTAACAAAAACCAATGCACCACGTAGATCATAAATTTCAATTTTTTCAATTGACTTTTCCGAATATATTGACAGAACATCTCTGCAAGGATTTGGATAAGCAACCAAATAAGAGCTGACTTCACTTTGAAAACCATCAATCCCAACATTTGGACAGTTTCCAGGCATATTAATGTCCAGCCAATCTAGTCGATCAATGATCCAATTTTTAAATTTATTGACTTCTCCTTGATACGTCAGTGGTTGAAACCCAATTTCTGGGGTTCCAACGTTAATTCCTAAAATTGGCCATCTTACATAATGTCTTTGCTGGGCAACATCAACTAAACTAGCAATAGAATCAATAAAGCTAAATAGGGAATTGGTATCTAAAATTGTATTTCTTAGATTAAAGTATCTACAAGATAATTCATTTGTAAAAGAGGAATCTTGCAAGAGACGAATGTACCAACCTGGTGGCTTAACGTCTGTTGGTCCAGCATAATCGTGTCTCCAACCACTGCCTCCAAGCATTGAAGCATCATGATCTTTGTACGCCCAATCAAAATCCCAAACTGGTCCAGCATATATTAGAGGATCTTTGCTGTCTTTGTCCTTAAAAAAGTTTCTACTCTTCTTGAATCCATCAACGTTTCTAGCAAATTCATTGACAATAAAATAATCTATGAATGAAAGTGTATTGATATATGGTCTATATCCAAGGACAGAGTCAGTAAAATTAACTCCCCAAAGAGCATCTTCAAAATCACTTACAATATTTTGAATATAATCTTGCTGTGATGTGGTAATATCTTCAGATTTTGGGTAATTGTAAACATACCTAACTTCATCATTTGGAAAATTTGGATTGGTATAATCAGATGCCCAACTATCGTCCCAGTTCCAATAATCAACTTTAAAGATGTAACCACCTGTAAGACTGTCTCCTAAGTTATCGTCAAAGTCTAATTTAGCGATGTCAACTCTTCCATTGTCTCTTTTTATTTTTTCAGTAAAAACATAAATTCCATTGTAAATGTCATTTATAACTACCTCACATAGTTCAGTTCTTGGAGCGTAGTGCCCCATTTTTGCAAATAAATCAAATGATAAGATATTTCTCATAAATGTTTTATCGTTATAGTTAGCAAGTAAGATCCAATCATTTTCATCAGGCATTCCAAAAATGGAAACATTGTTGTTGTCTCCCAAGGCATCTCTTGTTTCAACACCAAATGGTTTTTGAGGAAGTGTAGCAGAGTAAGATCCCCTAATTTCCATACCAGCAATTCCATCGTATTGGTTGGCAGGGTCATATGGAGAATTAAAGTTTCCAAAACCATTGTCTATGATCTTAAAATCCACATTAATTTTTGGTTCATCAACAATTTCTGCTCCGTTGGTCTGAATTAAAACTAGTGGTAACTTGGAAGAATCTGGAGCATTTAGCCCAACTGATTCAGAAATGTTTAATTGATAATTTCCATTAGAACTGGAAGAAAAACCATCAACTACAATGTAATAGGTTGTGTTGGGCTGGAGCAACTGAGCCATCAATCTTGAATTGTATGGTGCAGAATAATTTGGAGACTGACAACCATCCTCCTGACAACCTACAGGATTACCTAAACAAGAATTTTCAAACAAATACAATTGACAATCGTAGTCGGTAATGTCCTCACACAAGCTTATATCTACATAAATTGAGTTGGAACCATTTGTGTAAGCATAGACCAAGTCGTTTGCTCCACCTTGGTTGGGATAATCATCACATGAAGCAAAATAATCATCTGATGCGCTTATTGTTGAGCCCATTGCAACATAAGGTATTGAATTAATCAAGGTAGCTGATGCACAAGTCTCCCCACCATTTTGATTAAAAATGGAAAAGTAAATTAAAAGCAAAAAAGTTGTAAATGTTAACCTCAAAAATGAAATATAGTTTCTTGTTGATTGTAAATATAAACAACCTTTCTTCAATTAATTTATAGAACAATGAATTAACATTAATTGACTTTTTGCATACAATAATCATTTACCAATTCAATTGTTAATTCGTCTATAATCATTGATAAATTGAGAAAATAAAGTAATGTAAAAGGGAACTTAAAATGCTTGCATGAAATAATAAAAGCTTCTTGAAAATCAAGAAGCTTTTATAATTGCGGACCGGACGGGACTCGAACCCGCGACCCCCTGCGTGACAGGCAGGTATTCTAACCAACTGAACTACCGGTCCAATAAGTTTTATAACTTATCAATAGGGTGGCAAATTTAAATCTTTTTCAACAAGCTACAATAAAAAATCGCATTTTTTAAAGCATTTTCTGTCGTTTAACAAGGTATTGCATAAGCACCTGATTGAAGCCTTGAGAGATGTCAGCTTCAATATAATCTATTTGGTACTTTCCACACATATTTTTAAAGGCTGACTTAGTGGCATTAAACTGTTCTTTGAAATCTTCCTTAAGCTGAACTGGATTTAATTTTATTTGTTCTCCAGATTCCATATCAATGAACGTATATGGTCTATTTTCAAAATCTAAAGTTCCTTCAAGTTTTTTATGAAAAACATCAAAAATGATGACTTCGTGTTTGTTGTGCCTTAGATGTTGGAGAGCCTTAACGATATCTTCTAATTTATCTGAACTCCTAAAATCAGAAAAAATTATTATTAATGACCTGCTCTGGGAAGCTTCAGCAACTGAGTGTAGAGATTTTGCAAGAACAGTTTTCTCGTCCTTTTTTTCTCTGTAATCAAATAACAGTTTTTCAAGCTCTGCAAATAAAAAGCGTTGGTTGGTTCTTGAGGATTTCGGTTTGGTATGCAATGAAATCTGGTCGGAAAATAAAGAAAGACCAACAGCATCCCGCTGATTCCTCATAAGGTAAATCAAAGCTGCAGCAGAGTCAATAGAGAAAGATAATTTGTTGTTGGCATCATTGGAGGGAAAGTACATGGATGAAGAAGAGTCAATAACTATTTGGCATCGTAAATTTGTTTCCTCTTCATATTTTTTCACATAGAGCTTATCTGTCCTAGCAAACAACTTCCAATCTATATTTTTTGTAGATTCTCCCCTATTGTACAATTTATGCTCAGAAAATTCTACTGAAAAACCGTGAAATGGGCTTTTGTGTAAACCTGTTATAAAGCCTTCAACAACCTGTTTGGCAAGAAATTCCATGGAACCAAACTCTCTTGACTTTTGGTGGTTTATTCTACTCATGTATTAAAGATAAACAATGAGAAGTATAAAGAAAAAAACCGGGACAAACAGATTATCACAATAAATCATTGGCGAGATTTGCCAATTCAGAACGTTCACCCTTTTCCAATGTGATGTGAGCGAATAAATCATTGCCTTTTAAACGATCAATTAGATAAGAAAGGCCATTACTTTGCTCATCTAAATAAGGAGTATCAATTTGGAAAACATCTCCGGTAAAAACAATTTTGGTGTTCTCACCAGCTCTTGTTATTATGGTTTTAATTTCATGAGGAGTAAGATTTTGTGCTTCATCAACAATGAACATAACATTTGACAAGCTTCTTCCTCTGATGAAAGCCAATGCAGATATTTTAAGCTTACCGTCTTCTTCCATTTCTTCAATTTTTCGATATTTTTTTTCGTTTTCGCCAAATTGATTTTTTATAAACTTTAAATTATCGAAAAGTGGTTGCATGTAGGGGTTAATTTTGTCTTCAGCGCTTCCAGGAAGATATCCTATATCTTTATTGCTTAAAGGAACTATAGGTCTTGCCAATACAATTTGTTGATACATATTGTGCTGTTCAAGCGCACTTGCTAAAGCAAGTAATGTTTTACCTGTTCCAGCAACTCCCTGAAGAGTTACCAATTTAACATCTGGGTTCATTAATGCGTGGAGCGCAAAAGTTTGTTCAGCATTTCTTGGTTTAACGCCGTAAACGTACTGCTTTTCAACTCTTTCAATAACGCTATCAAAAGGATTGTAGTAGCTTAAAATGGAAGATTTACCATTTTTAAGAATGTAAAAACCGTTTGGTGTAACATTCCCATTTAGACAGCTCACGTCCTCCATTTGACCTTGTTTGTACAACTTATTTATGGACTCAGAATCAACATTTTCGACCGTATTTTTTCCTTGATAAAGTGCACTTTCCTTATCAATTTTACCAGTTTCAAAATCTTCAGCTTCAATGTTGAGCGCCTTGGCTTTTAATCTTAAGTTGATGTCTTTTGAAACCAGAATAACTTTTGAATTACTTTCACTTTTTTTAAGGCAAAGTGCAGCATTCAAAATCTTATGGTCGTTTTTGTTTCCAAAAATTTTAACGGCATCGTTTTCCACTTTGTCGTTCTCCATGACAATTTTAAAATTTCCCATCTCTGGACCATTTAGCGGAATCCAATCTTGAAGCGTGAACTCTTTACTTATTCGATCAAGAATTCGGATAAACTCTCTTGCTTCAAAATTCTTGGTATCGTTGCCTCGCTTGAAATTGTCTAATTCCTCAAGAACGGTAATTGGAATGGCTACATCATGTTCGTCGAAACATTTAATTGAGTTGTGATCGTGAAGAATAACAGAGGTGTCTAAAACAAATATTTTTCTAGTTTTTTTCTTTTTTGCCATGTATTGAGTTAAAATCAGAAACTATTTCTTTTCAAATAAAACAATTTAAACCACTCAAGATTTATATAGTTATAAACAATTTCAACAATTAATAATTAATATGTATTGATTTCGATATGGAATTTTGTCTTTCATCTTCAATCACCAATTTTAAAGTATGTTTCCCTTTGCTCAAATGTTTCCATTCTATATCCCATATCTTCAAATCTGACGTTCTAGGATTGTACTTAGATAACACCCATTGATTATCTATAAATGCATTGTATTTCTTGATTCCACTTAGATCATCAGAAATTTTAAATTGTAGGTAACTTAATTTACTAATGTTTTTTCCATCATAAACATTAACTAACCTAATTTTAGGAGCAACAGAATCAACCAGAACAGTGTAATTTCCAAATTTTTTCAATGTTGAACTTATCCATCCGTCTGAGTAGCTTCCTCCTTTAGCAGCTATTCTCTTTTCATCATTACCAACGTGAACCATCACTGCTTTCTGGTTATTGAACATCGAAGTATCTTTTAACTTAATACTTAAAATAAATTTTTTATGAACGGGGATATTCTCATTCATAATAGAATACAAGGGAGCTGTTGATGAAGAGTACTTTCCCACTTTGTATGAAACAACTTCTGGTTGATACATACTTTTCTCGGGCATAATTAACCGTACGTTTTCATTTATCAATGAATCTGATTTACTTACAGCATTTAAATAATTTTCAACCTTTAAATTGTTAAAAATTGATTTGTAAGAAGTATCTCCTTTAATAACAAAATTAAGTTCACTTTTATTTCCATTTACATCAGTTACTATGTATTTAATTGCGTATTGATTGTTAATTTCAATTTTTATCTTACCATCATTTTTAACAAAAACATAAATGTCTAAATCATTATTATCGCTCAAGAATGACTTGTGAATACTTCTCCTATTAATCTTGTGTTCAAGATAATCCTTGTGCGTATTTATGTACCTATTGGTTGAAAAGTCAAGTTTGTCCATTTTTTGAAAAAAATAAAGCTTACCATTAACAAACATTTCAATGGAATAAATTCCACAAATATTTGAAGATTGATTTAGCATATCATAGGTATGAATTCCTAATCCGATTTCACCCTGAGCAACAATTTTTTGTTTTATTTGATATCCATTCTCCGATTTTTGAACAGGAATTAGCTGATTATTTTGTGAACCATTCACAAATCCAGAATCTGATGGGTAAAGCTTGATGTTAAAAATTGATGGTGGAATGTTATCCTTTACTTCAAAATTAAAAAGCAAGGGATTTACAGGCCTCTCTGTTTTGGTTTCTCGAATTTCAAAGTGTAGATGTGGTCCAGATGAGCTACCAGAATTTCCTGAGAGCGCAACTACCTCTCCACTAGCTAAAGGAAATTCTGAACTGTCGAGGTAAAGAGTGACCGTTTCAGATTGTTGTTTGTATTGTTGCTGCCTAACGAAATTTTGTATTTTATTTGAAAACTTGCTCAAATGTCCGTAAACGCTAGTGTAGCCGCTAGGGTGATCAATGTATAACGCATTTCCATATCCCCAGTGAGATACATTAATCCTAGAGACAAATCCAGAATCAACCGCATATATTCTGTACCCAGAAACTCCCCTAGTTTTGATATCAATCCCAGTATGAAAATGATTGGACCTAAACTCGGCGAAATTTCCTGAAAGCAATATTGGAATACCAATTGGAGATTTGAAATTTACTTCTGCATATTTTTTTTGACCCATTATATTGCAATTAAAAAGCAGAAATAAAAAAAACCAAAAGAAAATTTTCATCGAATTATTTGATTGCAAAATAAATACACAACCTAATTGAGTAACAATTTTTTTAATAACATTTAAACACCACAGCGTTAAAATTTGATTAATTAACATTAGCTGTTAACTTTGTGAAACATCTTAAAATTCAATTCTGTGAAGGGGCTAGATGCTATTGAAGAAATTAAGCAAAAGTTTAACCACATCTTAAAAAATAATAATGATTTAGCTCAGCTAAATTCATCGTTAAAAGATGAACTAGCCAAAGTTAAAAATTCCTTAGCTTCAAAAGAAAGCCAGCTAATTGAATTAAAAGAAAAATATAAAATTTTAAAAATGTCAAAAAAGCTTGTTGGAGGTGAGATTGGAGAAAGCAAAGAATTAAAGCTTAAGATTAACGAGATGGTAAAGGAAATTGATAAATGTATTGCGCTACTCAATAAGTAAACTATGAGTTCACTTTCTATAAAAGTTACAATTGCTGGAAGGACATACCCACTCACGATTGATCGTAATGAGGAGGAGGTTATTCGAAAAGCTGCTGCGGAAATAAATAAAAATATTGACTCTTTAAAAAGTAACTATGCTGTTAAAGACGTACAAGACCTTTTGGCGATGACAGCACTGCAATTTGCAACCAAAAATGTAGAAAACTTAAATTCTATAGAATACGATAAATTAAATGAAGCAATTGTTCTACTAAACCAAGAACTTACATTTAAAACCCCATCTTCTTAACTCTTTCATTTTTAATAAAAGAAAAATAGTATGGATACAATAAGCCTAATTAGTGGAGCTATTGGAGGAGGAGTTGTTGGTATGATAGTAATGTATATTGGATTGAGCACTACCAACAAATCTAAGCAAGATTCCATTCTTAAAATTGCAAAGGAAGAAGGAGAAAGCATCAAAAAAGAAAAAATTCTTCAAGCCAAAGAAAAGTTTCTGGAGCTCAAAGAAAATCATGAAAAAGTGATTAACTCAAGAGAGCGAAAAATGCAAGAAAAAGAAATTAGCTTCAAACAAAAAGACAAAGCAATCAATCTTAAAATTGAAGAATACAATAGAAAAGACAAGCAGGTAAAGTTGCTCAAAGAAAACCTTGAAAATCAATTGGCAATAATTGAAAAAAAAGAAAAAGAGCTCAATAAAAAATCCAAAAATCAAATTGAAGAGCTTGAAAAACTAAGTGGCTACTCCTCTGAAGATGCTAAGTCTCAGCTTATAAAAGCACTAAAAGATGAAGCTAAAACAGATGCAATGGCTTTTATTAAGGACATTCAAGATGAAGCAAAATTAAATGCATCTAAAGATGCTAAAAAAATTGTCATTCAAACGATACAAAGAGTGGCGACTGAGCATGCCATAGAAAATGCTGTTTCTGTTTTTAACATTGATAGCGACGATATAAAGGGAAGAATTATTGGAAGAGAGGGCAGAAACATTCGAGCATTGGAATCTGCAACAGGAGTTGAAATAATTGTAGACGACACACCTGAGGCAATAATTTTATCATGTTTTGATCCAATTCGAAGAGAAATAGCTAGACTTTCTTTGCATCAACTTGTTACAGATGGAAGAATACATCCAGCTAGAATTGAAGAAGTTGTATCTAAAACAAAAAAGTCATTAAACGATGAAATAATTGAAACTGGTAAAAGAACTTGTATTGATCTTGGTATTCATGGTTTACATCCAGAGTTATTAAAAATGGTGGGTAGAATGAAATTTAGATCTTCCTATGGTCAAAACTTGCTTCAACATTCTAGAGAAGTTGCAAACCTTTGTGCAACAATGGCTGCTGAACTTGGACTAAAGCCGAAAATAGCCAAAAGAGCAGGTCTGCTTCACGATATTGGAAAAGTTCCTGAAGATGAGCCTGAACTTCCTCATGCACTTCTTGGAATGAAATTAGCTGAAAAGTTTGGTGAGAAACCCGATGTTTGTAATGCTATTGGAGCTCATCACGATGAAATTGAAATGAACAACCTCATTTCACCTATTGTTCAAGTTTGTGATGCTATTTCTGGATCAAGACCAGGTGCTCGAAGAGAAATTGTAGAATCTTATATTCAAAGGATAAAAGATCTAGAAAGCCTTGCACTTAATTTCAAAGGAGTAACCAAAGCATACGCTATTCAAGCTGGTAGAGAACTTAGAGTTATTGTTGAAAGTGATAAAGTATCGGATCAAAAAGCGGATGAGCTTTCTTTTGAAATCTCTCAAAAAATTCAAACTGAAATGACCTACCCTGGTCAAGTTAAAATTACTGTAATAAGAGAAAAAAGAGCAATAGCTTTTGCAAAATAGTCAAATAAATGATTGAAAATAAACAAGTTTTAGTAACGGGTGGAGCAGGTTTCATTGGTAGTAACCTTTGCGAAAATCTTCTTGAATATGGCAACAAGGTTGCCTGTATGGATAATTTCCTAACTGGAAAAAAAAGTAACATAGCTCATTTAATAGGACATGGTAATTTTACTCTTTTGGAAGGAGACATTCGAAACCCTCATGATTGCAATAAAGCGACTGACGGAATTGAAATTGTACTACACCAAGCTGCTCTTGGTTCAGTACCCAGATCAATTAACGATCCGCTTACAACAAATGAAATTAACATCAATGGGTTTTTAAACATCCTTTATGCTTCTAAAGAACAAGGGGTGAAACGTTTTGTGTATGCAGCAAGCTCTTCTACCTATGGAGACTCAAAAGAGCTTCCAAAGAAAGAAGAAATTATTGGAATGCCTCTTTCTCCATATGCTGTTACTAAGTATGTTAATGAATTGTACGCTCATGTTTTCTCCAATTTGTATGGAATGGAAACTATAGGTTTAAGGTATTTTAATGTTTTTGGAAGAAAACAAGATCCAAATGGAGCTTATGCAGCTGCTATTCCAAAGTTCATTAAAGCATTTATGAACCATGAATCCCCCAAAATTAATGGCGATGGTTCTCAGACTCGTGATTTTACCTACATCGACAATGTCATTCAAGCCAATCACCTTGCTGGTTCAACTCAAAATAAAGATGCTATAAATAAAGTATTTAATATTGCATGTGGAGATCAATCAATTCTACTGGACCTAGTTGAAAATCTTAGACTCCTGCTCTCGAATTTTGATTCAAAAATTGCAAGCGTTAAAATAAATCACGGTCCGGAAAGAGTTGGAGATGTTAAGCACTCTCTTGCTTCAATAAAAAAAGCGCAAACACTTTTGAATTACCAGCCAACACACAATGTAAGTAAAGGTCTAAATGAAGCCATTGAGTGGTATTGGAACAATTTATAATACGTTGTTTAAGCTCGATCAATAGATGCAAACATCTTACAAAAGATTTAAATTAAGAACAGTAGCCCCTTTAATGACATGGTTATTAAACAGTCTCCTTGGAGGAAGGAGCAGCAACAATATAAACAAACATTTTAATGACCCTTTTTTTATAATTGGTTCTGGAAGAAACGGAAGTACGTTACTTGGCGGAATGCTCAATTCACACCATGAAATATTTCTTCCACCCGAGCAATACATTTTAGGCTACTCTTTGCTAAAATGGAATCTGAAAAGACATAAAAATTGGGATAGCATTTCAAGAGAAATTATCGATGATTATCAACAACCAAAAAACACATGCAACTGGGACACCAGCTTAGAATCATTGAAACAAGAAATTTGCCAGTTAGAAAAGGGCTCAAGAAATTTTAGTAATCTCATTGGAAAAATTTTCCAATGCATAGCAAATAAAAAAAATAAATCGTTTAAAATTTACGGAGATCAGTCTCCCATAACCACCCATTTTTGTAAGTATATAGTGGAAGAATTTCCAAGAAGTAAATTTATTCTTTTGATTCGAGATCCGAGAGATGTTGCTCTTTCCTACTCGAAAATCAACAATCATCCTGCAAGAAATTTAGAGTATGCCATGTGGAAATGGAACGACAGTATTAGGATGTTAGATTTTTTAAAAAAAAGAAATCCAACTAGTATCATGCATGTCAAATATGAAGAACTAGTTGAAAATCCAAAACCAATTGTTGAAACAATTTGTTCTTTTCTAAACGTTACTTATTCTGATAAATTATTGGATAATACAAATTCTGCTGAAAAATTAGGTGTTAGTAAACTGTCCATACACTCAAATTTAAAGAACAAAATCAACACCTCTTCAATTGGAAAATGGAAAGAAGAACTGAGCAATGAAAAAATAAATTCCATCAATACGCTAACTAAACTCAATAGAGAACGTTTTGGATATTAAAACGAAAAATAGATAAACATGCCCAAACTTGCCGTTCTTGCAGATCCTCACTCCACACATACCTTAAAATGGATACGCAGTCTTTCAGCACATGGATATGAGATTCTACTCATTGGGATTGGTGAAAAGTCCACTTCAAATTACGATTCGCTAAAAAATGTTCATTTTGAATGTATAATCGTAAAAAAAAGCAGAAAAAAATGGAAATTGGATTTTTTCAAAATTACCAATCTTACTCATTTTTTTAGAATACGAAAAAGAATAAAATCATTTAAACCAGATGTTCTTCACTCATTTTATGCCTCTAGTTATGGATTAATCGGAGCATTATGTGGAATAAAACCGTTTGTTATTTCAGTTTGGGGTTCAGATGTATTTGAATTCCCCAATAAGTCCTTGTTACATAAATTTATTTTAAAATATTCATTAAGCAAAGCAAACAAAATATGTGCGACTGGGGAAGTATTGAAGAAAGAAAGTCAGCGTTACACTTCCAAAAAAATTGAAGTAATTTCTTTTGGCATCAATACTGATTTATTTAAACCATTAGTGAATTCTAATCGGTCATCTTTTACCATTGGAACTGTGAAACATTTTAAGTCAATTTATGGTATTGAAATACTCATAAAAGCCATTGCACAATTAAAAAATAATAACATAATTACAAAATTCAATTTGCTACTTGTAGGAGATGGCCCAGAAAAGGATAAATATGTTTCATTAGCAACTGAACTTGGAATACTAGAACATATTACCTTTTCGGGATTTATCGAAAATAACAAACTACCCAAATACTACAATCAAATGGATGTTGTAGTGATTCCATCACTAAGAGAAAGCTTCGGTATATCTGTCTTGGAGGGTATGTCTTGTGAAATACCTGTTATTGCATCGGATATCAATGGTTTCAAAGAGGTTGGATCGGAAAATACAATAAATTATTTCGAACCTGGAAATCCTTCAGACTTGGCCTCAAAAATTAAAACATACATCGAAAACCCTATGGTCTTTAAGAAAAAGGTAAAAAAAGCAAGAAAAAGGGTGATTGATTGTTTCAGCGAGCAAGCTTGCGTTGAAAAAAAGCTGAGTCTTTACCAACAATTATTAGACAGACAAAAAAAGTAAAAATCATTACTCCTGCATGTCTATCCAACATGGATTCAAACAAAAAATTTAAAAAGAAAATAAGCGCCATTGCTGTACTGAAAAAATTAAATTTTAAAGCGTTCATGACACTCAATAATATAATACAAATAAATGCAGGTCCTGTAAAACCAATCATCAACCAAAGCTGAAAAAAGGTGTTGTGGGCATTGTATTTTCGAACAATAATTTCATTTAACAGATCGGGTTCTTGCTTGTACGCATTCATTAGCTCATCGTTTGCATCTCCCGTTCCATAACCAAAAATTGGTTTCTCCAAAATAAGAAGAACAGCTTTTTCCCAAATGCTCCATCTCATAGCTGTGCTTTCAGTTGGATGTATAGGTGTTTCTTGTTGAAGAATATCGTTGAAATCAGTAACCATATTTTGAACTCTTTTGTTTTGAAATAGAAAAATGGACGGAACTACAATTGTGAAAAGGATTAATAGTTTTGAAAATGGTCTTGATTTTGATAGTAGGACATGAACGGACTTTATCAAAAAAAGTACAATTGAAATTAAAACACCTGCCTTAGATGAAATTAAAAATATTAGCGAGGCGCAAAGTACCAAAATAGCTATCCTCACCCACTGCGCAATTGAAATTGATTCAAATTGAAATAATAATAATGCCATTGCAATTGTAACTAACATGGAAAAATAGGATGGGTGATAAAAAATATTAAATCCGCCTTGAGCATAAGAGGTGCCAGAATCCAATCCAAGATGAAAGTTTGGAATTAAAAAATTATCAACTGCAATTGCACATACTGCAGAAATGACTAAAGAAACTACTAAACCTAGAAAAAAGGCATTTAGAACTAACTTTACATTTAATAATTTCTTATTCACCCAAAATAATACCGGAAGTATGACAAAAGGTATTGTAATGGAAACTTTTTCGATTCCGGCAATTAAATTTTCAGAGCTGAATAGACCAAAAAGTAGAAATACATACAAAACGATAAAAAATCCTATTGATTTTGTTTTTTTAAAAACATTTATAAATTCATTACTTGAGTATCCTCCTACTAATAGGTAGAATATGGAAAATAACGACCATACAATTAAAGCATATGAAGAGCAAAGCATGTGAAGAGGGATAGAAAATGCAAAAATTACAGCACCATTTTTTACCATCCAACTACAAAGTTGTCTAAAAGTGAACTGAAAATCATTAATCACATTTATATTTTTGAATTGAAAAGATTAGTACATATTTTGGCTAAAATTAGAAAAATATGAGAGATAGCCGAGTGTTATAATCTTAAATCAAAAAGGGATTAAATGGACAAAATTTAATCTCATTTTTTCATTTTGATCAAATGACAACTAAAATTCCATCTTGCTTCAATCAAATACTATTGTACCTTGTTAAAACTTGATTTTCTACATTGAACACACAAAAAAGCGATACTATTTCCTTTATTCAAAATGTTTCAACACTGTTGACAGGAAGTGCTATTGCGCAATTGATTTCAATTGTTGGTTTGATTGTTCTTCAACGATTTTTTTATGGGCCTGAAGATTTCGCTCCTTTCAGATTATTTTTTGAGTATGTTGCGATTTTTGTAGGCATAAGTTCTTTGAGATTAGACTCTGCAATTGTACTTGAACAAGATTCCAAAAATGCCAAAGCTCTTGCTCTAATTTGCTTTAAACTCATTGGAATAACTGCAATAATTAGCTTAATCACTTTTTACATCTACGCAAGCTTTACAAAAAATTTTAATTCAATTTCTAATCAAATTGAATTGCTTTTACTGATTCCTCTTTCCGTTATAACTCTTGGAAGTTTACAAGTTTTCAACTCTTGGTTTACTCGATTGGAAAAGTTTAAGTTAATGAGCATCAACAAGGTTTTCCAAAGCACTATGAGTACATCAACTCAATTGTTTTTAGGTATAATTAACTTCAACTTTACAGGATTAATCTTAGGAAGGTTTCTCGGTACAATTGGAGCTAACATTATCTTTTTCAAAAATTTCTGTAAATCAGTAATCGATACAAAGGTTGATTTTAGTTTTCAGAAAAGGTTAGTTATTAAGCATAAAAAATTTGTTTACTATACCTCTCCTGGATTTTTTGTTGGTAACCTTATAAATTTTGTTTTCCTTGCTCTTTTCGTAGAATTGTATGGAAATAATTTTGGGGGTAAAATTGCGGCGTCTGTTCAGTACCTTGGAATTAGTATAGCCATCATTTCCTCCTCTTTCTCACAAGTTTATTTCAGTAAGATTTCAAAGCTTAAAACAAAAGCGGAGCTTAAGTCTACCTACAGCTATTGGTCGTTAAGACTTTCAATAGTTTCAGTGTTTGGTGTAATTCTTATACATTTCATTCCAGACTCATGGGTTACTTTTTTGCTTGGTAACCAATGGGTGGGGCTAATTGAAATAATGAAAATTATGGCTATATGGATGTCAATAATGTTTATCTCAAGCTCCCTGTCCTACATCTACATCAAACTTGGTAGACAAAAGGAAACCCTTATTTTTGATTTCATTCATTTATTTCTCGCATCAGGAGCTATTTATTTTGCACATAGTCGTTTTTCAGATGCCATAATTAGTCTTTGGGCATTTACAATCGTTCAATGTATTTTTTACACATTTGCAATTATTGTTGCCTATTATTTTATCAGTAAATTCAAGGAAGATTTAGAATGATGTAATTTTAATTTATTGAAAAACAACATTTATGGTGATAATTATGCTTGAAAAATTAGAATTAAAATTAGCATACATTGAAAATAAAAAACCATTTAATTATTGAAAATCATACTAAAAAAGGCGATAAAATTGTCAACTTAAAACCCTTCTTGACTTAAGATTCAAAAAACTTTGTAACCGAACGAAATAATGAAGTTATTAAAGCAAATCTTAGGTTATTCAAATCAGCAACACCATACCAATACCATTGAATAAGAGCTTTTATCATCAAAATGAGCAGCAAATCTACAGCGAAATGGAAATTATCGAAGCTGCCAAAAAAGATCTCAGGCACTTTGAGCAATTGTACAATAAATACTACGAACAAATTTTCAGGTACGTTTATCAAAGAATGGATGGTAAAGACGTTGCCAATGATGTAACTTCTCAGGTGTTTTTAAAGTCCATGAACAATCTAACTAAGTTTAAATTTAGAGGAGTTCCTTTTTCTGCTTGGTTGTTTAGAATTGCATCCAATGAAGTGACTCAATACTACAAAGACAAAAGTAAGCAGCGTACTGTTCAAATTCAAACCGACGATATTCAAGACATCATAGATGATTACAACAATCTCAAAGGAGAACAAATGGATCGAATCATTGAAAAAATTGCTGAACTAAAAGATCAGGACCTTGAACTAATTGAGTTAAGGTATTTTGAAAAGAGAAAATTTAAAGAAATCAGTCAGATTTTAAATATTTCAGAGAGCAATGCAAAGGTTAAAATTCATCGCATTGTATCCAGAATTAAAAGAAGCCTATAAATCATGAACCATGAAAAGAAAAGTAAACATTAACAGGCCTCAAATTTCATCAGAAGAAATAGCAAAAACAAAAGATTTTACAAAACTGTCGAATTTAGCGACACCGACTGCCATTCCTTTCTACAAAACCATCTGGTTTGCACCTTCACTTGTTGGGGTTTCTTTGCTCGTTGCATTTGCAACCTTTCAGTATATTAAAACAAACAAAGAGCCCATTCAATTGGTAGCTGAAAAAAAAGAAATCACCAAAGGCAAAACCTCATCCGTTCAAATTCCTAGGTACGATGAGGATACTCCATGCATTAATCCTCCCTCAGAACATCTTTCCATAGAGGCTACAAGCTTTATTGTAAATAGTAACGAAGGTGGAGAATTTTCACATCCTTCGGGAACAATTATTGAAATTCCTAAAAATGCATTTGAAAAAGACGGTATTTCTGTTCAAGGAGATGTGGAAATCAAATACAAAGAGTTTAAAGATCAGGTGGATATTCTTCTTTCTGGAATCCCTATGCATTACGATTCAGCAGGCAATGAATATGTACTTGAATCAGCAGGAATGGTTCAAATTTTTGGATTTCAAAACAACATTCCCATTCAAATTAAAAAAGGAAAAGCAATCAATATATCTTTTAACACTGAGGACAAGTCCAATAGATTCAACCTCTATGAGCTTGATACCAATTTCAATAATTGGAAATATAAAGGCAAACCCGAAGTAAAGATTTCTAAAAATGAACGTATAAATGATTACGTTTTAGTTGAAGATAATGTAGGAAATCAATTTTACGATTCAACTTCAAATTTCTTGTTGGAAAAGAAACAATTAAAAGATGCTTTGTTGTTGGTTAAAGAAGACATTGCTGAACTAAAATCTAAAAAGCCATTGGAAGTAACGGCATCAAAAAACAAAGATCGCCAATTCAATTTAGATATTGATAAAGAAGAGTTTCCAGAGCTAAACGATTTCTCTGAAGTTGTGTTTGAAGTTTTGGAAGAGGATGAAAATTTTAGTCCAAAAGTTTATGATATTGAATGGAAAAATTTAATCCTCAAAGAAAAAATTCCCGGAAAAGTATACTTCCTTAACCTGTATTCCAAATCTAAAGATTTGACTCTTTTGGTTCGTCCAGTCTTAACTGAAAGTGACCAATTGAAAGCGGAAGAAATATTCGAAAATTACACCAAAAAATTATCTGAAAAAATTGAAAATGAAATCCTTCTTCAAAAAAGGTTAGACCAAGCTAAACTGAACTATAAACTTGCTCTTAAAAAACAAGAAGAAAAAAGAGAATATGAAGAAAAAAAATTCCAACACATTGCCAAACAAAAAAAGTTTAAAGATGCTGTTGTACGTACTTTTAAGGTACTCAATTTTGGCACCTGGAATTGTGACTCACCAATTCGACAACCGAAAGGAAAATCTGTGGAAGCATCGTTTAGTTCACTAGCTGGAGTTCCCTTAACGCTCGCAGTAGTGTATTTAATTCAAAATGATAAAAACGCTATTTTCACCTTCAAAGACTCTCAGTTCGATAATTTAATGTTTAACCCAAGAGAAACAAATACGTTAGTTGGATTTACATTAAATGATCAAATTGCAATATTTAGGCCTGAAGAATTCAAAAAGGTAAATCAAAAAAAATTCGAATTTAAAATGGAGATTAAAAAAACAGTGGATTGTTCTATTGATAAACTCAAAAAAATTATTTTAGCTCGATAATGATTGATGCATTGAATTTTAACAAAAATTGAATGCATTTACAATATTACGATTTGAATCGCTATATCATCACAGTTTCAACCCTTGTACTGATTTTATTAGCCCCCTATTTTGTTGCCCAAAATACAATCAGAGTAAAAAAAGAATCGAAATTAAGTGGTCAATTCATTGGAAAATCCAATACCAAAAAAAAACCTTTGAACACCATTGGAAACAAAGGAATTTTTAAATGGAATAAAGAGCTAATTTACCTTTGCTTTAGTAAAAATGGAGTAGCTACTATTGGTTTTTATCACAAAAAAAGCAAAAAGTACCTATCTAATTTGATTGAATGTGCAGAAAATGGGAAATTTTGCGATGGAATTAAAATTTACAATTACAGGCTAAATGAAGATTTTGCAGATAAAGGATTATCACCATATAGACACATTGAATTTTTTGAAGTAGCAAATACATTGTCCTCCACTGATGTTCCCCCGTCATCCCAGACATTTAAATTTAGTAAAGTAGAAGCCGAATTAGAGGGTAAGCTTCTCCACTTACGTTATAGAGGCAAAGACAGTGAGCAAAATAAATACTACATCTTAACTCAACAATAGACTGTTTTTTTTCACTCAAATTTGTACTAAATTTGATTAATGTTCAATGCTGCCATAAATGACGACCCAACAGTGTATGCAATACCCATTTTCATTGCATGTATTTTGGTTGAAGCATTCATTGATTTTAGATCTCGAACAAACCTTTATCACAAAAAAGATTCTGCTGCTTCAATAAGCATGGGGTTAGGAGTTGTTGTGATTGGTCTTGTCACCAAAACATTTTACTTTTTTGTGTTTAGTTTAATTTATCAGTTTAGAATTTTTGAATTAGAAAATACATGGTGGATGTGGATCATGTTACTTTTAGCAGATGATTTTAGTTTTTATTGGCATCATCGAATGAGCCACCAAGTCCGATTCTTGTGGGCAGCTCATGTTCAGCATCATTCGTCGGTAAATATGAACTTTGCCGTTGCACTTCGTCAAAGCTGGACAGAGCCTTTCTACAAATTCATTTTCTATTGCTGGATGCCCTTGTTTGGGTTTCAACCAATACACATTTTTGCCATGATGGCTTTTAGTTTGATATATCAGTTTTTTCAGCATACTGAATTAATTCGAAATCTTGGCCCACTAGAATTGATATTTAACACACCCTCCCACCACAGGGTTCATCATGCTGTTCAGCACAAGTATTTAGATAGGAATCATGCAGGAATTTTAATCATATGGGACCGTATTTTTGGAACTTTTGTGAAAGAAGATCAACAAAATCTACCCATATATGGTATTACTCAAAACATCAGATCGTACAACCCTGCAGTAATTGCAACGCATGAATATGTGAGTTTATGGAAAGATGTAAAACGAGCCAAAAAGTATTCAGATAAACTAAAGTATTTAATGTACCCTCCTGGATGGTCTCACGATGGTGAGGATCGAACATCCGATACACTCAGAAAACAACTTTAATTGGTTTTTGATGGCAAATAGGTTTTGAACCCTAGTCCAGCACAAAACGTTTGGTAAAAGCCCCTACTTTCAGAAGCATTCATTCCAGAGATACTGGTCATGCACAAATGTTCAGGTCCAAATTCGGCAAACCAAATGTTGTACGAAAAAATCAACCCAAAGGAAAGTAAATCTGAGCTGAGCATGTAAATTCCAAGTTCGGGTTCAATCCTGTATGAATTTTGGGTATAACGGTCAGAGCAATTGTTTGACGAGGTAAAACTTATGTTATATCCACCTTTTATACCTATGTCAAAGAAAACTCTATTGGATAACGAATTAATGTAAGAAAACTCTAAAAAAGGATTGAGCATTTCCATTTGACCTTCTATGTTTTCTTGAAAAGCTAAACTATTTAAATCATAATATCCATACTTTTGACCCAAAGAAATTTCAAAATTAGGCGCTAGCTTAAAATTAAAATTCAGCTCAATGTCTCCTACTCCATAAATGGTTTTTCTAAAGGTTGTATTCTCAATTGTTTTGGGCAGTTTAAAGTTCATTCCTAGTGAGAACTTATCTAAAAATTTATTTTGTTGTGAAAATGAAAAAAAAGAAACTGTAAGAAGTAAATATGTGAAATAGTGTTTCAATTGTTGATCTCAATTTTTCTATTGATGTTTTGAATTGAGCTTTTAAAGTTTAAATAGTAATTACCATTTTCTAATGTCGTTGTATCAAAACGGTACACGTGTACCCCTTTTTCTAGCTCTCCCTTCGCCAATTCAGTTAAGATGTTATCGTTTTCATCATTCACCGAGAAAACTAAATCGGTTTTTACTGAAAGTTCAAAACCAAATTGTACTTCTTTTGTCAATCGGTTGTTAGGAAGTTCGTATACAGTTGCATAAATTTTTTTCAGTACACGAACTTTATTGCCTGAGAGCAGATAAAACACTTTTTTAATTGAAATATAAATTAAATAGATGGCAACAAGAATGGATACAGCACCCACCGCGTTGAGAAGAATTCTCATAAAATTATTATCGTTCCAAAGGTCTAGCACAACTTGTTTTTATCAAAATTAGAAAGAATAATCTTCAAACAATGAGTTAATCAGCGAAGATGTTTAATAAATTTAATGTGAAAATACTTTATTTATGAAATCAGTATACTTTGTTTTAATTGCTTTGTTTTTCATCTGCTGCATGAATACAACAAAAAACAACTTTGATCTTTCTCCTATTGCTTTAAACAACTCCATACAAGACACCAACAAAATTATTAAGTCAGAACAACAATGGAGGAAAATTTTAAACGAAAAATCATTCAATGTGCTTCGACAAAAAGGCACCGAAAGAGCATTTACAGGAAAATATTGGAACAATAAATCCAAAGGTACCTACAGCTGTAAGGGATGTGCTAACCCTCTTTTCAAGAGTGAAACAAAATTCAAATCGGGAACTGGATGGCCAAGTTTTTTCGATAAAATTGGTGTTAACGTTGGAGTGGTAAAAGATTATTCTTTTGCTATGGTTAGAGATGAGGTCATATGTAACAAATGTGATGGACACCTCGGTCATGTTTTTAATGACGGTCCAAAGCCTACTGGGCTAAGGTATTGTATTAATTCAGCAGCGCTTAGCTTTACTGCTGAATGAATTTCAAAGAGTTAATACATTTAATATTTGAAAGGCTACAGGAACCACTTCCTGGAAAAGCATCTCATCTAAAGTTGGCTCCTTACAGAAAATCAACAATCGAAATGGATTTTTCCAGGTCTAATCCAAAATTGGCAGGTACTCTTTTGTTGCTGTACGAAAAAAAGCAAAGAATACAATTTGTATTAATTCAACGTCCCAACTACAGTGGAACTCACGGAGGTCAAATTTCCTTTCCAGGAGGAAAGAATGAAAAAGGGGAAAGCATAAAAGAAACCGCTATAAGAGAAACCTTTGAAGAAATTGGAGTTCCAAAACAAAAAATAAATGTTTTAGGTGAACTTAGCCAAGTATACATTCCTCCAAGTAATTTTCTAATTACTCCATTCATTGGTTATGTTGATGAACCACCCATGTTCATTCCAGATTACAAAGAGGTAAAAGAAATCATTGAAATTGAGCTAAATGAACTTTTCAAAGAAAAACTAATTCAAAATAAAAAGATGACGGTGGGGAAAAATACTACTGAAAAAATGACAATTGAAGTGCCTTACATGGATTTGGACAACCATACAGTTTGGGGTGCAACTGGCGTAATTTTATCGGAGTTTAAAGATTTAATTTCTTAGTTTGTACCCAACACCTTTTATAGTTTTTATGTAGTCGTCACCTATTTTTTCTCTAAGCTTTCGTATGTGAACATCTATTGTACGATCTCCAACTACAATATCATCGCCCCAAACTTTTGCAAGAATAGTTTCTCTTGTGAATACATTTCCGGGTTTTGAAAAAAGAAGTGCCAACAATTCAAACTCTTTTTTAGGAAGCATTATTTCGTTTCCATCACAAATAGCAATGTATTTTTCTCTATCAATTATCAATCCTGTGCTTGTAGTATCAGAAAGATTACCACTAAAACCTCTTCTAAGCAAAGCTTTTACTCTACTCACTAGAACTCTGGGCTTGATGGGTTTTGTAATGTAATCATCAGCACCCGATTCAAAACCTGCAATTTGAGAATAATCCTCACTTCTTGCAGTTAAAAAAGCAACAATGGTATTTTTAAGCAATTGATCCTCTCGAATTTCAACACAAGTTTCCATACCATCCATTTCAGGCATCATAACGTCCAATAAAATTAAATCCGGTAAAAATGATCTTGCAATTTTAATTGCGTCTCTTCCATTAGTTGAGCTCTTAACAATAAATCCATCTTTTTCTAGATGATATTGAACCAAATCAACAATGTCTTTTTCATCATCGACTATTAATATTTTTGAAGGCATCTCACTATTATTGGTCATGAAAATATTTTTTAAAGTTAGTTGTTTACGGTTTCAAGAAGGTTAATATTCCATTAATGGATTATTAATAAATGTTCACAATGAATTAACAGAAAGAAAGAGCTTTAGCCATATATTTAAGGAAGTATTTAGTTACAAAAAATTTTTATTTAGAATTTTTACAAGTGAAAATTAACACATAATGTAAGTTCTTTTAACATTCAATAAAAATAGTTAAATCAAAAAATAAATATTAAGTTAAGATTGGTAACATTTTGTTAATGAGTGTTAACTCTTAATTAACATATATATCATATAATGGTAATTCATTTTTTTTAATTCAATTAAAATCTTGGCATTTCTTTGCATCAAAATTAAAAGTTAAATAATCAAAACGAAAAAAATGAAAACAAGTAAGATTTTATTATCATTAGTTCTTGCATCTTCTCTTCTTTTTGGATGTAAAAAGAAAGGATGTACTGACCCAACTGCATCAAATTACAATGCTGAAGCTCAAAAAGATGACGGATCATGTGAGTACGATACAGATCCTTACACACTTTCTGGTCAAATTACAGCTGACCAAACGCTAACTGCTGATCAAATATGGACACTCTCTGGAAGAGTTGTTGTTACAAGTGGTACAACTTTAACAATTGAACCTGGAACTATTATTAAAGCTATGCCGGGGACAGGAGCTTCCGCTACAACTTTAATTATTGCTAGAGGTGCCAAGTTAAATGCCAATGGAACAGCTGCCGCTCCCATTGTTATGACTTCTGAATCCGATGATATTCAAGTTGGACAAACTGAAGGTTCTGCTCTTAACGAAAACGTTAGAGGACTATGGGGAGGGTTACTTATTTTAGGAAATGCACCATGCTCTTTTTCTGGAGATGTTACAGAGCTTCAAATTGAGGGTATCCCTGCATCTGATCCAAGTGGATTGTACGGAGGAAATGATCCAGCTGACAATTCAGGTTCTATTACTTATGTTTCTATCCGTCATGGAGGTGCTGAAATAGGAGAAGGTAATGAAATCAATGGTTTAACTCTAGGTGGAGTTGGTACAGGAACAACCATCAACAATGTAGAAGTTGTTGCTAATGTAGACGATGGAATTGAATTCTTTGGTGGAACTGTAAATGCTTCCAACTTATTAGTTTGGGCTCAAGGAGATGACGGGTTAGATATTGATCAGGCATACGCTGGTACTATTTCAAATTCAATGGTAATTCTTAACGATGCTTCAGATCATGCATTGGAAATTGACGGTCCTGAAGGTTCTGCTGCTGGAAGCTTTACTCTTGATGGAATTACTTTGATCGGTACCAACGATGAATGTGATGCTACTGGAGTAGATGGTGAAATTTCAGACTACAGAAAAGGTGCTACTGGAGCAAACAACAATGTTTATGTTATGAACTTCACTGAACTTAAGGACATTGAATTAGATAATGACGATGATGCTAATTCATACACAGCTGGAACGTTAACTTTTACAAACTATCAGTTTACTCCAGCCCAAAATGGAGGTTCTGATTGTTACACTCCAGTACTTACTGATGGTTCAATCTTTAACGACAAGTCTTCTGTTGGTTCAACTTTTGAAGCAGACGGAGCAACAATTTGTACTGTAGTTGCTACAGGGGCTAGCACTGTTGGAGCTAATCCAGCAAATTTTGCTTGGACTTATGCTAGCTCGAAAGGAGCTTTCTAATATTTTTTTAGTAAAATTGCATACTATTTGGTAAATCAAAAACTGCCTGAAAAAATCAGGCAGTTTTTTTATATAGAAAAATGAAAAAAATACTGTCATTAGTCTTCTTTGTTTTTGTATTTAGTTTTCATTACAGCCAATCTAAAATAAGAGGAACTGTTATTGATGAGGAATTTAACGACCCGATGCCCTATGCCAATGTTATAATAAAAGGCACTAGTAATGGGGTAACAACAGATTTTGATGGAAAATATTCTTTAAATGTACAACCAGGCACCTATACCCTGGTTTTTTCATTTGTAGGATACAACACCAAAGAAATAACTGAAGTTGTAGTTAAAGAAAATGAGGTTAAAGAGATTAATGTTAACCTATCTACAACTTCAGTTGCAATGGAAGAAGTTGTTATTTCTGTATCGGCTAAAAAAAATACCGAACAAGCTCTTCTTAAAATTCAAAAAAAATCCGCCAACTTAATGGATGGACTTTCCAGCGAAAATTTTAAAAAGGTTGGAGTTGGTGATTTGGCCAGTGCAGTTAAAAGAGCACCAGGAGTTTCTCTTCAAGGAGGAAAATATGTTTATGTTAGAGGTCTAGGAGACAGGTACACCAAATCCATTCTAAATGGATTGGATATTCCTGGTCTAGATCCAGATAGAAACACCATTCAAATGGATTTATTTCCAACTAATATAATTGACAACGTACTTATTTTTAAATCTGCCAGTGCAGATAAACCTGCAGATTTTACAGGAGGCATTGTAGATATTATAACTAAAGACTTTCCAACTAAAAAAACAACCAGTATTTCTGTAAGTGCAGGATACAATCCTTCAATGCATTTTAATAGTGATTACCTTTCTTATGAAGGTGGCAAGACAGATTTTTTAGGTTTTGACGACGGTTCTAGAGCATTACCTCTAAATTATAATCTAAATGCCTATGTTGGTAACACATTGCAAGACTTAAATACTACAAATAACTTAAATGCCAATCTTCCAAATGTTGCACCTTCAGATTACGAAGCCATTAATACTTTATCATCAAGTTTTAATCCCAACATGTCTGCTTTAAGCACCACAAGCTTAATGAATGGAGGATTTGGATTTTCTTCTGGGAATCAATTTGACATTGGCGAAAATAAATTGGGTTTACTTGGCTCACTTTCTTATAAAAACTCAACTGAATTTTATGAAGATGCACAAAACAACTTTTTTAACAGAAGCACCAACACTGCCGTTTATGAGCTAGACACCAATAGAGCGCAAAAAGGTGATCTTGGAATAAACAATGTAATAATTAGTGGTCTTCTTGGTGTGTCTTACAAAACCGAAAAATCAAAATATAAAGTCAATATTCTTCATATTCAAAATGGAGAAAGCAAAGCTGGTAACTTTAGACAACAAACTAGATTTTCTGATTTTATTGATTTAAACAAAGACAATCTGGAATACACAGAACGTTCCATATCTAATGTCTTATTTGCTGGAACACATAAAAACAAAGACAATAGCTTAACAACGGAATGGAAAATAGCTCCTACCCTTTCTAGAATTCACGATAAAGACATCAGAACAAGTACTTTCCAAGATGAAGATGGAATCTACAGCTACCAAGAAAATACAGAGCCTAAAAGAATATGGAGATACCTTAATGAGATTAATCTTGTTTCTAGGATAGATTTCACTAAAACCTATAAGTTATTTGATGAAAAATCTAAATTTAAATTTGGGGCATTAGGTTCCTATAAATCAAGAGACTTTTCAATTGCTCAGTTTTCTGTTAGTTCCACATATACTTCAGTTAATGATTGGAGCAACTACAATGGTATTGCCGACAACATATTCTCTCCAGCAAATTTAGCTTCTGCTAATTCATCAAATGGAACATTCATTAACCCCAATACTACCATCATTGAAGGCTCAAGAAAATTTGAATCCCATAAAACCAATTTCGCAGGATATGTTTCCAATGAAATAAAACTTTTTGGAGTACTAAGAACGGTAATGGGACTTAGAACCGAATTGTTTGACATGTACTATTCTGGAAAAAATACAGCAGGAACAGAAACATTTAATAGTGAAAATGTAATTAGCAAAATAGACTTGTTCCCTTCATTAAACTTAATTTATCAGCTTTCAGAAGATGCCAATCTCAGAACATCCTATTCAAGAACAACAGCTAGACCTTCATTTAAAGAAGCTTCAATAGCTGAAATTTTTGACCCACTTTCTAACATGACATTCATTGGAAACATAGATATTAAACCCTCTTACATTCAAAATTTAGATATTAGATATGAATTTTTTGGAGAAAGTGCACAAATGATTGCAATAAGTGGATTCTACAAGTTTTTTAAAGATCCTATTGAAATGACCTATTTCGAAGCAGCACCTACTAATTTTACTCCAAAAAACTTAGGTGAAGCATCAGTATATGGAATTGAGCTAGAAGTTCGAAAAAACTTTGGATTTATTTCTAAAAAATTAGAAAATATTGAGCTAAATGTAAATGGTTCAGTAATTGAATCTGCATTGAAATTTAGTGAAATTGAATATAACCTCAGATTTGCAGGACTCAGAGACGGAGAAAGTTTAGGTTCTACAAGACCACTTCAAGGTCAATCTCCATACCTTATTAATATTGGACTGAATTATGGAAATTCTCTTAAAGGACTTCAGTTTGGATTATTCTACAATGTTCAGGGGAAAACACTTCAAGTTGTTGGTACAGGATTCTATCCTGATGTGTATTCAATGCCTTTTCATAGCTTGAATTTTAATTTAAATAAAACACTGGGAGAAGAAAGAAGATCTACAATAAACTTCAGAGTAAATAATTTACTTGGAGACGAAAAAGAAAGTCGCTTTCAATCCTTCCAAGCTACAGACCAATACTTTTCTTTAAGAAATCCTGGAAGAGTTATCTCCTTTGGATACAGCTATAAATTTTAAACCTTAATTTTACGTTATGGAGTTTGGTATCTATGACATTTTATTTCTAATTGGCTCATTAGGATTCTTCATTTATGGAATGAAAATAATGAGCGAAGGGATTCAAAAGTTTGCAGGTAATAAAATGCGTAGTTTGCTTAGTAAGATGACCAACAATAAATTCGCTGGTATTTTTACAGGATTTTTAACCACCTCTGTTATACAATCTTCTTCTGCTACTACTGTAATGGTGGTAAGTTTTGTAAATGCTGGGCTCCTCACGCTCAAGCAAGCAATTGGGGTAATTATGGGAGCTAACATTGGAACCACAATTACCGCATTCTTGGTTCTTGGACTTGGATTTGGAAAAGTAAGTTTGGGTACTTACGCAATTCCCATAATTGCATTTGGGCTTCCCCTTTTATTTGCCAAAAAAGACAAGCTGCGGTCTTTTGGGGATTTTTTAATTGGATTTGCACTTTTATTTATGGGACTAGATGCTTTAAAGAATGCTGTACCAGATTTAGATGGTGGCATATACCAAATTATTGAACCCTTAACTGGTTATGGTATTTTCTCCGTGGTGATATTTGTTTTAATCGGGACTCTTGTAACAGTGATTGTGCAGTCTTCAAGTGCTGCAATGGCACTTACGCTGGTGTTGTGTACCAAAGGACTTCCTTTAGAGTTTGCAGCTGCTATTGTTTTAGGGGAAAATATAGGTACAACAATTACTGCTAATCTTGCGGCATTAATCGGAAATATTCATGCTAAAAGAGCCGCTGTTGCACATTTGATGTTCAATGTTTTTGGTGTGCTGTGGATGTTGGTATTGTTTTATTTTGTGATTGATACCATCGAACAGCTTATGGTTAATAATGATTTGATGCTTCCATTAGACCAGTCTAGCCCAGAGAAATTAGCTTATTCCAAAACACAATGGTCATTGGCTACATTTCACCTTGTTTTTAATATTGCAAATACTTCCCTACTACTTTGGTTCATCCCATTTATTCAACGAACTGTAATAAAACTTATTCCAATAAGGGATGAGGATGATGAACATTTTCAATTAAAATTTATTGGAACAAATGCTTTAACCAACGAATTCTCACTTTTAGAGGCACAAAAAGAAATGACAAAATTTGGGAAAATAACTTCTAAAATGAATGGATTTATCAAAGATTTACTTGTTCAAACAGATTTGAAAAAATCATCAAAATTAATTTCGAAAATTGAAAAATATGAAGAAATAACGGATAGAGTTGAAACTGATGTTGCAGAATACCTTTCAAAAGTTTCTGAAGGTGAACTTTCGGAATCAGCTTCTGTGCAAATAAGGGGAATGATGAGTATAGCTGGAGACTTAGAAGACATTGGAGACATATATTTCCAAATGTCTAAGACAATTGATAAAAAAATTCAGGAAAAAATATATCTAATACCAGAACAGCGCAATAATCTATTGAAGATGCTTAATAAGGTGGACAAAGCATTTAATATTATGAACGATAATCTGGAAAATGGATCTAAAAATTTCTCACTTGGAAATGCTTACGAAATTGAAAATGAAATTAATCTTTTTAGAGATGAGCTAAGAAATAGCCACTTGAAAGGAATTGAAAAAAATGAATACAGTGTAAAAAGTGGATTGATTTATTCTGATTTATTTTTCAGTTGCGAAAAAATCGGAGACCATATTATAAATGTTAGCGAAGGGCTAAAGGGAGAGGTTTAGTAAGATATCTCATCAACCAAAGTTCCTTTTTCATTCCAAATTTTCCATTTGCCAACTCTATTACCATTGGAATAATTCATTTGTGCTCTAGTTGTGCCATTACTATCCCAAATTTTCCATCTTCCATCTTTCAATCCATTGGAATCGTAGTGAACTTCACCAGTCTTCTGTCCAGAACAATTCCAGCTTGTCCATTTGCCGTTTTTGATTCCATAATTATAGTTTCCTTTCTCTCTGATGAGCCCATTTTCATGATAAAATACAACCTCGCCGTGTTCTTTGCCATCTAATAGATGAAAAACTTCTTTGGTATTTCCGTTGGAATAATAAGAAACATTGGTTTGGATTTGCATATTATCTGAGCTTTCTACTGCTAGAAACTCACCGTAGTCAAAAAAAATGTTTTGTGTATACGAAAAAGAAACGATTAAAAAAGAAGAAAGAAGAAAACCTATTTTTTTCATTTAATGGAATTTTTCATCAAATATACGTAAAATTAAGGTTATTGTTACTTATTTATTAATCTAATGTTAATTAAATGTTAACCAACAGAGTTAATTTCATATATATTAGGCTCTCAATAAGTCTATTTAGGCAAGTTTAAATTGGTAAAAATTACCTAAAAAGGTAAAATAATTTAGAAATGTTAATTCAATGTTAACACAAGATTTAATAAATTATTTTTGAAATAATTTTAGTGTGGAAAAAGTATTGCTTCTATCTTAGAATTTCTTGATGAAACTTTAAGTGTTTTGGAAACAAAACTTGTAAGACAGAGCTTGAGTTCGTATGTATTGTTCTTTGTAATGTTACCAATTGTAAATTTACCATCGAAATCAGAATAAAATTCTCCATTGATTCCAGAAACTGTAATTTTTACACCAGATAAAGGTTCATTAAAGTGATCTAAAATAACTCCAGAAATATGTTGCGAATTATCTTTGTCATTGGAAAGCTTTTTGTCATCACCAGCAAAGCTAGTCGAAGAAAAAAGGTACAATACAAAACAGATTAATATTGTTTTGAAATTCAATATAAATGTTGATTTAATCACACTACAAAATTATTATCTGAGTATTTACCAATAGTTAATCTAATATTAACTTATTATTAAATTGGCGCCATTATTATTTCAAGCATTAATTCATTATTTAAAAAAATTTACAATTACTTTCATTCTTAAATAAAATATTCGATATTCGCAGCCGAATTAACAAACCGGGTTTAGGACCCTTTTAAAATTATTAATATGGCAACGAAATTAAGACTTGCAAGACACGGTAAAAAAGGAAAACCGTATTATCACATTGTAGCAGCTGATGCAAGAGCACCAAGAGATGGCAGATATATTGAACGTATAGGAAGCTACAATCCAAACACAAATCCCGCAACTATTGACATCAACTTTGACAGAGCTCTTGACTGGGTTCTAAAAGGTGCTCAACCCACAGATACTGTTAGAGCTATGCTTTCTTACAGAGGAGTGCTTTACAAAAAACACCTACTCAATGGAGTTAAAAAAGGAGCTTTGACCAACGAACAGGTAGAAGAAAGATTTAATGCATGGTTGGAGGAAAAAGAATCTAAAATTCAAGGTAAAAAAGATCAGCTTTCTGCTGACTCAAAAGCTGCTGCTGAAAAAGCATTAGCACTTGAAAAAGAAAAGAATGAAGCTAGAGCTAAAGAATTAGCAGAAGCAGCTGCAGCAGCTGAGGCTGCAGAAAAAGCGGCAGAAGAAACAGCTGCAGCAGAAACAACTGCTGAAGAGCCTGTCGCTGAAGAATCCGCTGCTGAAGAGCCTGTCGCTGAAGAGCCTGTCGCTGAAGAGCCTGCTGCTGAAGAACCTGCTGCTGAAGAACCTGCCGCTGAAGAGCCAGCTGCTGAAGAACCTGCTGCTGAAGAACCTGCTGCTGAAGAGCCTGCTGCTGAAGAGCCTGCTGCTGAAGAGCCTGCTGCTGAAGAGCCTGCCGCTGAAGAGCCTGCCGCTGAAGAAGCTTCTGACGACAATGAGGAAAAAGCTTAATACTAATTATAGCTAGTATTCTAAGGGCCTTATTGGCCCTTTTTTTATATTTGAAAATGAGCAAAGAAAATTATTTTCAGTTGGGATTAATCACTAAACTTCACAGTTTCAAGGGCGAAGTAATTCTTCACATAGATGCCGATGATCCAAGCAAATACTTTTCAATCAAGCACATATTTATACAAATTAACAATCGATTAATACCTTATTTCATAAAAAAATCAATTGTACACAAAAACAATAAGCTAAGAATACAATTGGAAGGAATAAGCACTCAGAAAGATGCAAGCCTGCTTCTAAAAAATACTGTTTTTTTACCATTAGAACTCCTTCCAAAATTAAAGGAAGACCAGTTTTACTTTCATGAAATAATAGGATATCAGCTAATCGACAGCACAACTAACTCAAAAATTGGAAGTATTGTTAATGTAATTGATCATCCAGGAAATACTTTAATTGAAGCTGAAAACTTAGGTGTTGAAATTATTGTTCCAATGAACGATGCAACGTTTGATAAAATAGAAAAATCCTCAAAAAAACTATTTTTAAAAGTTCCAGAGGGTCTTTTAGATATTTATCTTGGATATGACAACTAAATATTCCTGTTTTAAATTCAAACAATTCAATGTTCAGCAAAGTAACGCCGCAATGAAAATTGGAACTGATGGTATTTTGCTTGGCGCTTGGGCAAATGTAGCATTGGCAAAAAGAGCATTAGATATCGGTACAGGAACCGGTGTAATTGCGCTAATGCAAACACAGAAAAACTCAACAGTAAACGTAGATGCCATTGAAGTTGATTCTCGAGCGTGTATTGATGCTGAGCAAAACTTCACAAGATCTCCTTGGAAAAATAGATTGCATCTATTCCATAGCGCATTAGAAAATTTTAACCCTACATATAAATACGACACCATAATATCCAATCCCCCATTTTTTGAAAACAGTATACTCTCTAAATCTAAAAAAAGAACGCTTGCCAGGCATTCAGCATCATTACACTACAGTCAAGTTCTATCATTTGCAAAAAATCAACTAACACCTGAAGGAAATATTTGCTTGATTCTTCCCTTTAGTGAAGAAGAAAAATGTATTAAAATTGCTACTGATTTAGGTTTTTTTATGAATAGAATATGTAACGTATTTCCTAAAAAAAATAAAAAACAACATAGAACATTGTTTGAATTTTCATCTCTTCCAAATAATTTGGTGAATGAAACGTTGGTAATTGAAAAGGAAGAAAGACACAATTACACTGAAGAATACCGTTCATTAACAAACGACTTTTACATCATTTTTGATTAATAACAAACAAATTTATTATCTAAATTTACATCATGCAAAAGCCATTTTTCAAATCACGCTTATTTAAGCTTCCCAATCATAAGCGATTTGATTTTTCTCCTAGATATTATGACCAGGACAAGGAAAGATTAGAAACAAGAAAAGCGGAAATTGCAAGAGCTTTAAAAAAAGATTACAATGAAACCAGTGCTCAAAGAGAGCTGAGAATTAGAGAACAATTTAGAACTAGAAATACATCCTACAATTCCTCCTCTTCCTTAATGTCTAACATAAGGCTAATTGTAATATTTGGTATTCTTTTAATTGGTTTTTATTACGTTTATATACATTTAGATGATGTTCTATCCGCATTAACAAATTCTAAAAATACTCAGCCCTAGAATGTCAAATTTAATTAAGGTTCTTCCAGAAAATGTTGCCAACCAAATTGCTGCAGGAGAAGTTATTCAACGTCCCTCATCCGCAGTAAAAGAGCTATTGGAAAATGCTGTTGATGCAAAAGCGACAAAAATTAATCTTGTTGTAAAAGATGCTGGGAAAACTCTAATTCAAGTTATTGACAATGGAAATGGAATGAACCAAAAAGACGCTGAGCTCTGCTTTCTTCGTCATGCAACCTCTAAAATTATTCAATCCGATGACCTATTTAATATTTCTACAAAAGGATTTAGAGGAGAAGCACTTGCAAGTATTGCTGCTATTGCACAAGTTGTTTTAAAAACCAAAACCAAAGAATGCACTTTAGGACATCAATTAAAGATTGAAGGGTCTAAAATTAAATCTAAAGAACAAGTTACTTGTGCCATTGGTTCAAATTTCTCAATGAAAAATCTTTTTTTTAATGTTCCTGCACGAAGAAATTTCCTCAAATCTAATGCTGTAGAGACCAAGCACATCATTGATGAATTTCAGCGTATCGCGTTGGCACATACGGAAATTCATTTCACCATGCACAACAATGAGCAATTGGTTTTTGACTTACCTGTTAGCCCATTGAGACAACGCATTATCAATGTATTTGGGAAAAGATATAATGAAAGATTAGTCCCCATTCAGGAAAATACTTCAATAACAGATATTTCTGGGTTCATTGTAAAGCCTGAACATTGCAAAAGAACAAGAGGAGAACAATACTTTTTTGTAAACAACAGATTCATTAAAAGTCCGTATTTGAATCATGCCATAAATCAGGCCTACAGTGAACTCATTGGGAAAGATCAATTTCCTTCCTACTTTATTTTTCTTTCTGTCCCAACAAATACCTTAGACATCAACATTCATCCTACCAAAACAGAAATTAAATTTCAAGATGAACGTTCAATTTACGCAATTGTAAGGTCCACAGTAAAAAGCTCTCTTGGAAAGTACAGCATATCACCATCGCTAGATTTCGATCAGGAAAATTCGTTCAATCCATCTCCACTACTTCCAGGTCAGACAATTGTTCCTCCATCAATTAGAATAAATCCAAATTATAATCCATTTCGACCTGAGAAAACCCGACCAGAGGCAATTGAGAATACCATAAAAATCTTAGAAGATTCGTCAAAAGAGTTTTCTAATCACAAAGAGCTTTCAAAAGCAAAACATGTTCAACAAAATTGGTCAGGAATTTTAGAATCTTCACTTTCGGATAGTTTTTTTCAACTCGAAAAAAAATACATTGTAACTAAAATCAAAAAATCTCTTTGCATTATTGACCAATACAGAGCTCACCAACATGTATTGTACAAACAGTTTTTAGCAAATATGGAAGAAAAAAAAGCTGCCACACAGAAATTACTTTTTCCTGTTAGTATAGAATTGCCTATAAGCGACTATCAGCTTAGCATGGATTTACTTCCCAAAATGAAAGCTATAGGATTTGATATCGACGACTTTGGCAACAAAACATTAGTAATCAATGGAATTCCTGAAGCTGCCCAAGAAAACGACTCAAAATTGCTCTTGGAACGCTTTATCGAAGAATTCAAGCAAAGTGCTGGAATACTAACAAATGAAAATGAAAAATTCGCATGGTCTTTTGCCTCTAGTAGTGCGATTAAGGGGGGGCGAGAACTAAGTAATGTTGAGATGGAATCCCTTATAAATGATCTTTTGACATACGATTTACCACAAACAAATGCTAAGGGGAAAAGAATTTTTTATCGGCTAGATTCCACTCAAATCAATCAACTGTTTAGTAAAAAATAATGTTTAGAAACCTACTAGCAAATATGAGCCCTGCGGTGAAGAATATCCTTATTCTTAACCTTATTTTCTTTTTCGCACAATGGGCGCTTCCTCAGTTTATGCCCATGCTCAGATTGTATCCTTTTCAATCTGAGAATTTCGAGCCATGGCAATTGGCTACTCATTTTTTCATGCATGGCGGGTTGGGCCATTTATTCTTTAACATGTTTGCCTTGGTGATTTTTGGAAGCAATCTTGAAAGAGTATGGGGTCCTCAACGTTTTCTTATTTATTACATGGTTTGTGCATTTGGAGCGGCTCTGCTGCATATGTTGGTCAATTACATGCGAATTCAAGGAATTGAAGCCCAGCTTTCAAATGAACAGATTGAAGAAGTTTATCAAAATGGTTTAGAAATCTTAAATTCTGGAAGAAATTTTATCGGACCTTCAGGGGATTTGAATTTAATGTTAAATATTCCAATGCTTGGGGCTTCAGGTGCGGTTTTTGGTCTTTTAGCTGCATTTGGGTACCTATTTCCTAATACTGAACTTATGTTGCTCTTCCCTCCTATCCCGATTAAAGCTAAATTTTTTGTGATTGGATATGCTGCCCTTGAATTGTATTTGGGATTTGCGAACAATCCCTCTGATAACGTTGCACATTTTGCACATTTTGGTGGTGCACTAGTTGGTATTATTATTGTACTATATTGGCAAAAAAATAAAAATCAATTTTTCTGATGAATAAATTCCTTCAACAGTTGAAATATCAATTTAATGCAGGTGGCATGTACATAAAGCTTCTGATTATAAATACTGCCATTTTTTTTCTTTTTGGAGTTTTTGTAATTGTTTTCAAGCTCATGCTTTGGAATCCTGCTGCACTAATCGATTTCAAAGATTTTTTTTCTCTCTATTCTAAACCCATAGAATTCATTACTCACCCTTGGGGTATTTTCACCTACATGTTTATGCATCATAATTTTTGGCATTTATTTGGAAATATGCTTATCCTATTCTTCATCGGAAGACTTTTTGAAGAAAATTTGGGGTCAAAAAGAATGCTTAGTACTTACATTATTGGTGGAGTATTTGGAGGAATAATTCACCTACTGGCAACGAATATATTTCCATTATTAGTGATGAATGGATACCCAATAACTTTAGGGGCCTCAGCTTCAGTTATGGCAATATTTAGTGCAATTGGATTTTACACACCAAACCGAGAAATTCACCTATTTGGAATTTTAAGAGTTCGACTAGTTGTTTTAACAGTAGTCTACTTGTTGCTTGATTTTGCAAGACTATCTAATCTTGATAACGTAGCACATTTTGCACATCTTGGAGGAGCGCTGTGGGGGTTTATTTTTGTACGTAACCTAAAAAAAGGCAAAGACCTCAGTTTATGGTTCGATCGACTGGTAGGCAAACTAGCAGCTTTCAAAATCAAAAAAAGAATTAAAATCGTTAACTCTAAAAAGAAAAAGACTAAATTCAAAACATACAAGAATGAAAATCCTCCAAAAGATGACTACTCCTATAATGAAAATAAAAAGTTAAGACAGGAAAAAGTAGATCAGATTTTAGATAAAATCAAAGATTCTGGCTACGAAAGCCTAACCAAAGCTGAAAAAGATTTTCTATTTGATGCGAGTAAAAATATTTAATTCCAACTGGAGAAAATTATCTTTTTTTTCAAAAATTATTGCTTACCTAACCCTGTTCAGCAATTTACTTTTAATTCTTTGCTATTTCAATTATTTAATTCCACCGTCCAATTTTTGGATGTATTCAATTATTGGACTTGGATATCCTTTCATTCTAATCATTAATGTAATATTTTTTGTTTACTGGCTCTTTAGAAAAGAGCTGTTCTTCTTGTACACATTGATTATTCTATTATGTGGTTGGTACCATCACAGTAGATTTATTCAGCTAAGTCCTACAAGTATTTCATACGAACAAAAAAATCAACTTAAAGTGATGAGCTACAACGTTCGTTTATTTGATTTATACAATTGGACCGAAAATAAGAAGACAAGAAATGAGATTATCAATCAAATCAAACAAATCAATCCTGATGTTGTTTGTTTTCAAGAATATTATTTTACTACCGCCCATTCTTTTCAAACAAGATCACTTATTGTTAAAGAATTAGAGCTCGAGTACTACTATGAAAATTTTAGCCATGAAAGCAATGAGAACTCTAAATTTGGAATTGCAACTTTCAGCAAGTATCCAATTGTTCAGACGAATTCCATCAGCTTTTCCAACGATCAATCCAATCAATGTATTTGGACAGACCTTAAAGTAAATAAGGATACCATTCGCGTATACAACGCTCACCTTGGGTCAATTCGATTCAACTACTCAGATTATAAATTGTTAGGAGGGAAAGGCAATCCAATTTGGCCCCATCAAAAAAAACCCGACCAACAAATTATAAATCGGCTTAAAATAGGTTTTTCCAAAAGAGAACAACAGCTGAATCAACTTCTTCCATCTTTAAAAAGTAGCCCACACAAAACAATCATATGCTCTGATATAAACGATACTCCTTTGTCTTATGCTTACCACATGCTAGATAAATATTTTACGGATGCCTTTACACAATCAGCAAACGGAATAGGTGGAACTTATATTGGATATATTCCAGGTTTGAGAATTGATTACATATGGCATTCCAAAGATTTATCGTCAATTAATTTTACTACCCACAATGAAAAGCTTTCCGATCACAAAGCAATTTCAGCATCTATTTTTTATTAAATAAACTTTCTTTTTACATCTCTTTTTTGGGTGTTCATTTTTCATACCATAATAATCAGCTGGTAATCAATTGAGAATTTTTAAATTTGCATCAGCCAAACCGGTTCATCGCTTGCAATTATTGTAAGAGGAAAGTCGGGACAGCTCAGAGCAGCATGCTTCCTAACGGGAAGGCTTCTATAAATTTGAAGACAGCTAGTGCCACAGAAATAAACTTCCAATGTTTTGTTGGTAAAGGTGAAAAGGTGAGGTAAGAGCTCACCGTGCTAGTGGTGACACTGGTAGCAAGGTAAACCTCATGTGCTGAAAGACCAAATAAACCAGGGCTACAATTTTTTGTTGAAGAGTTGCTCGCTCAATCCTGGAGGGTAGGTTGCTTGAGCTATTTAGTGATAAATAGCCTAGATAAATGATGAACTACTACAGAATCCCGCTTACAGGTTTGGCTTTTTTCCTTATTTCAAATAAATAAAGCTTACTTTCGCGTCAAAATGTACATTAATGACCTTTGCAGAATTTGATTTAAGTCCAGAGATTCTTCGTAGTATTGATGAGTTAGGATTTGTGGAACCTACACCAATACAACAGGAAGCAATTCCCCAATTATTAGCAAGTGATAGGGATTTGGTTGGTCTGGCTCAAACTGGAACTGGAAAAACTGCGGCTTTTGGATTACCAATGCTTAGCAACATCGATTTTACTCTTAAAAAAGTTCAGGGACTAGTTGTTGCCCCAACAAGAGAATTATGTGTTCAAATTGCAAATGATTTCAAGCTTTATTCGAAATACTCCAAAAATGCAAAAATAGCCACCATTTATGGGGGAGCTAGCATTGATAAACAGGCAAAAGAAATTCGAAATGGTGCCCAGGTAGTTGTTGCGACTCCAGGAAGACTGATGGACATGATTCGAAGAAAACTTCTCAAAATTAATGAAGTGGGTTGTGTTGTTTTGGACGAAGCAGATGAAATGCTAAACATGGGCTTCAAAGAAGATATTGATGAGATTTTGAGCTATACACCGGATGAGAAATCCACATGGCTGTTTTCTGCAACAATGCCTAAAGGGGTAGAAAAAATTGCAATGAAATATATGCAAAACCCTATTGAAGTTACCATAGGTTCTAAAAATGAAAGTGCTAAGAACATAAAGCATGTATGCTATACTGTTAAGGATAGAGACCGATACGCAGGTGTTAAAAGAATAATTGATTTTAACCCAAACATATATGGATTAATTTTTTGCAGAACCAAAAGAACAACGCAAGATGTAGCGGACAAATTAATGAAAGACGGCTACAGTGCAGAACCTCTTCATGGAGATTTATCACAGATGCAACGCGATAAGGTAATGAAGAAATTTAGGGAAAAAACCATTCAGGTTTTAGTAGCTACAGATGTTGCTGCACGAGGAATTGATGTCAATGACATTTCGCATGTAATAAACTACCATCTTCCTGACGATACCGAAAGCTACACCCACAGAAGCGGAAGAACTGCAAGAGCTGGAAAATTTGGTATTTCTATTGCTTTTGTAACTCCTAGAGAAAGAGGTAAAATAAGCTCAATCGAAAAACACATTAAGACAAATTTTCATTTTGAAGAAATCCCAAGCGGTAAAGAAGTTTGTCGACAACAATTGTTTTCTCTTGTAGATAAAATTATTAATGTTGAAGTCAAAGAAGACGAAATTGAAGACTACCTTCCTCCTATTATAGATCAATTCAAAGATTTTTCAAGAGAAGATATCATCAAAAGATTTGTTTCTGCAGAATTCAATAAATTTCTCACCTATTACGAAAGAGCAGGAAATTTAAATGCCAAAGGAGATTCAAGAGACCGCGGAAGAGATAGAGATCGTGGAAGAGATAGAAATCGCGGAAGAGATAGAAATAATTCCAGAAATTCTGAAAGTGCAGATATGCAACGCTTCTATATTGACAAGGGATTTAAAACTGGTCTCAATAAAGGTGCTCTTCTGAGAATTATTTGTTCCTATGGTGAAGTAACTTCCAAAAGTGTAGGAAGATTGGACTTATTCAATGATTTTTCTTTTTTTGAAGTTGATAGCAAACTAACAAAAAGAGTATTGGATGGAATGAATAATCAGGAATTTGAAGGGAAAAAAATAAAAATCGAGACGGCTTCAAAAAAAACATCCAAAAGAAGAGGAAGGTCTAAAAATTAACATTCTTACCAGCTGAACTCATCATTTGAGAACTTAGGGTTGTACTCTACACTTGAAACATTCAGCTCGATTTCTTGTCCGTTGTTTTCTACGATTACCTTATTGGGATATTTTAAATGTTTAGAAGATTGATAATCTGAAAAATACTGCACGACTGTAGCACTTTCTCCTGTGGGAGAAGTTTCAATTTTCATTTCGCTCACTTTTAGCTTAGAATCAACGTCAAAATATTCGTATGAAACTTTATCAAACGGATTGGTAATTGCAAGCTTGTATGTCATATTATCGTTGACCTTTTCAACTCCAATCAATTCTAACTTAAAACCAAGGTCTTTGTATCTTACTTCTTTGTCAAGGATGTAAGAAATTTTCTTCTTTGCAATTTCTTCATCACTGAAATCACTTTTACCAGTTTGCATGTTCATGCTTCCACCAGTTGAGCCATTGAAAACTTCCTTTTGAACTACCATCCCCATAGCATTTATTTCCATTTTAAATGAATTAGAAGATTTTTGATAGGTGGTAAAAGTCATGCTGAATTCTTGTCCTGCTTGCGAAATTGAACCCTTCATAACCGATTTTATTCCTTTAATTTTTTTATACACTTTCTGAACATCTTTAAGCGTTTCTTTACCAGTGATGGCAAACAAGTAGTCGTTAATGACTTTTTGGGCAGTTAAGCCTTCAGGAAGAGGAATTTTTTCCTCTTTTTCAAGGTCTCCATTGATGTCGTAAAATTCAATTTCCCCATCAGAATCAAACTTTTTTAGACTTTCGGAAATGTCTTTGTTGCCAACTACAAGAATTATACAATTATCAGGGTCAATGTATTTTTTTGCGGCATTTTGAACGTCTTGCTTTGTTACACTTTGAAGCCTACTTAAATAGGTTTGATAATAATCTTGTGGTAAATCATATCTAACAATATTTAGAGCAAATCTTGCAATGGTTTGCGAACGTTCTAGAGAAAGTGCAAAATCTCCATTCATGTTATTTTTAATTCTGTTTAAATCTTCATCACTAACTGGTTCATTTTTGATGCGATTCATTTCAGCTAAAAATTCAGTAATAGAACTGTCAGTAACCTCATTGCGTACACTTGCACTGGCATTAAACTGTCCAATAATTTTATCGGGTGAAATCCTACCTCTTGCCCCGTATGTGTATCCTTTATCTTCTCTGAGGTTTGCATTCAGGTAACTTGAAAATGCACCACCAAAAATATTGCTCATCACGCTTACTTTGGCATTTTCAGGGTCTCCAATTGTATAATCAATCGGATACATAACATTTATCAAAGATTGAACAGCGCCCGGCTTGTTTACAAATGCAACGCGAACACCTTTTGGTCTTTCAGGAATAGGGTATTTGTGAGTTGGAACTTCAGCATTCTGCCAAGAACCAAAATACTTTTCGACCAATTCTTTAGATTGATTGACAGAAATATCTCCCACAATTACCAAATAGGAGATGTTGGGTCTAAAGTAAGTAGTATAGTACTCTTTACACAGCTCTACAGAAATTCCATCAACATCTGAGGCTGTTTGAACCTCGCCGTAAGGATGTTTTTTTCCATACTTTAATACTCCTCCGACTCTAGACGATATGGAATTGGCATCTGTCTTAACAGATTTCAAAGAGGACATCAATCTTTTTTTCTTCTTCTCTAGTTCTTCAGCGGGAAAAGCAGGATGAAGTAAAACATCAGCAGCTATTTCAAGTACTTTTTCTTTGTGTTTGGACAAACACGAAGCATATAGACCAGATGAAAAAGTAGATATTGAAGCCCCAATAAAATCGATTTCCTCATCTATCTTTTGCTTAGATCTTGAAATTGTTCCTGCACCCAACATATCACCCATCATTGATGAAAGTCCAACGTGTCCTGTTTCTAGTTTAGGGTCCTTATCAATGGTCAATTGAAAGGAAACCTTTGGCAGCTTATGGTTTTCAACAACAAATACTTTTAGCCCATTCTCCAAAACAAAACTTTCTGGAGTTCCAATATTAATTTCTGGTGCATCCCCAGGCTTAGGAGCAGTTGTTCTATCAATTTGATACTGAGCACTGGTAGCAAAAAAAGCCATCAAAAATGCAAAGGTTACTTTTAATTTTAGCATTGAGTAAATTTTAATTTTTAACATGAATTATCCTTGTTCTTTAGGTAAATAATACAAAACAACCCTATTGTCCTTTGTGAAATATTTATTGGCAACTCGTAAAATGTCCTCTTTGTTAACTTGTAAATACCGATCTAACTCTGTGTTGATCAAATTGGCATCGCCCAAATACATTTTATAATTGGCAAGATTTTCTGCAATACCAACCATGGAGTTGAAATTATATATGAAATCGTTTTCCATCATGTTTCTTATCTTGGTCATCTCTTTGTCAGAAATTAATTCGGTTTTTAATTTTTCAAACTCTCCATTAACCTCTTCTTCTAAAATATTTGGAGCTACATCTGAGTTGGCTATCGCAAAAACAAACGATAATCCAGGATCCTCTGAAGGAAATGGAAATGAACCCGCATACATTGCGGATTGAGTTTCCTCTACGCATTTCTTATTCAGTCTTGAGCTTTCCCCATTGGATAATATCATTGACATCATTTGTATAGCATAAAAATCTTTGGTTCCTTGCTCAGGTACACGATAGGCCATCATTACACCCGGGAGCTGAATATTATCGTAAATAGTATCTCGAACTTCACCACCCAATGGAGGTTCAACAATTGTAATGGGCTCAATTTTTTGTTTTCCTCTTGGAATGCTACCAAAATATGCTTCTATCATTGATTTTGTTGATTCAATTTCAATATCTCCAGCTATTGAAAGTATTGCATTTTCAGGAACATAGAATTTGTGATAAAAATCCATAAATTCCTGAAGAGTTGCTGCGTCAAGATGCTCCATTTCACCTATAGTTGTCCATCGGTATGGATGTTTTTTAAAAGCTCGTTTATTCATTTCGGCTAAAAAACTTCCATATGGCTGATTGTCTACTCTTAGTCTTTTTTCTTCTTTAACAACCTCATTTTGAGTATCAACACCCTTCTGATCAATGTTTGCATGCAATAACCTTTCTGATTCTAACCATAGTCCAAGTTCAAGCTGATTAGAGGGAAGCACTTCATAGTAAAATGTTCTATCGTTTGTTGTATTTGCGTTATTGGTTCCACCAGCATTTTCGATGTATTTGAAAAATTCACCTCTTTCAATGTTAGCAGATCCCTCAAATAGGAGGTGCTCAAAAAAATGAGCAAATCCAGTTCTTTCTGGATTTTCATTTTTAGCACCAACATGATACATTACAGAAACTGCTACAATTGGAGTACTGTGATCTTCATGCAAAAGCACAGTTAATCCATTTTTTAAGGAATATTCTTCAAATTTAATTTTAGGAGTTTGACCATAAACGATGCAACCAAAGGCAACAAAAAGAGCAAAAAATTGAGATTTCATAAACGTAATTTAAACACTGTCTAAGTTAAGACAATTAATCAAATCGTTCATGGAGAATACATTAGTGGTAAATTTTTAGTTTAAACAACATCAAAATCCCTTAAAAGGCTGTTGCTTAGAATTAAGCTTTTGGTAAATTAGGACGTCCTCGAACGAATTTTTTCGTTTAATCCAAGATTTGAGATGGCCAGATTTTAAAAAACCGCAGGATTCAAAAAGCAATACACTGCCTCTATTTGAACTTGAAATTTTACAATGTAATTGATTGATTCCCATGATTTTAAAAGCATATTTCTCAAGTAAAAGTATAGATTCTTTTGCAAATCCCTTTTTTCTAAATTGCCTATCTATTAATATACCCACACCTGCCCTTAAATGAAAAGGATCAAATTCAAATAAATCGATGCAACCAACAATATTTTTTTCAAAATCAATCATTAATCTAAGTTGGTTATTAACAAATAAATCCTGAGTTGATTCTACAAAAGCTTGCATGTGCTCTTTGGTGTAGTAAGTCGGAGATTCGCTAAACTGATGATTGATTTTATCATTTTCCCATTTCAAAAGAATGTCTAAATCATTAGAATTGATTTTCCTTAAATGTAATCTTTCGCTTTTAATCATTTTACAAAATGTTGAATTCTCACCAACACTTGATCCATTGTGTAAGTGGTAAGATTTAAACAATGATGCTCTAAAAATTCATCACAATTTAATTGGGAATAAGACAAAACATGTTTTTTCCTTTGCAATAAGGGAACCAACTGGAAAATAAAGTTCACATCAGAAACATCAACTTTTAACAATTGATTAGAAATTTCCTTAATGGGTGAAATGCAAGTTATACCCTTAGAAAGATTTGAAAATGACGAAAAAATTCTAGACACCTCATTTAATTCTACTTGTTGATTTAAAGAAACAAATAAACTTGGGATTTTTTTTCGATCAATTAGCTCGAGTAAAACATCTAGATCTTGATCTAATTGAACCTCATTAGCAGTGAGTGAAAAATACTTCCTTGAGCAAAAAAAACCAAGATGAGGTGGTTTTTTGTTGACGTTAAGTATAACTATACCTGAGCAATTTTTTGAGAAATCAATTCTATTACGTAGAACTGGGCCAACTTTAACCATCAATCTCTCCTTTAAATACAAAAGCAGCTGGACCCTTTAGCCAAACATTTGTGAAAGTATTATTTTGTTGAGTAAAACATACGCTTAGACTTCCCCCTTTGGTTTCAACTACTATTTCTTCAGATTGTAAATTTTTATTTATTGCATGAACCAAAGCACATGCAGTAACACCTGTACCACAAGAAAGTGTTTCATTCTCAACCCCTCTTTCGTAAGTTCTAATTTTAATGTCTTGGCTTCTAGTTTCAACAAAATTTACATTCACACCTTCGTCTATGTACTCAGGCAGATTTCTTATCTTTAGCGCTGAGGAAATCAAATCTAACCCATCTATCGACTCATTGAATGAAACAAAATGAGGGGATCCGGTGTCGACAAAAAAAGAATTCTCACCCAAAACATCAACAACAATTGAATCAGCCATTTGCAGTTCAACATTGGAGTCTTTCGAAATTTTGGCTTTATGTGGGCCATCAGTTGATAGAAAATGAACCTGCTTTCCCGCTATTCCCATGTGGAAAGCAAAAAGAACAGCACATCTACTTCCATTACCGCAAAAACTTTGAGAAGCGTCTGGATTGTAAAAAATCATTTCAAAATCAAAGTCTTTGTGAGGACGAATTAAAATTATTCCATCAGAACCCACACCAAACTTACGATCTGTTATTTGAACTATTTTTTCTTCAGAGAGAGAAATGTTACCATCTACATCATGAATAATAACAAAATCATTTCCAGTACCTTGGTATTTATAAAATGGTATGATCATACAATTCTAAAAACCCTAAATTAAATAATCTAATTGTTAAACGTTAACATTATTTAACATCAAATTAAAAACATTTAAAAAAAACATCACGTTAATTTGAAGTAAATAAAATCAATTTCTATTATGCTAAAATCTGGTCTAAAATTAACTGTTGCTGGAATCGTTGGAGGTCTGTTATCACTTTCTTTCTTACATTTTTTTCCTTATTTATCCAATGAAAACACTTCCTCTCCAATCCCAATTGAAGAAGAAGTTAACCAAGAAAACAAGAATGATATTAAGTCTGTCAATATTATACCCAATCCAAACTACGAAAAAGCGAATTTAGATTTCAATGAAGCAGCTGAAAAAACAGTTAATTCTGTGGTCCATATTCAAAGCACTTATCAAACTCAGCAAACAAAAGATCCAATTTTTGAATTTTTTTATGGACCTCAACCAAATCAAAAAAATGAGCAAATAGCAACCGGATCAGGTGTAATTATTTCAAATGATGGATACATTGTTACCAACAACCATGTAATTGATGATGCTGATGAACTTGCTGTAACTTTAAATGATGGTAGAAAGCTTAATGCAACATTAATTGGTTCCGATCCTGGTACAGACATAGCACTTTTAAAAATCGATGAAAACAACCTCCAATTTACCGAATTTGGAAACTCAGATGAAGTTGAAATTGGAGATTGGGTTTTGGCTGTCGGTAATCCATTTAATCTTACATCAACAGTTACTGCAGGAATTGTAAGTGCCAAAGCAAGAAACATCAATTTACTTACTGGAGATCGAAGTAATAATGTTTTTCCTTTAGAGTCGTTTATCCAAACAGACGCAGCTGTTAACCCTGGAAATAGCGGAGGTGCATTAGTTAATCCTAATGGTTTACTTGTTGGAATTAATACTGCAATAGCTTCTAAAACAGGATCTTACTCTGGATATTCTTTTGCTGTTCCTTCAAATCTTGTTCTTAAAGTTGTCAACGACATTAAAAACTACGGCATGGTACAAAGAGCATTCATTGGTGTGGTAATTCAGGATGTAGACCAGCAAACAATGAATGATAAAAACCTTCCCAATACCAAAGGAGTTTTTGTAAGAGAACTTTCTGAGGGTGGAGCTGCGAAAGAAGCAGGAATTAATCCTGATGATGTTATTCTTAAGGTTGAAAACGTCGAAGTTAACAATGTTCCAGAGTTACAAGAACAAATTGGAAGATACCGTCCTGGCGATAAAGTAAAAGTTATTATACGAAGAGGAACTCAAAACAAACTCGTTGAAGTTACCCTTAGAAACCAAAGCGGAAGTACAAAGCTAGTAAACAAAAAAGCTTTAGAAAAAGCCAGCATTTTTGGTGCTACTTTTATTGAACCTGATTCCAACGAAAAAGATAGACTAAGAATTAAAAGTGGAGTGAAAATTCACTCTTTAAGCAATGGAAAGCTTAAAGAAGCTGGTTTAAAGCCAGGATTTATAATTACTCACGTAGACAAAAAGCAAGTACAATCACCTAGCGAATTAATTGAATTATTCAAGAAAAATAAAGGTGGAGTTTTGCTTGAGGGAGTATACATCGATGGTACCAAAGGATATTACGGGTTTGGATTATAACAAATTTAAACCTGAATAATGAATCAATTCATTAGGTTTAGTTTTTTATTAGTTTGTGTCACAATTTCACTTAACCTAGTTAATTGTTCTATAAAAAAAAAAACAGCGTTTAAAGATAGACAGCTTGAATTTTCTACACTTTATAAAGGCTTTTATTGTACTCAAAACAAACGAGAAAATAATATAATCACAGACAGCAAAGCATTAGAAGCTTTTTGGAACAAAACTTTTGCTAAAGAATTTCCCATTCGTGATCTTCCTAGGATTGATTTTTCAAAACAAATGTTAATTGCTTGTTTTAGCGGGGAATTCAATTCTGGGGGGCATTCTATAGAAATAACTAAAATAACAAAGTCGAAGCGTTCGATTCAAATTAATGTAGATATTACACGTCCTGGAATGAAATGCGCAACCTCCGCTGCTTTTACACAACCCTACCACATCATTTTAGTTGATTTATTCGAAACAAATATTGATTTTGTCGACTCTACAACAACTACAGTTTGTAATTAATTACCATGTATTGGATTTAACGCATCAACAACAATTGTTGTAAGTCTCGAAAAGTTATATTTGGGCAATGAAAAATTTACTCCTTATTTTTTGTGCTTTTTCATGCTTAGTTTCAATCGGACAAAGAACCATTGTCGTTCAAAAAAAAACAGGTTCGATCAATGTAGATGGCAAACTAGACGAGAATGACTGGCTAAAATCTAGTTGGACGTCAGAATTCACACAAATGAAACCCTTCCCTGGTGAGCCTTCACCAAAACAAACCATGGTTTCAATGGTCTATGACAAAGAAGCCATCTATTTTGGAGTAAAGTGTTTTGACGATCCAGATTCAATATCAAGGGTTTTATCCATAAGAGATGATTACAATCCCAACTTAGATGTTTTTGGAATTTTCATTGACACTTATAAAGACAACCAGAATGGCTTTTTCTTTGGATTAACCAGTCGTGGAGTTCAATTGGATGCAAAAATTTTCAATCAAGATTTCAACAACCTGTTAAATTTAGTTTGGCGCAGTAAAACCAACTTTACAGACGAAGGATGGGTCGCTGAAATTAAAATCCCCTACTCTGCTATTCGTTTTCCAAAAAATAAAATCCAAAGCTGGAACATCAATTTTGCAAGACAGATTAGTAGATATAGAGAAGAGAGCACATGGAATCCTGTGAATCCTGATTTGGAAAACTACCTACTCGAAAGTGGGAAAACTTTAGGCATTCAAAACATTACCCCTCCTCTTAGATTAGCATTTATTCCTTTTCTCTCAAGCTACGTTACCTCTTCAAAATCTACACCTACGATTTCCTCTTTTAATGGTGGAATGGATATTAAATATGGAATAAATGAAGCTCTGACTTTAGACGTTACCTTATTACCAGACTTTGGACAAGTAGTTTTCGACAATCAAGTTCTAAATGTTAGTCCATTTGAGATAGAGTTCAATGAAAATAGACAATTTTTTACTGAAGGTACTGAGCTATTTACAAAATCTGGATTGTTTTACAGTAGAAGAATTGGTGTTCAGACCTCAAGTGAAGTGTATGAAAGTCAACTTAGCGATAATGAAACCATTGAAGAAAAACCAAGCTCAGTTCCACTTTTAAATGCCAGTAAAGTATCTGGAAGATTAAAAAATGGATTGGGAATTGGTGTTTTCAATGCAATTACTGCAGAGCAAAGGGCAAATGCGATTGATGAACAAGAAAATTCATCAAGGGAAATAATTTTTAGCCCGCTTACAAATTACAATGTTATTGTATTGGACCAAAACTTAAAAAACAATGGATTCATCAACTTTACCAATACCAGCGTACTTCGAAACGGAAATTTTTACGATGCTAATGTCACTGGTCTAAACACAAAATTGAACACTAAAACAAACGATTATTTTATTGAATCATTCGCTGTATTATCAAATAAAATCAACTCCGGAAATACCTCATTAGGTCACAGTTGGGGGGTGGAAACAGGAAAACAGCGAGGTAAACTCACTTTTGGAGCAGCTTACTATGAAGAGTCTGACACTTATGATCCAAATGATTTAGGATTCTTGAGAGCCAACAACAGCAGGGTTACTGAACTTTCATTGGGCTACAGAAATTTTAATCCAAAGTTTAAGCATCTGAATAAATTTTTTAGCGAATTTTCTATTTCTAACGAACGACTTTATTCGCCAAATCTTTATGGTGGGACCTTTTGGAATACCAATGCAAGATTTGTATCGAACTCATTTCACTCATATGGCTTTCGATTTAGTGGAACCATTAACGAAACCAACGACTACTTCGAGCCAAGAGTTTGGGGTCAAAAATTCATTCGTCCAGTTTGGACCAATATGCGAGCTTGGGTGTCATCAAATTACCAAAAAAGAATTGCTGTTGACGCCTCTCTTGGATACGTCGATGTTCAGCGCAACGATTGGTGGGAGTGGAACTACGAACTGGAATTTAGATTTAGAATCACCAATCAGCTTTTCCTAATCCATGAGTGGGAGCAAAAGCTACAATACAATAGCGAAGGTTATGCAGTAAAATTTGGAGATCCAATAAATCTACCTGATGTTATTTTATTTGGAAATAGAGATAGAACAACTAACACTCAGTCGCTTGGAATTGACTACACACTAACCAACAGACTTGGAGCTACATTTCGATTGCGACATTACAACGCCAAAATTAAATACAATAGTTTTTCAGCCCTCAATGAGTTCGGACGATTAAACGACCTTTACGACTTTTCAGGGCTTGACAGCAATGGTGTTTCAGCATACAACATTAACTACAATGCATTTACCATAGACATGCTAATTCGTTGGGTTTTCTTGCCTGGAAGTGAGCTTAATTTAGGCTGGAAGAATTCCATTTTTATCTCAGATGAAAACGTTAACGAAAGGTATTGGGCAACTCTAAACAACACCCTGAGAAATGGTCCAATTAATACTTTATCGCTTAAGGTTATTTATTGGCTTGACTATCAGTATTTGAAAAAGGGAAAATAGTAAAAATTAAGTTGCTTTTATGGATCAATTAGTAAATAGGGGTATAAACCTTTCTGTATCCTTAAAAGTTTGTGATATCTTTAATTCGTGAAACAATTAAAAGCAATTTTTCAACTTTCTTTACTTCATTGCGTTTTCTTTTTTCATTGTTCAGCCTCAACGTATTATATAAGCAGTTCTAACGGAAACGATAACAACAATGGATTAAGTACCCAATCTCCTTTTCAATCTATTGATAAATTAAATTCCTTGACATTTTTTCCGGGAGACTCAATTCTTTTCATGTCCGGAGATTATTTTGAGGGAATGTTTTGGATTAAAGGTTCTGGGAATTCACAGCAAGACATTGTTGTTGACCGATACAATGGCAGTACACGTCCAATAATTAATGGTTTTGGTTACCAAGCGTGTGTCTTAATTTACAACGACCAATACATCACGCTCAATAATTTAGAACTCACTAATGAAGCATCTCATTTGGACTCACAGGGGAATGTAAAAAAATTG
>JAZADZ010000002.1:0-7751 GCA_036123135.1 Bacteroidota bacterium | reverse complement strand
TGAAATCAATTTGGAAAGTATTGACTTTAAAGATATCCCTGAAGATTGTCAGTACAAAAGCATAAAGGATTTGAAAGAGCAGTTTCCCGTTTGTAATATTATTGGTTTTAAAAATACTAAAGGAGAATATGAAATTAATCCCTCTGACGATACTAGTATAGTTCCCAATAGTAAGCTATTTGTGTTGGGTAATCCCGAGCAAATAAAGCAGCTCAATCGCATTTTCGGTATTTGATGGGAATGAAGAAAATTTTAGTTACAGGTTCTAACGGATTGCTCGGACAAAAACTTGTTCATTTAATTTTAGATCACTCCAATCATATTTTGCTTGCTACCTCAAAAGGAGAAAATCGACTTAACTCTAGGTCTGACTTTGATTATCGTTCATTAGATATTACTGATAGAAATGGGGTTGATTCAATTGTTTCCGAATTTGAGCCGGACGTATTGATAAATTCTGCAGCGATGACCAATGTTGACGCTTGTGAGTCTAATAAAGAGAATTGTATTGCATTGAATGTTGAGGGTGTTAAAAATTTAGTTGCTGCTTGTGAAAATCACAATACACATCTCATCCACGTTTCAACAGACTTTGTATTTGATGGAAAAGCTGGTCCATATTCAGAAAATGACCAGCCCAATCCCTTGAGCTTTTATGGTCAATCTAAATACGATTCGGAGTTAATTGTTTCCAATAGTAGTTTAAGTAAATGGTCCATTGCTCGAACCATCATTATTTATGGTATTGTTGAAAATATGAGTAAATCCAATATTGTTTTATGGGCGAAATCAGCTTTGGAATCGGGCTCTGAACTTAAAATTGTAGACGATCAATTTCGTTCACCCACCTATGCAGACGATTTAGCAAAAGGTTGTTTGTTAATTGCCGAAAAAGAAAAAAATGGTATTTATCATCTAAGCGGTAAGGAATCGATGAGTATATTGGAACTTGTTTACAGAGTTGCTGACTTTTATGGCTTAGATAAATCAACCATTTCTCCAGTCAAATCTGAAAGCTTGAATCAAGCTGCCAAGAGACCGCCTGTAACAGGATTTGTGCTTGATAAAGCAAATAAAGAGTTGGGTTACTTTCCTTTATCTTTCAATGAAGGATTGAAGCTGTTGTCCAAAGAAATTGAAGAATTAACATAAAAATTTAAAAATGAATAAAATTATTGCTACTTGTTCTACGGCTTTTTTTCCTATCCTAACTTTTGCTCAGCCAGAAGCCCTTGGAATCGATGAACAGATTGATAAGGCTTTCAAACCTTTTTCAGATTTTTTTTCAAGTGTAATATTTTTTGAAGTTTTTGAAGGTGCTCCATTCGTTATAATCCTATTGGTGTTAAGTGCATTATTTTTCACCCTTTATTTTGGGTTTCCCAACATTCGTTATTTCTCAAAAGCCATAAATGTTGTTCGTGGAAAATACGATCATCTAGACTCAGCTACTGCTAATGAGGATTTAGCAATTGATGGAGACATTAAAGATACCATAAATGACGAAAGCAAAGACGGAGAGGTAACCCATTTTCAAGCACTGGCAACTGCAGTTTCAGGAACTGTTGGTAATGGTAACATTGCAGGGGTAGCACTTGCCATCGCTCTTGGTGGACCTGGTGCAACTTTTTGGATGATTATTTGTGGACTTCTAGGCATGTCAACAAAATTTGTTGAATGCACTTTAGGTGTTCAATACAGAGATGTTGGAAAAGATGGAACCGTGTATGGTGGCCCAATGTACTATTTGAGTAAAGGGTTAAAAGAAAAAGGATTTACAACATTAGGAAAGATTACTGCAGTGATGTTTGCAATTTTTTGTATCGGTGGTTCCTTTGGTGGTGGAAACGCTGCTCAGTCCAACCAAGCTACTATTGTTTTAAAAGAGCTGTTGGGATTAGAAAGTGCTAGTGCAGGCGCTATTATTGGAATAATTTTAGCTGTTTTGGTTGGAATTATTATTATAGGTGGAATTAAAAGAATTGCATCCGTAACTGAAAAAATTGTCCCTTTTATGGCAGCTTTATATTTACTGGCTTGTTTGTACATTATTGGTTCAAATTTTAGCTTTGTTGATGATGCTTTTGGACTGATTTTTTCTGAGGCTTTCAATCCTCAAGCCATTGGAGTTGGAGGAGTAATTGGGGTGCTTCTTGTTGGTTTCAAAAGAGCCGCTTTTTCAAATGAAGCTGGTGCTGGATCTGCTTCTATTGCGCATTCTGCTGTCAAAACTAAATATTCCGCATCAGAAGGGTTGGTTGCTTTGCTTGAACCTTTCATTGATACTGTTGTTATTTGTACTATGACTGCATTGGTCATCATTATTTTTAATTTCGGTGGTGCATTTGAATATGGCGGAAATGGTGAAGGAGCTGTACTTATCAACGGTGTTGAATACGAGGGTGCTGGAATAACTGCAAAAGCTTTTGCTCAGTACATCCCATATTCCAATGTGTTTCTTACTGTTGCTGTTGTATTATTTGCAGTATCAACTATGATATCATGGTCGTATTATGGATTGCAATCCTGGAAATTCTTATTTGGAAGAGGAAAAACAGCAGATTTAACCTATAAAGTACTCTTTCTTGTTTTCGTTGTAATTGGAGCAGCTGCAAGTATGAAATCAATTTGGGGTTTTTCAGATGCAATGATTTTTGCCATGGTTTTCCCAAATATGGTGGGATTATATTTTCTATTTCCTATGGTCAAAAAACAACTTAACAGGTACCTTGATGCTATAAAAAACAATAAAGACAATTAATGTCTTTTCAAGAATTTTTTCAATTCACCTCTTCTCAACGAAAAGGAGTATTGGTGTTGCTATTTTTACTTGCTTTTTTAGGCCTAAGCTATATTATAAATTACAACTCTGCTCCTAAATTCGATGTTGAAGTTCATCCAGTAATTCATTCTTTTTCTGAAACAAATAAAAACATAACTACATCTTTCCCCTCATCGGAGGATAGTTTATTTTATTTCGACCCCAATAAAATTTCAGCTTCTAAATGGGAAAAACTTGGTTTTTCTAAAAAACAGGTAAAATCTATTTTACATTTTAGAAAAAGAATTGGAGGTTTTACTTCAAAGGCAGACGTCAAAAAATGTTATGTAATAAATGATGAGATGTTTAAAAAACTAAATCCATTTATAATTATTTCAAAAAGGGAAAATGAAAATAAAAAGTTGTGCACCGCCATTTTCCTTTTTCAATCAAATGGACCTGTTTACCGGCATAATAAAATATTTTCCAATTTATCTTTTTTAGTAAAGGATGGAATGTTTAAATACTACACAGAAATAAATGCATCAGATTCAATAATTCAAGAAAAGCTTTTAGACTTAGATACCAATCTCTTTCCCGAAGCTAAAATTGAATCTTTGATATGTTCTGAACTCAAACCTATTGATTTGTCTATTGATGAGAGTTTGCCTAATTTATCATTGAATCTTAATGATGCGTCACATTCAGAGCTTCAAAAAATCAAAGGGATAGGCCCTATCTTATCAAAAAGAATAATTGCGTATAAAAAAAGTTTAGGCGGATTTATTTCTCTCGCTCAATTGAAGGAAATTTATGGTTTAGAGGATAGTGTTATTTATAGAATAGAAGAGAGTTTTTTTGTAAGTGATTCAATTTTAATTGCAAAGAAAAATATAAATAGCATCACTGTTGATTCTTTAAAAAAACATCCTTATATAAATTGGAATTTGGCTAACGCTATTGTTGAATATAGAAATCAACACGGACCATATCACACAATTGAAAAAATCAAATCAATACATTTGGTTAATGATGAGATATACCTTAAAATTGCACCTTACTTAACGATAAGGTAATTGGAAGTTTCTGAAAAATTAATTGAAAGAATAAACAACACTATTCGAGACGTTCATGATTTCCCTAAAAAAGGAATTGTTTTCAAAGATATTACTCCAATTCTAAAGGATGCAAACTTGTCAAAAGCGATAATCAACCAACTAGCTGCAAATTTTCCCGATCAAGTTACGCATGTAGCAGGTATTGAGAGTAGAGGTTTTTTATTTGGATTCCCATGTGCTGTAGCAAAAAATATATCATTTGTTCTAATTCGAAAAAAGGGAAAACTTCCGTATAAAACTGAAAGTTATAAATACGATTTAGAGTATGGATCTGCAGAAATTGAAATGCACACCGATGCTGTTGGTCCTGGTGATAAAGTTATTATTCACGACGATTTGCTTGCCACTGGAGGAACTGCTCAAGCAGCTGCTGAACTCATTACAAAACAAGGTGCCCAAGTAGTTGGTTTTTCTTTTGTTGTTGAACTGGCTTTCTTGTCTGGAAGGAACCTATTGAACAAATACACAAATACTATTGATTCATTAATTAAATTTTAAACACTTCAAAATGAATTTTGATTTAACCGAAGACCAACTAATGATTCAGCAAATGGTAAAAGACTTTGCTGAGAAAGAAATTAGACCTAACGTAAATTTATGGGATAAAGAAGAGATTTTTCCTGTAGATGTTATGAAAAAAATGGGCGAATTGGGCTTGTTGGGTATTTTTATTCCTCAAGAATATGGAGGTTCTGGATTTAGTTATTTTGAGTATGCAACTGTTCTTATGGAGCTTGGAAAGGTTTGCGGTGGAGTAGGATTGAGTGTTGCTGCACACAATTCTTTGTGTACTGGTCATATTTTTTATCATGGTAATGAGCAACAAAAGAAAAAATATTTACCTAAGCTTTCCTCTGGTGAATGGATTGGTGCTTGGGGCTTGACCGAAGCCAATACTGGTTCCGATGCCATGCGAATGAAAACAACTGCTGTTGAGGATGGCGATCATTGGATAATAAATGGAACAAAAAATTGGATTACACACGGTCTTTCCGGTGATGTTGCGGTTGTGCTAATTAGAACTGGTGAATTGCTTGATAGTAATGGAATCACCGCATTTATTATTGAAAAAGGAACTCCAGGATTTTCTGCTGTTAAAATAAAAGATAAGCTTGGCGTAAGAGCAAGTGAAACTGCAGAATTGATATTCGATAATGTACGTATTCCTAAAGAAAATGTCATTGGAAATGTTGGAGAAGGATTTAAACAAGCGATGAAAGTACTTGATGGAGGAAGAATATCTATTGCATCTCTTAGTTGTGGAATAGCAAGAGGTGCGTACGAAGCATCAGCAAAGTATGCTTTAGAACGTGAACAATTTGGTAAGTCGATTTCAAAATTCCAAGGAATAAGTTTTAAACTTGCAGATATGGCAACTGAAGTTCACGCTGCGGAGCTATTAACTTTTCAGGCTGCAGCGCTCAAAAATAAAAAATCACCAATGACTATGGAAGGGTCAATTGCCAAATATTTTGCTTCAGAGGTTTCTGTTCGCTGTGGAAACGAAGCAGTTCAAATTATGGGTGGATATGGATATACAAAAGAATATCCAGCTGAGAAGTATTTGAGAGATGCTAAGCTAATGACCATTGGAGAGGGAACATCAGAGATTCAAAAATTGGTCATTTCTCGAGAATTACTAAAAAAATAAATATTTTTTGTTTTTTACTTCTAAAATGTAATATATTTGCCCACCAAAAAATAAAACAAATACATACATAATGTTACAAATTCCGGTCAAAGAAGGCGAATCTATTGAAAGAGCGTTAAAGAAATACAAAAAAAAGTTTGAAAAGACAGGTGTGTTAAAGCAGCTCAGACAAAGAAAGCAGTTCACTAAAAAATCTGTTCTCAGAAGACAGGAAATTATCAAGGCAGAGTATGTTGAAAGAATGCATTCAGAAGAATAACCTTTTTAAGGTTTTCTCGTTAAAGGAGTAGAGGTTATCTACTCCTTTTTTTTGAGCTCAAATCTTAAAAATATCAATTTATTCATTCACTTTCTAAAAGTAGAAAAGAGGTACTCTTCTCATACTATTCTTGCTTATCACAAGGATATTATTCAGTTTCAATCTTTTTTACAAACACAATATGATCTCAATTTTGAGCTAGTAAAGCACATACATATTAGAACTTATGTAGTAGATTTAATAAACAGAGAAATTAGCAATCGTTCTGTTTGTAGAAAAATTAGTGCAATTAAATCTTTGTATAAGTTTTTAATGAAAAAAGGGATTGTTTCAAGTTCTCCTTTAGTTAATATACAGCTTCCCAAACCAACCAAAAGGCTACCAAATTTTATAAGAGAGAAAGAAATTTTACTGTTGGGCGAGAGAAGTTTTTTTCCCGACGATTTTTTTGGATTTAGAGATTACATAATGATTCGATTGTTCTACCAAACTGGAATTCGTCTTTCCGAGTTAACTAAGCTAAAGGATGTAGATATTTCTCCCGAAGCAATAAAGGTTCTTGGAAAACGAAATAAGGAGAGGTTAATTCCTATAAGTGCTGATTTCTACAATCTTTTAGCTAATTATAAAGAGCAAAAAAATAATTTTTTTGAAGATAGTACTGCTTTTTTAATCGTCTCTGACCAAGGTCACAAAGTGTATGAAAAACTTGTTTATAGAAAAGTTAATTATTACATTGGTATTGTGTCAAGTGTAGAAAAAAAGAGTCCACATATTTTAAGACATTCTTTTGCAACTCATATGCTAAACAACGGAGCAGATTTAAATTCCATTAAAGAAATTTTAGGTCATGAAAATCTTTCCGCTACTCAAGTTTACACCCATAATTCTTTTGAGAAATTAAAAAACATTCACGAACAAGCCCATCCCCGAGGCTAATTAAATCACGGTACATGGATATACAACTTCAATCAATTCATTTCGATGCTGACCAAAAGCTAGTAAGATTTATTAAAGAGAGACTTTCAAAGTTGAATTTATTTTACGATCAAATCATTGGATCAGAGGTTTTTTTGAGACTTGATAAGTCGGACAAGAACTTAAATAAAATCGTAGAAATTAAGCTCAACATTCCTGGTAAAGAGCTTTTTGCAAAAAAGCAATGCAAAACATTTGAGGAGGCTACTGACGAAACAATTGACGCCTTGAGAAGACAGATAAAAAAACACAAAGGAAAACTTTTGGTTAAATAGTGAAAAAACATCTCTATTTCTGTGTATAAAAGATATTCTTTTATACATTTGCAGACCTTTTTTTGATAAGAGGTCTTTTTTTTGTTGAATTTTCAGCAATGCCGATGTAGCTCAGCTGGCTAGAGCAGCTGATTTGTAATCAGCAGGTCGTGGGTTCGAGTCCCTCCATCGGCTCATAAAAAGTTCTTTACATAATTAAAGTTGGGGAGATACTCAAGCGGTCAACGAGGTCAGACTGTAAATCTGATGGCTTCGCCTTCGTAGGTTCGAATCCTGCTCTCCCCACATTTGGAGAAGACGGTAATGAAAAACAAATGTGATTTTTTTAATTAAAAGTATTACATTTGCAACCGAAAAAAGCGGGAGTAGCTCAGTTGGTAGAGCATCAGCCTTCCAAGCTGAGGGTCGCGAGTTCGAATCTCGTCTCCCGCTCAGAGACAAAAGAAGATGAGATAACTAAGTTTATCTTTTCTTCTTATTTGGGTTTCATTTGGTTAAATAATTAGCCGATGTAGCTCAGGGGTAGAGCGCTTCCTTGGTAAGGAAGAGGTCACGGGTTCAATTCCCGTCATTGGCTCCATTGAAAAATGAATTATTAGAAAAAGTAAATAAATAAAATAGAAAGTAAAAATTAATATTAAATAAACAATAGGTTATGGCTAAAGCAAATTTTGAACGTACAAAACCACATGTTAACGTTGGGACTATT
>JAZADZ010000001.1:0-10355 GCA_036123135.1 Bacteroidota bacterium | reverse complement strand
CTGAAAACAACACTTTCCATCTGCTGAAAAAATACTTAACATGCTTTGTTCTGGATTAAAAACATGGAGATTATTAGTACTGCATGGATTTGGATAAATTGAAAAATTGGATGGTTGGCAATCCAAGCAATTGCTTGTCAGTTCATCAATGTCGTCAATATCTCTTGGCAAAATTTTATAACTACCAAAACTATAATCTACAAGACCAGTAACATCATATATAGAATTCAGCGTTGGAGTAAATGGAAATATAAAATCATCTACATTGCATGGTCCAGATCCATCGTTTATGGTCCATTCTCCAAAACCAGCGCTTGCATTAGTACAGGTAGCAGAATAAACTGACACCAAACAACCTTCAAATTTTTCGGAATTTGCCTGACTTGAAGAAACCGTATTGGACACAACAGAATTATTTTGAGAGAAAACATTAAGATTGTTGATGTTTTTTAGTTCAGTAAGTCCAAAAAATTCATCAACCTCACAACTTACAGTAATTGAATCACCAGCATTCACGTTGGAAATAGAATCGTAGACGTAAACACCACTCCAAGGTCCTGATCCGCTTTGCAAATAGTACGTATCATCAGGCCGAACATATGTTACAATTCCTCCAGTATTGACTTGTTGGCCTTGGTAGGGAGAATTTGCAGTTGGTGAAGTGGTAAATTGAATATCGTAAATGGAAACAACGTTAGGTCCTGAATTACCTTCAGTTACAATTAAATCGTCAATTTCATATGTGCTACCATTAGATGCTCCTCCTTGATATTGAAAAGCAAGTGCAACAGTTCCAGGAGATGAGGTGATGTATTGACTTATGTCTACATCTCCAGAATTTACAAAACTCCAGCTGCTAATATCTGTATCCATATTGAAAAGTGAGGTGATATCTGTCCAATTAACAGAAGATGTGGGTTGAACATTGATTATACCATTCATTCCCATTGTTGCGTGAGGATCACACTGATAATTGTAGGTTCCGGCAATAGTAAAAACAAATTGATAGGTCCAACCAGTTCCAACAGAATTACCAAAACTTTGTGGATTTAAAGGAAAAGTTGTTGTAGTACCATTAACATTGTGGTTTCCTCCTGTATTTATCCATGTTACCGTATCTCCAACAGAAATATTTAGAGTTGATGGTGACCAGCTAAGCCCAGCTGAAGTAATAGTATGATTTATCGCAGTAGAGGGAGTGTAGTCAGTCGATATCAAAACGTTTAAATCAGCACCTGAGAAGCGTTTTACGTTTTCAAAATTTAATGTTGGTGATGTAGCAAGAGATAAATCTATCAATGGACTAATCAACCAAGTTTCCATTGGACTGTTCGATGATGTAGTGTTGTTGTAGTTGGACACTTTTGCAAAAGCATCTCCACCAAAATCTGAATGATACCAATCGTATCCATTCGGATGGGCAGTTATAATTTGTGTTGTCCAAGCATTATTTTGATCTAATGTCCCTCCGGATGGTTCAAAATCTTCGGAAAAGTAAACTTGTCCGATTGCGTTAAAACCAAGCGCTAAAACAAAGAGTGTTAATTTAGTTTTCATTTGAATTAATCTTGAATTATTATATTGTCTATTTCCCAAGTGGCACCATCGAAGTCAGAACCACTGTATTTAAATGCAATTGCTGTGGTTGTAGATTTATAGGCTGATAAATCAACATTTCCACTGTTAACAAAATTCCAATCTCCTGACGCAACGTCCCATAGCGGAACACTATTTGTAATATTTTGCCACGTCCCTTGTGCATTTGGATTACTTGTTCCATCATAATCTGTAGAAACATATAGCTCTAAAGGAGCCCCATTGTATCTCGTAACATTATCAAATGTGAGGTATGGAGCGGTGGTTGAAGATAAATCTACTTCAGGTGAAACCAACCAGCTTTCGCAAGCATAATTCGAACCATTGTCATAATTACTCGCCACCGCTACTGGATTTGAATTTCCAAAAATTCCCCATTCTCCCCAATTTTCAGTTGTTGTTGTTCCAACCCAAAAGCTTCCCCAACCTCCAGAAGTGACGAGTCCGTCGTTAAAATCCTTACTTAGAATGTAGCCTGAACCACCGCCGCCGCCTCCACCACCAGAAAAGGAACAACGAGTACCCGAAAGTTGAACTTCATTAATGTCTCTAATGTACAGCTGAATGTCATTTCCAAATACTCCAACTATTCCAATTAAGGATCCATTTCCGTCTGGAATTACAGAACCTGCAAAGTTGGCATATCCGCTAGTTCGAACCAATATTTGATTTCCATCACAATCCGTTAAAGTCCGATTTTCAGCAAATTGACTTATGGCATTAGCGTAAGTGAATCCAAGCTCATCGGATATAAATTCAACATCATTGAGCTGGACTAAATAGCCTTGTAATGCTGGGGATATTTGGCTTACAGTGTATAAAGAGGGCTGAATGTATTTTTGAGTAGCCTGTTTCACAATATTATTATCTACGTCTACTGAATCAAGCTGAATCATTCCGTTGTAATCGCTCAACACCGTTCCATTTAAATTAATTCTAATAGAATCTCCAATATACAATCCACCAGAAGCCAATAATCGAAGTCGAATTGCTCCGGACGCATCCTGGATATACGCTTCTCTATAAAAGTTACCATCCGTTTCTTCTGAAGTAACATTAGCAAAAATGTTATAGTTCTGTTCAATTGGCAAATCAGTTCCTGTATACATTGCTTTTAGCTGAGCAATAGTAATAACATTTCCTTCAGCTATAACACCCATTGGAGGGTTGTCGTATTTTTTCCTGCAGGAAAAACAGATGCTTACAAGGGCAATAAAATAAATTAATGTCGCAGTTCGAAAGGTGTGAGTTAAAATTTTCATAATGTCAAAATAAGTAGCTTAGCATAGCAAAATAGGTTAGACCATACATGTATCCGTATTTATTGGGAAATCGATCTATATCATTTATATCATAGCGAAGTTGTTCGTATCCTCCAGTTCTGAATTGAGTGTTGTTTAACAGGTTATTTACGTTGATATTTAGTCTTACGAATGAATTGTACTTGCGAATTTTCCAACTTTTTCCACCATATATATTTAAAGTATAGCCGTTTTCAAGTTTTTCAGGATTCAAAATTTGGTCTACTTGAGGGTCAGTAGAAACGTAAGCAGCCAATGCTTCTTGAGTTCTCCGATCCGGGTTCGGAGGCATGTATATTTCTGCAAAATAATTAAAGTTCGTTCCAACATACCAATATTTAGGAGAGTTGTATTTTAATCCTATAGATGCAGCGGTCTGCGGCATTCCTCCAATTTTATAATTTTTTAGAAATATAGTCTTGTCCTCAGCTACTATTTCTTGTGAGTTGTCTCTGGTAATTGTGGCCAATGGTCTAGAATTGTACAAGTAATCGCCGACTGTAAAAGCGCCATTTAACTGCCAGGAACTCGCAATAATTTTTTCCAATCCAATTTCAATTCCTGTAAAAAGCTGATCAACGTTAGTCATCATATAATTTACAAAAGTTCTGTATTCATCATGGTAAAAAGATCTAGCCCAGGTTTGATTGTTGACCTGTGAATAGAAGGCAGATATTTTTGCTCTGAAATTTGGATAACGAACGTTATAAGTTAGATCAGTTCCTAATGAAATGGTACTTTCTAAATTAGGGACAAGCTGATCTCTGGTTCTTGGCGAAACGTATGCGTTCCTTACATAAGGAGCTTCCGTTTCGTACATTCCATTTAGTGATAGGAAGTGTCTTCCAGTTACTTTATAAAGCACACCTAGTTTAGCTCCAAAATTCGAGAAATTGGTTTTTTCAGATTTTCCTAGAGAATTATTAGGGAATCTCCCATTTTGCATGTTTCCAACTCTGTAAAAGTTGGTATTTGATCCTGTAATTCCAATAAAAAAATCCATTTTTTTGAATTTACCTTCCAGCTGAGTAAAAAGACTTGATTTATTAACGTGGATGTTGTAGTCGTATCCAAATCGGTCTCCTGCTGTTATAATATTATTAGTGTTTAGTAAATCATTTTGAGCAATGGTTTGATCTTCAAAATCTTGTTCAGCAAACTGATCAACGTCTATCCAGAAGTCACCTCCCAACAAGTCATCCATTAATTTGTAATTGAAGCTAGTGTAGCGATCAATATTTAATCCTATTGAAAGGTTGAGTTTATCGTTTAACTTTTGATTGTAAATTGAGTTGAACCCAAATTGACGTGGATCTAATCGATACTCCTCAACTATATATTTGGATCTGTTAGCTGTTAGAACTGTTCCTTGATTGCCATTTGGATTAATTACAGAATAAAGATTTTTATAGTTGGCATTGTACATTCCATCCCAATCCAACTGAGTTGTTGATGGGTCGTTGTCTTGCCAACTTTGTTGGACTGTAGACATCATCTGTGGATCATCTGAATAAAAGCTTGGTAAATATCTATAGTAATCGGGCCTTGGGTCCTGAGCATCGTACCAATTTAAATTGGTGTTTCCAGTCTTTCCAACTACTGCATAAAGCGTAGTTGAAAGTTTGATTTTTTCATTTGGAGTCCAATAGTGGGACATAAGCGTGTAAGGTTTATGATTGTCTCTAAGTCGTGCATTTCTTTTCTTTAAATTTCCATTTGATTGGGTTTGGTATCCCCAATAGGGATTGTAATAGTTGTTTCCAGTTAAATCGTATACCTCTTGCAATGCAATTCCTTGTCTAGCCTGTACCGTTGGAGCGGCAAAACCAACTAGACTCACGCTATGAAAAGAATTTATTTTTTTTTCGATACCAAGAAGGTAACTTAAACTGCTGTAATAGGTGCCATCAATGTATCCTTCGTCAGAATATCTAGTGGAGACGCAAGCAGAAAAAGCCCATCCTTTAGTTGTCAGCCCAGAATTGTAGGAATACATCAATCTGTTTCTATACGCTCTATTTGTAGAAGCATATGAAATTCGATGTCCACTTCTTTTAGTTGAGGGTCTAAGAGAAATAGAAGAGTAGCCAGAAAGCCCACCAAAAGCTACTGGAGATGCTGAAATTCCGTTTCTTACCTGTGGATACCTTGTCATATCATTTAATCCTCCCCAGTAGCTCCATATTGCCCAACCACTTTCTGGATCGTTTACAGGGAGCCCTTCAATTAAAAGATTAGTGTGCTCAGAACTGTATCCTCTAAATCTAAATCGTGCTGCACTAAAGTTAAAACCAGCTTGTGCGGCAAAAACATCTCTGGATGATTGCAACAACCCACTAACATCTTGAGATTGTGTTTCGTTATCCAATAAATCTGCTACAGTGGTAAAAACTGGATTTAGGTTGAAAATGGTATCCGATTTTGATGTGGAATCTGATTGTGAAAAAAAAGACGAAAAATGAATAAAAGTTAATAGAAATGAGCCTAAAAAGAGTTTTACATTCATTTTGGGATGAAATTATTAAGGAAGTGAATTTGTTAACTTTTTTTCAACTAATAACAAAAATAAGCTTTTATTGATATCTTCGACTTGATGAAAATTCACTGTATAATATTGTTGTTTCTTTTTTCCGTTTTTTTTGCTTCGGCTCAAAAATCCAATGAATCAAAACAAGTTGAAGTAGCATGTTTTGCATTTTATAATCTCGAAAATCTTTTTGATACAATTATCGACCCTGATACTTCTAAAATATTACAAGAGGATTTTACTCCCTTTGGGAAAAAAAACTGGAATTCTAAAAAGTATTTTCAAAAATTAAACAACTTAGCTGAGGTGATAAGCAAGCTAGGTGTTTCCAGCGCTAATCCAATTGGTCCTGCAGTTCTTGGAGTTTGCGAGATAGAAAATAAAGCTGTTCTTGAAGACTTGGTAAAAAATGAAAAAATTGCAAATCGAAAGTATAATATTGTTCACCATGAAGGTCCCGACAGAAGAGGAATTGATTGTGCCATGTTGTACAACCCTGATTATTTTAGCGTTGAAACAAGTAGTTCATATGCGCTAAAAATGCCAAATGATTCCTCATTTGCCTCGAGAGATCAATTGTTGGTAACTGGAAATTTTTTAGGTGAACGCATGCATTTTTTAGTATTGCACTGGCCATCGAGACGAGGAGGGGAAAAAAAGAGCAGGCCAAAGAGAATTCAGGCAGCAAAACTTTCCAAAAAAATCATAGATTCTATTCAATCTTACGAAAAAAATGCAAAAATTATCTTAATGGGAGATTTAAACGATGATCCTGTCTCTAGTTCTGTAAAAGATTTCCTAAAAGCAGTAGGAGATGTAAGCAGTGTTTCAGAAAATAATCTTTTTAATTGTATGCATGAAAAGTACAAAAAGGGCATTGGTTCTTTGGCTTATCGTGACAATTGGAATTTGTTTGATCAATTTATCGTTAGCCCACCACTTATTTCTATTGGCAATGATTATTCCACATTTAAGTTCCTGTCTTCAACTGTTTACAATAAAAGCTATCTAAAGCAAAAAGAAGGGAATTTTTCCGGATATCCATTTAGAACGTATGTTGGATCAAATTTTATGGGGGGTTATAGCGATCATTTCCCTGTTTATATTTATTTGGTTAGAGAAAAAAACAATGATGAATAGATTAAATATTATTTCTTTTCTGCTGTCCTTTTCAATCTCTTTTACAATTTTTTCTCAAGAGACATTGAAAGTTATGTATTACAACTTACTTACTTTTCCACAAACGCAACCCGACAGAATAGATACATTAAAAAAAATAACTAATTATGTCCAGCCTGACGTATTTGTGGTAAATGAGTTAAATTCGTTCAGTGGAGGAGTACAAATTCTAAATACTGCTCTGAATCACTCTGGTATTCAATACTATTCAAGTGCACTATTTTACGACGGTCCTGATACTGATAATTTACTTTTTTACAATTCCAATAAACTTGGACTAATTTCTCAATTTCAAATTCCTACCTCTCTCAGAGATATCAGTGAATATGTATTGTACTACAAAGACCCATCGCTTTCTGCTGTTTCTGACACTACTTATTTGTATTTCTATTCCATTCATTTAAAGGCAGGTAGTCAGCAAAGTGATATGCTTTTACGATTGCAGGAAGCAGAAGCATTTACCAATTACTTGGATCAACAAAATAGAACCTCCAATTTATTTGTTGGTGGAGATTTTAATTTTTATCAGGACGCCGAACTAGGCTGTCAGGAGATTTTAACTGGATCAAACGTTAACTTGGTCGACCCAGTAAACAAAATGGGTAGTTGGCACAATAACATTGGCTATCAATCGTACCATACACAATCAACTAGAGTTTCCACTGGATATGGGGGTGGAGCATCCGGAGGAATGGACGATCGTTTTGATTTCATTTTTGTTTCACCTGATATTATGTCTGGAAGCTCCGGAATTGAATACGTTGAAAACAGCTACAAGGCTTTAGGCCAAGATGGTCAACATTTTAATGGACTAATTACAGTTCCTACCAATACTGCAGTTCCTGAGACCATTGCTTCGGCACTGTATCACATGAGCGATCACTTGCCAGTAATTATGGAAATTCAAATTGGAGGTGATGTTGGCATATTCAATAATGAACAATACATAAACCGAATTTATGTTGACCAGTTTAATAATTTAAATGTTAATTTGAATAAAGGGTTCAATTGTGATGCTTTACAAATTCATGATCTTTATGGAAAAAGAGTTTTCACTAAAAATTACATTTCCTCCAATTCCATTCAAGAAAATATTCAATTTCTTTCATTCGGAATTTACATAGGTTCGCTTTTAATTGATGGAAATTATACTAACTTTAAATTCTTATTAACCAATTAACAAAAAATGAAAAAATTAAAAATTAAATTACCACTATTGTCGTTCGTCGTGATTCTTTCTGTGGTAATGTTTTCTTGCAAAAAGAAGAAAACAGCCCCTTCCGTAAGTTTAAATGGAGCATCCTCAATAACTCTCTGCGTTGGTGCTGAATATGTAGAAGCAGGTGCTTCTGCAACAGATGCATATGGTGATGATATTGATGTGGTAATTACTAGTAATGTAAATACTGCTCAAATTGGAACCTATACTGTCGAATACACTGCAACCGATAAAAATGACAACGTTACAACCGAAGTTTCAACCGTTGTTGTTGAACTTTGTGCTAGCAGTATTTTGGGCGATTATTCAGTAAATCCAACCTGCGATATCGATTTGGGAGTTACAACTGTTGGTCTGGTAAACGATACTCAAACTATTTCTTCTGGAGGAACTGACACCCAACTTATCATTGATAACGTAAACACTTTTATTCCTCAAATGAATGCTACTTTTTCTGGAAATACAATTACCATTCCTGAGGAGACTTTCAGTATTGTTGGTGTTGCAGAAGGGTCAATTTCAGGAGCTGGAACAATTAATGAAACTGGAACGATTATCCAAGTAACGTACACATACAGTTTTGTAGATAATTTTCTTGGCTTTACTTTGGCCTCCGGAACTTGTGATGTCACATACACCAAACAATAATCTTTTAATTGCGCTTAAGCCTCCAATTTGGAGGCTTTTTTATTGGAGGAAATCAAAGACAAGCTGGTAAAAATCCAATGGGTTTTCTGCATGTAACCAATGTCCTGCGTTATATACCGTTTCAATTTCTGAGTTGGGGAAAAGTTCATGTAATTCATCAAAATCTTCCTGCTCAATGTACTTTGATTTTTCACCTTTCAAAAAAAGCGTTTGAGTAAGGCTTAACTCTTTTGGAATTTCTTTTAAAATCTCAGACATATTTTCAACTAAAACATTTAAATTCATTCTCCAACTTAGCTCTCCCTTTTGTTTCCAATATAAATTTTTGAGTAAAAATTGTTGTACTCCTTCCTCTTTTACATGAAGTTTCAGCAGTTTTCTAGCTTCAGCTCTGGATGAGGTATCCTTTAAATTAATGGATTGTAGTGCTGCTATGATGTGCTCGTGGTGCATTGGATATTTTTTAACACCAATGTCAGCAACAACAAGGTTTTTAAAATGAAAGGGAAATTTTTGAACCGCTCTCATGGCAACTTTACCACCCATTGAATGCCCGAGTAGATTTACATTTTCTATTTTTTCAGAAAGAATAAGTTCGTTGATATCATCACTCATTAGCTCATAGCTGAATTCGTCTGAATGTGGAGAATGACCGTGATTTCTGAGATCGACTAAGTAAACAAGAAAATTTTCACTAAACTTTTTACCGAGAGTCTGCCAATTATCGGAAGAGCCAAAGAGACCATGCAGAATAACTAGCGGAGTTCCTGAGCCGTATTTACGAAAATTTAATTGCATAGCTCATGTAAATATTTTTCTATGGTTTTTTCCATTCCAAATAACAGTGCATCTGATATCAAAGCATGACCAATAGAAACCTCTAATAAATTCGCGATATTTGATTTGAAATAGTTTAAATTGTTGAGATTTAGGTCGTGTCCTGCGTTTATTCCGATTCCAAGCTCATTTGCAATTTTAGCTGATTCAATAAATGGAAGTATGGCTTTAGCTGCATTGTGCTGAAAACCTTTTGCATAACTTTCTGTATACAGCTCTATTCTGTCGGCACCAATTTTTTTTGCACCTTCAATAAGCTCTATTTTAGGATCGATAAATACAGAGGTTCTTATTCCTTTTTCTTTAAAATGTGCAACAATTTCAGTTAGAAAATCTTTTTCATTAATTGTATCCCAACCATGATCTGAAGTAAGTTGGTTGTTGTTGTCGGGAACTAAGGTTACTTGTTTAGGTAACACATCATTTACAAGATCAATGAATTTTTGTTCCTTTGGATTTCCTTCAATATTAAATTCAGTTGTAACGATTTCTTTCAATGCATGTACATCATCATAGGTTATATGCCTTTCGTCGGGCCTAGGATGAACAGTAATTCCTTGTGCGCCAAAACCTTCGATTAATTTGGTGTAATGAAGTAAATCAGGTGTATTTCCTCCTCTTGCATTTCTGAGTGTTGCTATTTTATTGACATTTACACTTAGTCGGGTCATAATTGGGTTAAGTTTTAAAGCAAAATAAAACTAAAGATGTTAGAATTCGTATTTTTAAAGTGAATTTAATTGACAATGTTAGCAGTAGATTTAATAAAAGATGTTGTTCCTCCAATAAAGCCCCATGAATCATTAGAAAAGGCACTAAATTGGATGGATGAGTTTAGAGTAAGTCATCTTCCAGTTGTCGATGGTGAAATTTATTATGGCTTAGTTTCTGATAGTTTAATCTTTGATAGTAATCAACCTGATTTGCCAGTTTCAGAGCTTAATTTGCCTGCACACCGAATTTATGCTTTAGAAAATTTTCATTTTTACAGAGTCATTCAGTTGCTTGTTGAGCATAAATTGAGTGTTATTCCTATATTGGATAGTGA